>NZ_JAANNO010000003.1:0-300000 GCF_011250645.1 Motilibacter aurantiacus
CCCAGGCGCTCACCCGGGTCATGCGCGTGCAGGCCGTGACCGAGACCGCGGCCGAGCTGGTCGGATCGATCGCCGAGCTGGGCCGGCAGGCCGAGCGCACCAACCAGGTCATCGCCGCGGCCATGCAGCGCGCCGACGCGATCGAGGCCAGCGTGAGCCGGCTGCAGGAGGCGTCGGGCGGTATCGGCAGCGTCGTGCAGCTGATCGCGTCGATCGCGGGCCAGACGAACCTGCTCGCACTCAACGCCACGATCGAGGCTGCACGGGCCGGCGAGGTCGGGCGCGGCTTCGCCGTCGTCGCCGGCGAGGTGAAGCAGCTGGCGCAGGAGACCGGCGCGGCGAGCGCCGACGTGACCGACCGGATCAACAGCATCCAGGACGAGACCCACAACGCGGGAAGCGCAATTCAGGAGATCCGCTCCGTCATCGACGACATCTCCGGGATCCAGAACGGCATCGGCGAGGTGCTCGAGAACCAGACCGGCCTCGCCGAGCGGTTCAACGCGGCGAGCGCCATGCGCTGAGCGCGCCGGTCTCAGGCGGGCACGTCCTCCCCGGCGAGGAGCGCGCCCAGGCGTTGCGCGGTCGCGTCCCACGACCACTGGTCCTGCACCCAGGCGCGCCCGAGCTCGCCCATGCGGCGCCCGCGCTCGGCGTCCTGCAGCAGCTCGAGCACGCGCGTGGTCGTCTGCTGCAGCGACCGGCCGGGCACGACGTACCCGGTCACGCGGTCCTGCACGGCTTCCGGTGCCCCGCCCGAGTCCCCGGCGATGACCGGGAGCCCGGTCGCCGCCGCCTCCAGGTAGACCATGCCGAGCCCTTCGACCTCCAGCCCGGCCCGCCGGGAGCGGCACGGCATCGCGAAGACGTCACCGGCGTCGTAGTGCGCGGGCAGCTCCTCGGCGGGGACGGCCCCGGTGAGCACGACCGAGCCCTCCAGGCCGCGCTCGACGACCATCCGCTCCAAGCGGTCGAAGTCCCTGCCGCCGCCGACGAGGAGCAGCGCGGCGTCCGGCACGGCGAGCCGCACGAACGGCCACGCCGCGATCAGCGTGTCCTGGCCCTTGCGCGGGACGAGGCGTGACACGCACACGACGACCGGGCGGCCCTGCAAGCCGTAGCGGTGGCGCACGGCGTCCCCGCCGCACCCGGGACGGAAGACCGTCGCGTCCACGGCCGGCGAGAGACGGCGCACGCGCGCGAGCGCCGCCGGGGACAGGGCGGGCGCGATCGCGCGCTTGGTGTAGGGCCCGAGGCAGGTGAGGACGTCGACGGCGTCACCGATGCGGCGCAGCACGTCGCGGGCGCCGGGGATCCGTGCCCACCAGACCTCGTGCCCGTGGGTCGTCGCCACGGCCCGCGCGACGCCCGCCCGTCGCCGAAGCTCGGGGGCGAGCAGGCCGAGCGGCGCCGCCGCCGCGAACCAGACCGCCTCGCACCCCTCGGACCGGGCGACCTGCGCGGCCCGCCGGGCGACGGTCGGCTCCGGCAGCACGATGCCGCGCGGATGACGGACGACCGGGAACGGCAGCGTCGCGTCGTACGCCGTGTCTCCCTCCTGCCCCCGGGCGTAGACCACGACGGACTTCGCAGGCATGCGGGCGAGGGTGGCGGCGACGTACGACTCGATCCCGCCCTGGCGCGGCGGGAAGTCGTTGGTGACGACGAGGGTGCGCGGGACGGTCAACGGCTCGGTGTCGGGGACGGCTCGGCCGGTCGAGAGGCCGTGGCGAGCAGCGACAGCCCGGGCAGCCGGCCCACCGGCAGCCCGCGCTCGAGGCTGACGACGGCGCGGGCGCCGGCGTTCACGACGCGGCCGACCTCGTCGAGGTCCGACCCCGTCGACGCCCGCCGCCGCCACCGGGCCACCGGGGCGAGCAGAACGTTCCAGGAGCGCAGCTCGCTCACGTGCAGGCCGGCGGCCTCCAGCAGCGCGCGCAGGGTGTCGCGCTCGTAGCGGCGGTAGTGCCCGACGGCCTCGTCGTGCGCGGACCAGTTGCCCATGCCCGCGGGCACGGCCACCAGCACCGTGCCCCCGGGGCGCAGGGCCCGCCGGATCTCGCGCGCGGCGGCCTGGTCGTCGTCGAGGTGCTCGAGCACGTCGTACGCCACCACGAGATCGACACTCGCCTCCGCGAGCGGCAGCCGGGTCGCGTCCCCGCGCACCACCGCCAGCCCGCGCTCCCGGGCGAGGGCCGCCCCGTCGGCGCCGTACTCGAGGGCGAGGGCCTGCCAGCCGGCCCGGGCGAGGACCCGGGTGTTGCCCCCCGCCGCGGCGCCCACGTCCAGCGCGCGGCCGGGGGGCACGCGCAGCCGGCGCACCTCGGCCGCGAGCAGCGAGCGGCGCTCGGCGTACCACCAGTGCCGGTCCTCCACCGCTGCGAGCTTGCGGATCTCGGTCGCCTCCACGGGGCTCATCCTGTCGGACGGGCGCGGCTGCGACTGCGCGGGGACGCCGTCAGCGTGCCTGGGCCGCCGGCTCGGCCACCCCGTGCAGCCGCGCCCAGTCGCGAGCGAGGGCCATGCGCTCGGGGGCCGTGGGGTGGGTGGAGAAGACCGCGTAGGTGAGCCAGGGCGGGTCGAGGTCGGAGAGGTTGTTGAGCGCGAGCCGGTGCTGCATCTCCACGAAGGTGTCGGGGTCGCGGGTGAGGTCGAGCGAGTGGACGTCGGCCCGGGCCTCGATGTGACGGGAGACGAGCGACTGCAGCGGGGTGCTCAGCGTGGACAGGACGAGCGCGGCCCCCAGCAGCACGGCGAGCGAGCGCGGGTCCGCGGCGGACTCCGCGCCGGCCCGGCGCAGGACGGGCGATGACGTCGTCAGCAGGTAGAGGAGGCACACCGCGGCCGCGACCCCGAGCGCCCCGACCAGCGTCCCGTGCAGGACGTCGTCCTCCTTGGCGTGGCCGAGCTCGTGCGCCGCGATGATCTTCACCTCCTGCGGCGTCGCCTCCTGCAGCAGGGTGTCGTAGACGACGATGCGCCGGGTCGAGCCGAAGCCGGAGACGTAGGCGTTGAGCGCCGTCGTCCGCCGGGAGGCGTCGGCGACGAGCACGTCCTCGACCGGCACGCCGTCGCGCTCGGCCAGCGCGAGCAGGTCGGCCCGCAGCTGGCTCTGCGGCATGGAGTCGAACCTGTTGAACAGCGGCTCGACGGCGACCGGGTAGACGAACGAGGCGACGACCACGACCACGGCGGCGACGGCGGACCCGGGAGCCCACCACCAGCGGGGCAGGGCGCGGGCCAGCGCGACCGCGAGCACGGCGACGACGACGAGCAGCACCGCGGTGACTGCCCAGCTCTTCGCGACGTCGCTCACCCAGCCGGGCCAGGACCGCGTCGAGATGCCGTAGCGCTGCCGCCCCCGCTCGACCAGCGCGTCGAAGGGCAGCTGCAGCGCTCGCACGACCAGCCAGAGCGCGACGGGGCCGAGCGCCGCCTGCCAGAGCCAGCCCCCGCCGAGCGGCGCGGCGACGACCCGGATCAGCCGTCCCCCGAGGCCGGAGAAGGCGAGCACGAGCAGCGCCACGGCACCGACGGCGAGCGAGGCGTATGCCCAGGGCCGGACCGCGGAGCGGTAGGCGTCGGCGTGCTCGACCTGGGCGGCCGTGAAGTCCCGGGACGCGTCGACGGGGACGCGCCCGCCGGGCACCGGGCCCGGCAGCGCGTTCCAGGGAGTGGTCACGACCACGACCACGACCAGGGCTGCGCCGAGCACGACGAGAGCTGCGAGCGCCGCAGCGCGGGACGTGTTCACGCGGCCAGCTTGCCCAGGTAGGCCTGCCACGCCGCGGTGAGGCCGGCGGGAGTGACGCCCAGCACGTCGGCCAGCGCGGCATCGAGGCGGCGCCCGCCCGCGACCGAGCGGTAGAGCTCGACCAGCCGCTGCTCGCCGTGCGTCTCCGCGATCATCCGGCAGGCGAGCCAGGCCAGCTCGTACGCCTCCGGCTCGGCGCCGATGTGGGTGTCGAACTCGCCGTCGCCGGGCAGCGCGTCGGGCACGCCGTCCGCGCGGACCTGCACCAGGGCTTCCTCGGCGGCGGTGCCGACGGGCACGCCGGAGCCCCGGAAGCCCACGTAGTCCGCGAAGCCCTCGACGAGCCAGCCGGGCACCGGGGTCCTGGTCGCCGCCCGAGTCGCGACGTGGGTGATCTCGTGGGTGAGCACGACGTCCCGCCCGGCGTCGGTCAGCTCGTCGTAGGCCTGCGCGTTGAGGAGCACCCGGTCCCCGCTCGTCGTGCCGGTGCCGCCCACGCGCCCGGTCGTCACCGCCGCCAGGCCGGCGAGCGGGCCGGTGCTCCCCGGCTCGCGCCCGAGCAGCGCGGCCAGGTCGTCCAGCGAGCCCGCGACGACCACGACCACCCGCCGCGGCCAGTCGGTCCCCCACACCTCGTCCACCCGCACGACCGACCGGTCGGCCAGGGCGGCGACCGTGTCGGCCGCTGCGGGCGGCAGTGACGCGTCCGCGACGACGACGCTCGCCGCGCCCTGCGCCACCCGCACCGGCCGGATGTCCCAGAGGTCCGCGTCGGCCCGTCCGGCGCCCGGGGGCGCGACGTCGTCGGCCAGCCGCCACCCCTCTGCCCGGCGGACCACGGTGAGCACCTGTGAGCGCCTGACCGGGACCGGGTCGGCACCCGCGACCTCGTAGCTGAGCTCGACCTGCGCGACCCAGGACTCGGGGTCGGCCGCGAGCGCGGCGTCCCGCGGCCGGGCCGGGCTCGTGCCGAGCACCGAGTAGGACCAGGACGTCAACGGCAGCAGGGACAGGGCGTCGTAGGCGGCGGCCTGGCGCTGGGCGAACGCGGTGGCCGCCGGGTCGACCGCCTGCAGCCAGCCCGCCCGGTCCCCGCGCAGCAACGCGCCTGCCCGCTGGTCGAGCACGACCGCGAGCTCGGCGGCCCGGGCCTCGCGGTCGGGCGGAGCGCCCGTCGCCGCCGGCGACGGCCCGCCGTGGGGCGCGGTGGGCGCGCCCGTCGTGGCCCCCGGGTCGGAGCAGCCGGTGACCAGCCCGACGGCCGCGAGCACCGCCGCCACCGCGCGGCCCACCGGCCGCCGCCGAGCCGCCCAGTGCGGACGGGCAGCGGAGCGGGGCACGCCTGCAGCGTACGTATCCCGGCCGGCCCCGGCGGGGCCGCGGCGATCTCACCGCAGCAGGCGCAGCGTCAGCCGGCGGCCCGGCGCGGCTCGTGGGGCACCAGGCGCAGCGGCGGCACCAGCCCACCTGCCGAGAGCGCGGCGATCGCGGCGCGCTCGTCGGCGTCCAGGTCGACACCCTCCGGCGGCGCCCCGAGGAGCACGGCGACCACGCAGTCGGCGCACCCGCGCCCGCGCACGACGCACCCGTCGCAGTCGACGATCATGAGCGTTCCTCCTAGCTCGGCTGACGCGAGCCGCCCGAGGCGCACCGCGTCTGACATGGAGGACGCTAGGGGGGACCACTGACAAGTCCCCCGGACGCGGTACTGCTGAGCGTGCGAACGAGGCCTGTAGTCGGGCGGCCCCCCCTAGAGTGCGCCGGGTGGCCCGACTCCTCCCGCCCGCCTGCGCCGCCCTCGCCGTCGGGCTGCTCCTCGGCGCCGGCACCGTGACGGCGCCCGCGACCGCGTCCTCTCCGCAGCGGGCTACCGCGCCCACGGTGCTCGCCGCGCCCCCGATCTCGGGAGCGCTCGCTGAGAAGGGCAGCCCGAGCGTCCGGCCCGCGAGCTACGCCTGGGCCGAGCAGGGTGCGCTGGGCGAGGGTGCCTGCGTCACGTTCGTGACCAACACCGGGGCACGGACCGTGCTGCGCGAGTACGGCGCCGTCCCCGAGCGCCGGATGGTGCCCGCCGAGGACGCGTTCTGGAGCGGGTTCGACTCCGTCGCGGTGGCCACCGCGGGGCGCAGCGCCGTGCTCGTGAGCGACAACAGCTTCGAGTGCACGAGGCCGGAGGTCCTGCGGGCGGTCTCGCGTGGCGGCAGGGCCGTCTCGGTCTTCTGGAACGTCGAGTACGACAACGCCTTCAGCTACGCGGTCGACGGCCGGGTCGTCACGTCGTTCGACATGCTCGACGGCACCGTCTCGCTCACCACCGGGGCGAACGCCGCGCTCAAGCCGTTCCTCAGCGGGCTGAGCCTGTCCCGGCAGGGCATGGGGATACCCGCCGGGCTGGCGATCGCCGAGCGCATCACCGGCGCCCGGCTGACGGCGGCGGACGTCAAGGCCATGACCCACGTCCACCTGATGTCGCCCCTCCTGTCGGACCTGCCGCGGCCCGACCCGACGGCCCCGCCGGCCTTCGACTGGGACGGGGACCGGGAACGCGCGGGCCGGCTCACGACGCTGCTGCGCGCCGCGCCTCCCGGGCTGCAGCGCCGCGCCGCCGCGTACGTCGTGAGGCAGGCCGTGACCCGCGCCGGCTTCGCCACCCGCCCTGCGGTGCGCGCCGCGCTCCCCCGGCTCGCCTCGTCCCGCCCGCCGGCCCTGCGCGGGCCCCTTCAGCTGCAGGTGCGGGACGCCCTGGCCGCCGAGTCCGCGGTGTGGATGCGCAGCACGAGCGACGGCCCGACCCGGGCCGACCGGCGCCTCCTGCAGCAGGGAAGGGCGATGCAGGCCCTGCACGCCGCGACCAATCGCAACGCCGAGCTGGCCGCGTTCGGGGCGGCCCGCGCCGCCCGGTCCTCCTTGGAGGTCGCCGGCGTCGACGTCGTCCCGCTGCTCGAGGCGTACCTCACGGCGGGCTGACGGCAGCAGCCGGCACGAGGCGCCGGCAGCGGCCTCAGCGCGCGCTCGGCTCCGGGCTGGTGAGGTCCTGCAGCCCCACGACGCCGAGCAGCGACAGCTGGTCGCGGGCCGGCGTCCCCGGGCGCGGCGTGAGCACCACGAGGGTCTGGCCGGAGTCGAGGCTCTGCAGCGTCTCGCAGTCCACCTCGACGACCCCCACGAGCGGGTGGACGATGCGCTTGCTGTCGAAGCGGCGCACCCCCACCTCGTGGCGCTCCCACAGCTCGCGGAACTCGGCGCTGCCCGCGAGCAGCTCCTCGACGAGCTCGGTCACGTCCGGGTCGTCGCTGCGCCGCGCCGACGTCGCCCGAAGGTCCGACACGATGACGCGGCTGTGCCGGGCGTGGTCCTCGACGGGGTAGATCGCGCGTGCCCCGGGGACCAGGAACCACCGGTAGGCCTGGCTCTTGTGCCGGGTCTCGTCCCCGAGCAGCACGGTCGCGAGCCGGTTCTGCACGAGGGTCTCGGCCAGGTCGGTGATGACGAAGGCCGGGGTGTCCTGCAGCGAGTCGAGGATGTGCAGCAGGGCCGGGCGTACGTGGTGGCGGGTCGCCCCCGTCCGCGGCGGCTGCTGGCCGGCGAGGTGGAAGAGGTGGTCGCGCTCGTCGTCGCCGAGCCGGAGCGCGCGCGCCAGCGCCGTGAGCACCTGCGGCGACGGATGCGGCCCGCGAGCCTGCTCGAGCCGGGTGTAGTAGTCGGTCGAGATCGCCGCGAGCGTCGCGACGTCGTCGCGACGCAGCCCCGGCGTACGCCGCCGCGGGCCCGGCGCGATGCCGACGTCCGCGGGCTGCAGGCGCTCGCGGCGGCGGCGGAGGAAGTCGGCGAGCCCGTCCCTGTCCATGCCCACCATGGTCACCCGCGCCGGGCCGCGCATCCAGGGACCGCCGCTCCCTGGATGCGCGGTCCTCTCCGGGCGGGTCCTCCCCGGGGCACCGTGGAGCCACGGCGCGGCGGACGGCCGCCGCGCCCGACAGGAAGAGGCTTCCCATGGACAAGCGCACCCTCGGCAGCACCGGCCCGCAGGTGGGCGCCATCGGCCTGGGCCTGATGGGCATGTCAGGGATGTACGGCCCGTCCGACGAGCAGGAGGGCATCGCCACCGTGCACGCCGCGCTCGACGCCGGCGTCACCCTGCTCGACACCGGCGACTTCTACGGCATGGGCCACAACGAGCTCCTGCTTCACGACGCTCTCCGTGGGCGGCGCCGCGAGGACGTCGTCGTCAGCGTGAAGTTCGGCGCGCAGCGCGACTACGACGGCAACTGGCTCGGGTACGACGGCAGCCCCGCCGCCGTGAAGACCGCGCTCGCCTACACCCTGCGCCGGCTGCGCACCGACTACGTCGACGTCTACCGGCCCGCCCGGCTCGACCGGAACGTGCCGATCGAGGACACCGTCGGCGCCATCAAGGACATGGTGGACGCCGGGCACGTGCGGCACATCGGGCTCTCGGAGGTGGGCGCGCGGACGCTGCGGCGCGCGGCGGCGGTCGCCCCGATCGCGGACCTGCAGATCGAGTACTCGCTGATCTCCCGCGGGATCGAGGCCGAGATCCTGCCGACCGCCCGCGAGCTCGGCATCGGGGTCACGGCGTACGGCGTGCTCTCGCGCGGCCTGCTCAGCGGCTCCTGGGACCCGTCCCGGGCCCTTGCGCAGGGGGACTTCCGCGCGCACAGCCCGCGATTCCAGGGCGAGAACCTGCAGCAGAACCTCACGCTCGTCGAGGCCCTGCGCCGCGTGGCGGCCGAGCGCGGAGCGACTCCCGCACAGGTCGCCATCGCCTGGGTCGCCGGGCAGGGCGCGGACGTCGTCCCCCTCGTCGGCGCCCGTACGCGGGAGCGGCTCGCCGAGTCCCTGGGCGCGGCGGACCTGAAGCTGAGTTCGGCCGACCTAGTGTCCGTCGCGGCGGCGGTGCCCGCGGACGCCGTCGCCGGGGACCGCTACCCCGAGCACTCGATGCGCGACCTCGACAGCGAGCGCTGAGCGCGGTCTCCTTCCGCGGGGCCGGGCGGGCCGGAGGGCCGCGATGCCCCGCAGGAGCACGTGCTCGCAGGAGGAGGCCCCGGCGGCCCGGGACGACATCGGAGCCCGGCCGGCGGCGTACCGGGAGCTCGCCGCCACGACGGACGGCGGCGGGGCCAGAAGTCGCTCGCGGTGCTGGAGCCGCTCCACGTCATCGCGCTGCTGCGCTCCGCGGGCCACTTCGTGCACCGGGCCGCCGGGCTCACGCCCGAGGCGTCCGTGCCGGGGTACACGCAGGGTCAGGAGATCCGGCTCACCGCGGACGGCGTCGAGCGGTTGACTGAAGCCCTCTTCGCTGAACGAGAAAGCAGGCTCTTTCCGTCGGAGGAGGTCAGCCCCGCTCGAGGCGCTTGAGCAGCGCGGCGGACGCCACCGGGCGGGCGCCGGAGCGGCGCACTCCCTCGGCGACCTCCTTGTCGCTCGACACCACGACCACCGGGCGGCCCTCCGGCTCGTTGGCCACGAGCCGGCGGATCAGCTCGTCGGCGATCTCGCCCGGCAGCGAGAAGAGGACGCGCACGTTGCGCGGCTTCGCGATGACGACCGGCACGTCCACCGCCGCGCCGTCGAAGCAGCAGGTGACCTCGGCGCCGGTGCGGGCCGCGAGCGAGGCCAGGCTGTTGACGAGGCGCTCGCGCTGGTCCTGCAGGGAGAGGTTGCCGTAGCCGAGCTTGGTCACGTTGTAGCCGTCGACGACGAGGTGCACGCGGGGCAGCGCGAGCAGGTCGTCGAGCACCGCCGGGTCGTCGGCGGCCATGGCGCGGGCGCCCACAGAGGAGACGGCCGACCCGGTCTCCCCGCCGGCGACGACGTCCGCGGGGCGCAGGTCGGTGGCCGGGAGCGCGAGCTCGCGGCGCAGCCCGGACGCCGCGTCGGCGACGACGTCCAGCAGCAGGCGCACCCGGGCGTCGGCGAGCGCGCGGCCCTCCTTGTTGACCCGCCGGGCCGTCTCGAGCTCGGCGTCGGCCTCCAGCAGCCGCTCGCGCAGCTTGCGGGCCTCGGTCTCGGCCGCACCGGCCCGGGCCTGCGCGTCCGCGCGCACGGCGTCGGCCTGCTCCTGCGCGAGGTGGGCGCCCTCCTTGGCGAGCCGGGCCTCCTCGCGCGCCCGGTGCAGCCGCCGGCGCAGGTCGGCGACCTCGGCCTTCACGGTGCCCAGCTCGGCCCGCAGCCGCTCGGCCTCCTCGCGGGCCTGCGTGCGGGCGGCGGCGAGCTGCGCGGAGAGCCGCTCGGCCTCGGCGGCGGCCTTCGACGCGTCCGCCTGCCGGACGGCGCGCACCTCCTCGGCGGTGGCGGCGGCGACCAGGGCCTGCCACCCCGGAGCGCGCAGCACGTAGGCGACGGCGGCGACCTCGACCGGCTCGGCCGCGGCCGGGGGCCGGCCGGCGTCCACCGCGGCGGCGAGGTCGGCCCGGCCCTCGCGGACGCGGGCGGCGACGCGGGAGCGGAAGGAGTCGTCGGTCTCGAGCGCGGCGGCCAGCGCCGGGCCGGCGTGCCGCGCCCGCTTGCCCGCCGTGAAGCGGAGGAAGGGGCGCAGGGAGGCCGGCGCCTCCCCCGGGCCGAGCCCGGACAGCGTCTCGTCGGCCATCGCCACGACTCTCGCCCGCACAGCCTCGGGCAGCACCACGGCCACCGGCTCCGCGTGTCCCTCCGGCCCCGCCTCGTCGTCGCGCGGCTCGCCGGAGCCCGCCGACGGGGCGGCGGTCACGCCTCCTCGCTGCCCCCGCGGGGAACGACCTCGACGTCGTCGACGGAGTCGCACCAGCGGCAGCGCACCTGCTCGACCTGCTCCTCGTGGACCTCCACCGACTCGACCCGCGGCTCTCCCGGCAGGTCGAAGTGCCAGAACTCGGTGACCCGGCTGCGCCGCGTCACGTCGAAGCGGGTGAGGTTGCCGCACCGCGCACAGCGCCACCGGGAAGCGGGACCGGGCAGGGCGGGGTGCGAGGTCGAGGACACGGCCCGAGCGTACGGCCCGGCGCGGCCCGCGAGTGCATGCTCGGCCAGGTCCGGCCCGTCGTGCCGCCGGCACTGCCCGTTCACCCGGCGCTCCCCGGCGCGGCGCCGACGGCTTGTCGGTGGTGCCGCCTAGCGTCCCCGGCCATGAGCGCCAGTCCCGCCGCCCCGCCGAACGCCGCGCTGCAAGGCACCTTCGACGAGCTCGGGACGCCGCTGCGGGAGACGACGTTCGTGGTGGTGGACCTGGAGACGACCGGGGGCTCGCCGCAGGGCGGCAGCCGGATCACCGAGATCGGCGCCGTCAAGGTGCGCGGGGGCCAGCGGCTCGGCGAGTTCCAGACCCTGGTCGACCCCGGCTGCCCGGTGCCCGCGTTCGTGGCGGTGCTCACCGGCATCACCGACTCGATGCTCTACGGGCAGCCGCGCATCGAGACCGTGCTGCCGGCCTTCCTCGAGTGGTGCGGGCCGGACGTGGTGCTCGTCGCGCACAACGCGCCGTTCGACACCGGCTTCCTGCGCTTCGCCGCCGACGAGGCCGGGATCCCCTGGCCGTCGTACGCCGTGGTCGACACCGCCCGGCTGGCCCGCCAGCTCGTGTCCAAGGACGAGTCGCCCAACTGCAAGCTCTCCTCGCTCGCCCGGGTCTTCGGCTCCGCCACGACGCCCAACCACCGGGCGCTCGAGGACGCCCGGGCGACCGTCGACGTCCTGCACGGGATGCTCGAGCGGCTCGGCGGCATCGGGGTGCACAGCCTGGAGGAGCTGTCCACCTTCACCTCCCGGGTCACGCCGCAGCAGCGGCGCAAGCGCTACCTCGCCGACGCGCTGCCGTCGAAGCCCGGCGTCTACGTCTTCCGGGACGCCAAGGGGAAGGCGCTCTACGTCGGCACCTCCAAGGACCTGCGCTCGCGCGTCCGGACCTACTTCACCGCGTCCGAGCCCCGGCGCCGGATGGCAGAGATGGTCGGGCTGGCCGAGAAGGTCGACGCCATCGTCTGCGCCACCTCCCTGGAGGCGCAGGTCCGCGAGCTGCGGCTCATCGCCGAGCTGCGCCCGCGCTACAACCGCCGCTCGAAGTTCCCGGAGCGCTCCGTGTGGCTCAAGCTCACCGACGAGGCGTTCCCCCGGCTCTCCATCGTCCGCCAGGTCCGCGACGACGGCGGCTCCTACCTCGGCCCGTTCGGGTCGACCCGCACCGCCGAGCGGGCGCGCGACGCCGTGCACCAGGCGTTCCGGATCCGGCAGTGCAACGCCCGGCTCTCCCCGCGCAAGGCGACGCCCGCGTGCGCGCTGGCCGAGATGGGCCGGTGCGGGGCGCCCTGCGACGGGCGGGAGAGCGTCGAGGAGTACGCCGTGCACGCGGCCGCCGTCCGGGCGGCGTTCCGCTCCGACGCGCGCGACCTCGCCGCCGTCCTCGAGCGGCGGATCGAGCGGCTGTCGGAGCAGGAGCGCTTCGAGGACGCAGCCGCCGCCCGCGACCGGCTGGCCGCGTTCGTCCGGGGAGCGGCCCGCACGCAGCGGCTGGCTGCGCTCGCCGCGTCCGGGCTGCTCGTGGCCGCCCGGCCACGGACCGGCGGCGGATGGGACCTCGCGGCCGTCCGCTGGGGGCGGCTCGTCGGCTCCTGCGCGGTGCCGCGCCAGGAGCACCCGGCGCCGCACATCGAGGCCATGCTGGCCACGGCCGAGTCGGTCACCCCCGGGCCCGGCCCGCTGCCCTGCTCGCTCGCGGAGGAGGCCGAGCGCGTCCTCGACTGGCTCGAGCAGCCCGGCACGCGCCTCGTCGAGCTGGAGGGGACGTGGGCCAGCCCCGCGTACGGAGCGGGCGGGCTGCGCGGGCGCTACGAGGTGAGCGACGCCGACGTCGTGCCGTTCGCGGACAAGCGGGGGCTGCGCCCGGGCGAGCACCCGGCGGCGGCCTGGGGCGCCGCGGGCTGAGGCCCTAGGGTCTGCTGCGTCGGCGCTTTGCTCTCGAGGAGGCTCTCCGGTGATCACCGCGATCGTGCTCGTGCAGACCGAGGTCGACCGGATCCCGGAGGTCGCCGCCCGCATCGCGGACCTCGACGGGGTCAGCGAGGTCTACTCGGTGACAGGTGACGTCGACCTGATCGCGCTCGTCCGCGTCCGCCAGCACGACGAGCTGGCCGAGGTCATCGCCGACCGGCTCAACAAGGTCGAGGGCGTCGTGCACACCGAGACGCACATCGCGTTCCGCGCGTACTCCCGCCACGACCTCGAGGCTGCTTTCGCGCTCGGGGTCGAGGACCCGGACTGACACGTCCACCCGGGCGCGTCCCGGCGCCGCCGCACGCCCGCACCCCGGCCCCCGCGCCGCACCCCCGTCTGGATGAATGCGGCATCGTCGCGAACCTATGGGTGGATGGCGCATTCACCCGGCGGCAACCTCGGTCGGCTCGATGGCGCATTCACCCGCGTGGAGGGGGCCGGCAGCGCGACGCCCCGGCGGGCGACGCCCGATGCCCCGGTTGCAGGTCCCATCCCGGGCAACCGGAAGGAGGCGTGCCGGCGGACAGGGCGCGGCACCGTCCTGTGCGGCGCTACCGCACGAGCGCCCCGCCGCCACGTACCGTCTGTGATGCGGCTCGCGTTTCAGTCGCGCCGCCCGGACGCCGAGCACCTGAAGGATGACAGTGCGCCACCGTTCCCGCCTTGGCCTTGCCGTCCTCAGCGCTCCCGTGGCGGCCGCCGTCGCGGCCGGCCTGCTGACCAGCGGCGGAGGCTCCGACCTCGCGCAGGCGGCGTCCGCGGCGTACTGCCCGAGCGCCGGGGCTGCGCCGACGACGCCGGCCCCGGCCGACGGCTGGTGCCAGGACGACGAGCCGAGCATCCGGCCGAGGACGCCCGCGCCGGCCGCCACCAGGGCCGCGGCCCCGACGGCCGACGAGAAGATCACCGCCCTCGTCCCGTCCCGCATCGACTCGCTCGGCATCGGCGGGCAGGTGGCGGCGTACGTCAAGGACCTGGCGACCGGGCAGGAGCTCGTCGCCTCCTCGGCCGACAGCCCACTGATGCCGGCGTCGACCACGAAGCTCGCGACGGCCGTCACCGCCCTGACCGCGCTCGGCCCGGACACCCGCTTCACCACCAGGGCCCTCCTGCGCGGCAGCGCGCTCACGATCTCCGGCGGCGGGGACGCCTCGCTCACGACGCGGGCCGTGCAGACCCTCGCCAACCGTGCGGCCGTCGCGGCGAAGTCCGCCGGCAAGCGTCGGGTCAGCGTGGTGGTCGACGACTCGTACTTCCCGCGCCCGACGAACGCGCGCGGCTGGTCGCGCGGCTACGTGCCGGGCTCGGTCTCCCCGGTCCGCGCGCTCGACCTGGACCAGCGGGTCAGCATGGACACGAGCATGCTCGCCGGCCGGGCCTTCGCGGCGCAGCTCGAGCGCCGTGGCGTCACGGTCACCTCCGTACGCCGCGGCCGGGCCCCGGCCGCGGCCGTCGAGGTCGCGGCGGTGCAGGGATCGACACTGTCGGCCATCGTCCGGCAGATGCTGCAGGTCAGCGACAACGACATCGCCGAGAACCTCGCGCGCCACGTGGCGGTCTCGCAGGGGTTCGCCCCGGACTGGGCGGGCGCGGCCGCCGCCCGCACGGCGGTGCTCGTCCAGCTCGGCGTCCCGCTCACCGGAGTGCGGATCGACGACGGGAGCGGCCTCTCGCGGACGACGCGGCTCACGGCCCGTGCCCTCGTCACGCTCCTGGAGCTCGCCGCCGACCCGGCCCGGCCCGAGCTCGCGGCCGTCATCGACGGCGGGCTGCCGACGGCCGGGAAGACCGGCTCGCTGCGGCCGGCCCGCGGGCGATTCGTCACCGCGCCGTCCAAGTGCGCCACGGGCAAGCTCTGGGCCAAGACCGGCCTGCTGCGCGACGTCGTCTCGCTGGCCGGCGTGACCTACGGCAAGGACGGCGAGCTCAAGGCGTTCGCCGTCGTGGTCAACGGGCCGCGCTCGACGCTGACGCTACGGCGCAAGATCGACGCGCTCGCCGCGACCGTGACCGGCTGCTGGTAGCGCGGCGGCCACCCGCCTCAGCCGCAGGGCGGCGAGAGCCTCAGCTCGCCGCCCCGAGCCGCTGGCTTACCGCGGCCCACCGGTCCAGCGTGGTGCCGGCCGCCCCGGAGTCGATCGCCGCTCCGGCCCGCACGACGCCGGCCTTCAGCCGCTCCTGAAGCGGCGCCGTCGGCTCGGCCCCGACCGCGTCGAGCGCGACGAGAGCTGCAGCGGCATTGAGGACCACGGCGTCGCGCACAGGCCCCGTCTCGCCGCCGAGCACCCGCTGGGCGACCTTCGCGTTGTAGGTCGCGTCCTCGCCGCGCAGGGCCTCGGCCGGTGCCCGCGAGACGCCCAGCGCCTCCGGCGTGACCGTGCACTCCTGCACGGCGCCGCCCCGCACCTCCCACACCCGCGACGGCCCCGTGACAGTCAGCTCGTCGAGCCCGTCCTCACCGCGGAAGACGAGGGCGGACGTCCCGCGGGCGGCCAGCACCGAGGCCATGACGCCGGCCATCCGCGCGTCGGCGACGCCGACCGCCTGGGCGGCCGGCTGCGCCGGGTTGGCGAGCGGGCCGAGGAAGTTGAAGATCGTCGCCACGCCGAGCTCGCGCCGGGTGACCGAGGCGTGCCGCAGCGCCGGGTGGAAGAGCGGCGCGAAGCAGAAGGCGATGCCCGCCTCCTCGACGCAGGCGGGGATGGCCTCGGGCTTGAGGTCCACGACGACACCAAGCGCCTCGAGCAGGTCGGCCGACCCCGAGCGCGAGGAGGCGGCGCGGTTGCCGTGCTTGACGACGCGCCCGCCGGCAGCCGCCACGACGACCGCCGACATCGTCGAGATGTTGACCGTGTGGGCGCGGTCGCCGCCGGTTCCGCACGTGTCAACGGCCGCGCCCGGGACCGCCGTCCGCTGGGCGTGCGTGAGCATCGCCGAGACCAGCCCGCTGACCTCCTCGGGGGTCTCCCCCTTGGCCCGCAGCGCGACGGCGAAGCCGGCGATCTCGACCGGGGTCGCGGCGCCCTGCATCACCTGGTCCATCGCCCACGCGGTGTCGTCGGCCGACAGCGCCTCGCCGCGCAGCAGCGCGTGCAGCAGGTTCGGCCAGGTGCGGCTGGAGGCCGGGCTCATCGGGCCGCCGCGCCGGCCAGGCGCGTCCGCAGCAGCTTGGCGGCGGCGTCGGCGAGCAGCACCGGGTCCAGCGGGTGCGGCACCGCGGCGTCGGCACGCGACCAGGCGGCGAGCCAGTCGTCCTGCGGGCGGCCGGTCAGCACGAGCACGGGCGGGCAGGCGTAGATCTCGTCCTTGAGCTGGCGGCACAGGCCGAGCCCGCCGGACGGGACCGCCTCGCCGTCCAGGATCGCGAGGTCGACACCGCCGCGCCCGAGCCGCTCCAGCACCGCCGGCTGCGTGGCGCACTCGACGTACTCCAGCCGCGGCACGTCCCGTGCGGGGCGGCGGCCGAGCGCGGTGGTGACGCGGGCACGGGTGTTGCGGTCGTCGCTGTAGACGAGGACCGTCATGATCTGCTCGGGCTCACTGCCCGCGGGCGAGCTGCCCGGCTGCTGCGTC
Source organism: Motilibacter aurantiacus (assembly GCF_011250645.1). Taxonomy (NCBI): domain Bacteria; kingdom Bacillati; phylum Actinomycetota; class Actinomycetes; order Motilibacterales; family Motilibacteraceae; genus Motilibacter; species Motilibacter aurantiacus. The sequence continues at coordinate 16,316 of NZ_JAANNO010000003.1, forward strand.
GCCATCGGTGCGGCCGGCTCCCTGCTGTCGAACGACGGACGGGTCGACGAGGCCGGACTCTACCGGCCGGGCCGGTCGTCCTCGCGGCTATCGCGCCTGCGGGGGCTGGGCGAGCCGGAGGAGCACCCGGGTGCGCCACCGGCTCGGGTCCGGCTCGCGCAGCGGGTCGGCCTCGTACGCCTCGAGCCGGCATCCCCAGGACTCCTGGCCCGGCGCGGCGTCCCGGTCCCACGCGAGCCCCTGCTCGCTCCCCCACTCGAGCGCCCGCGCGGTGGCGTCGGCCAGCCCCTCGAACGAGCCCACGTGCACCTCGGCGACGTAGCGGCCCGCCGGCAGGGCGCCGCAGGAGTACGGCGTGTCCCCCACGTCGACCGGCACGTCCACCGGCACGCCCGCCTCGACGTGGATGCGGCCGTCCTCGAAGAAGGTCAGGTAACGCAGGAACGGCGCGTCCGCAGGCTCCACCCCTTGCTCCTGCAGCCAGGAGATCAGCGGCGGCAGCTGGTCGGCGATCTCGGCGAAGGAGTCCACCCGGACCACGCGGCTCAGCCCGACGTACGCGGTCTCCACGCGATGCACGATCTCGGGCACCCGGGCCGTCCTTCCACCGTTGCCCGGGTGACCGCTCGCCCAGGATCCGGCCACAAGTCCTACCGCGCAACCGGCTGTTCGTCCACCCGTACGAGGTGGTCCTTGTACGATTAGTTCTCGTGGCAACCAGGCGGGAGTACTTCGACGGGTGCGCCGCTGCGCACGCGCTGGACCTGGTCGGTGAGCGTTGGGCGCTGCTCGTCGTGCGCGAGCTCGTGCTCGGCCCGAAGCGGTTCACCGACCTGCGCACCGGGCTCCCCCTCGCCAGTCCCAACGTCCTGTCCCAGCGCCTGCGCGACCTCGAGCAGGCCGGCATCGTGCGACGGCGGCGACTGCCTCCCCCTGCAGCGTCGGCGGTCTACGAGCTGACCGAGTGGGGCCAGGGCCTGGAGCCCGTTCTGCAGGCCCTCGGCCGCTGGGGCGTCCGGTCGCCGAGCCTGCCCGAGGTGCAGGACATCGGCCAGGACTCGTTCGTGCTGGCGCTGCGCACGATGTACGACCCAGTGGCGGCTGCGGGGCTGACCGCGACGTACGAGCTGCGGCTCGGCGACCACTCGTTCGGCGTCCGCATCACCGAGGGCGGCTTCGAGGTCGCGCCCGGCATGGCCCAGGCGCCGGGCGCCGTGCTGACCGGCACCCCCAGCGCGCTGGCGGCCGTGCTGCTCGGCTCCCGGCCGCTGGACGAGGCCGTCGCCGCCGGAGACGTATCGGTCGAGGGCGACGCCGCGCTCGCCGAGCGCCTGGCATCGGCGTTCGCGCGGCCCGAGCGCCTCCCCGCACCCGCGCTCGGCTGAGGCGGGCGCTCCCGACGCGAAGAATCCCGGACGGCCGCTGTCGAAAAGCGCTCCCCCCGCTCGTCGTGAGGTTGTAGCAACGGGACGACGACCGCGGCGGCCGCGCCGAGGGGCCCGTGCTCGGACCGGAAGGGGACGACGATGCGCTTCATGGTGATCGTGAAGGCGACCGAGGACACCGAGGCCGGCGTCCTGCCGACGACGGAGGAGCTCGCCGCGATGGGCGCGTACAACGAGGAGCTCGCCCGGGCGGGCGTGCTGCTCGCCGGCGAGGGGCTGCACCCGAGCGCGAAGGGCGCGCGGGTGGTGTTCTCCGGCGACTCGCGGACCGTGATCGACGGGCCGTTCGCCGAGTCCAAGGAGCTGATCGCGGGGTTCTGGCTCATCCAGGCCAAGTCGCTGGAGGAGGCCGTGGAGTGGGCGAAGCGCTGCCCCAGCCCCACTCGTGGGGAGTCGCAGCTGGAGGTCCGCCAGGTCTTCGAGGCCGAGGACTTCGGCGAGGAGCTCACCCCGGAGCTGCGCGCCCAGGAGGACCGTCTGCGCGAGCAGACCGGGTCGTCCGGGTCGTCCGGGTCGGCCTGACCGGATGAGCGCCGGGGCGACGAGGGCCGCGGTCGAGGCGGTGTGGCGCATCGAGTCGGCCCGCCTCGTCGCCGGCCTGGCCCGGCTCGTGCGTGACGTCGGCGTGGCCGAGGACCTCGCGCAGGACGCGCTCGTGATCGCCCTGGAGAAGTGGCCCGAGTCAGGCGTCCCGGACAACCCTGGCGCCTGGCTCATGGCCACGGCCAAGCGGCGCGGCATCGACCTGCTGCGCCGGGACGTCATGCTCGACCGCAAGCACGCGCAGATGGCTCACGCGCTGGAGCAGCAGCAGGAGCCGTCGCCGGACGAGAACGTCGACGGCGTGCAGGACGACCTGCTGCGGCTCGTCTTCACCGCCTGCCACCCGGTGCTCTCGACCGAGGCGCAGGTCGCGCTGACCCTGCGCCTGCTGGGCGGGCTGACGACGGCCGAGATCGCGCGGGCCTTCCTCGCGCCCGAGCCGACGGTCGGCCAGCGGATCTCCCGGGCGAAGCGAACGCTGACCCAGGCCAACGTGCCCTTCGAGGTGCCGAGCGGCGCCGAGCTCGCCCCACGGCTGGGCGCGGTGCTCGACGTCATCTACCTGATCTTCAACGAGGGCTACTCCGCGACGGCAGGCGAGGACTGGGTACGCCCCGGGCTGTGCGAGGACGCGCTCCGGCTCGGCCGCGTCCTCGCACAGCTGATGCCGCGCGAGCCCGAGGTGCACGGCCTCGTCGCGTTGATGGAGCTCTCGGCGTCCCGACTGCGCGCCCGGCTCGGCCCGGAGGGGCAGCCGGTGCTCCTGGCCGACCAGGACCGGTCGCGCTGGGACAGGGTCCTCGTACGCCGCGGCCTCGCCGCCCTCGAGCTGGCCGAGCGGCTGGGGGGCGCCCGCGGCCCGTACGCGCTGCAGGCCGGGATCGCGGCCTGCCACGCCCGCGCCCGCACCGCGCAGGAGACCGACTGGGAGCGGATCGTCGCCTGCTACGACGCCCTCGCCCAGCTCACCTCCTCGCCGGTCGTCGAGCTCAACCGGGCCGTCGCGGTCGGGATGGCGTACGGGCCGGCCGAGGGCCTCGCCCTCGCCGACCAGCTGCTCGATGCCCCCGCCCTGCGCAGCTATCACCTGCTGCCCGCCGTACGCGCCGACCTGCTGGCCAGGCTCGGCCGGGTCGACGAGGCACAGGAGGAGCTCGCCCGCGCCGCGTCCTTGACCCGCAACACCCGCGAGCGCGAGCTCCTGCTCGACCGCGCCCGGCGGCTGCGGCCCGGCGGGTAGCCGGCGCGCGGCGGCTCAGCCGGGCAGCGCGGGCTCGGGCGCCCGCGGCCCGTCGGCGAGGTCCGTGCGCGCGGCCGGCCCCGGCCGCGCCGACAGCGTGGACCCGACGCTCGCGGCGACGACGACGGCGATGGCCACGAGCTCGAGCGGCCCCATGTGCTGCGAGAGCAGCGCCCAGCCGGCGATCGCGGCCACGACGGGCTCGAGGCTGAGCAGCACCCCGAAGGCGCTCTTGGGCAGCGTGCGCAGGGCCGCGAACTCCAGGGAGTAGGGGATGACCGAGGCGAGCAGGCCGGTGCCGGCGGCGAGCAGCAGCACGCCCGGGTCGGCGAACGCCGATGCGGCGCCGTGGGCCCCGGCCGGGAGCAGGACGAGCGCGCCGATCGCGACCGCCACCGCGAGCCCGCTGTGGCCGGGCACAGCGGTGCCCACGCGCGCACTGGCGACGATGTAGCCGGCCCAGAAGGCGGCGGCGACCAGGGTGAACAGGACGCCCAGCGGGTCCAGGCCGCCCCCGTCGAGGCCCTCGCTGCCGGCCCACAGCAGGACGACGCCGAGGCCGGCCAGCGCCACCCAGGCCAGGTCCCGGCGCTGGTGCGTGAGGAACGCGGCCAGGGCCAGCGGGCCGAGGAACTCGATGGTCACCGCGGTCCCGAGCGGGATGCGCTCGATGGCGGCGTAGAAGAAGCCGTTCATCCCGGCCATCGACACGCCGAGCACTGCGACCGCACGCCACTGGCGGGCCGTCCAGGAGCGCGCGCGCGGCCGCACGACCACGAGCATCATGACCGCGGCCAGGCCGAGCCGGAGCAGGGTCGCCCCCGTGCTCCCCGTCGTGGCGAACAGCTTCGACGCGAGGGCCGCCCCGAGCTGCAGCGACGAGCAGGAGGCGAGCACGAGCAGCACCGCCGGGCCGTTCCCACCGAGGCGGAGGGGGGACGGCAGCGAGCGCGGCGAGGTCTTCACGGGTGCACTGTCGTCGCGGACGAAGCTCCAGTCCAGCGTATTGTTCTGAGCGATACCGTTCGGACTTGCTTACGAATCGGGGCCGCCGGTGCTCGACGTCCAGCGGCTCCGGCTGCTCCGCGAGCTGGAGCGGCGCGGCACGCTGGCCGAGGTCGCGCGGGCGCTGGCGTACAGCCCCTCGGCCATCTCCCAACAGCTCGCGCAGCTCGAGGCCGAGGCCGGCGTCCGCCTGCTCGAACGGGTCGGGCGGGGCGTCCGCCTCACCGAGCAGGCCCGCGTCCTCACCCGCCATGCCGACGCGATCCTCGAGCGGCTCGAGCTCGCCGAGGCCGACCTTGCCGCGTCGCTGCACGAGGTCACGGGCACGCTGCGGGTCGCGTCCTTCCAGACCGTCCTGCTCGCGCTCGTCCCGGCGACGCTCACGCGGCTGGCCGCGCTGCACCCGAAGCTGCGCGTCGAGATCAGCCAGCGCGAGGCCGAGCCCGCCTTCGCCGGGCTGCTCGCGCACGACTTCGACGTCGTCCTCGGTGAGGAGTACCCCGGGCTGCCGGAGCCGCTGCGCGCGGGCGTTCACGAGGAGGACCTGGCGGTCGACGAGGTTCGCCTCGCCCTCCCGCCGACCGGCCCGCTCAGCACCGCGGCCGCCCTCGCCGACGTCGCGGGGGCCCCGTGGGTGCTCGACCCGGCCACGGCCCCACCCGGGCAGTGGGTGCGCACGCTCTGCCGCAGCGCGGGCTTCGAGCCGGACGTCCGCTTCGACAGCCTGGACCTGCTGCTCCACGTCCACCTCGTCGAGACCGGCCACGCGGTCGCGGTCCTGCCGGACCTGCTCTGGGCCGAGCGCGAGCGGCGCGTCCGCCTCGTGGAGCTGCCGGGCCGGCCGCACCGCCGGCTCTTCACCGGCGCCCGGAGCGGGAGCGCGGGCCACCCGGCCGTACGCGCCTTCCGCACCGCCCTGCGCGAGGCGCTGCAGGCGGCCCGGCCGGCCGTCCCCGCCGCCGTCCAGGGCGGCACGCCGTCCTGAGGCCGAGCGCGCCCAGCCCGTGGGCGGCCGGCCGAGCAGCAGCGCGTGACCTCCGGCAGGCGCTCAGGGCTGCGGCGCGGCTGCTGCGCCGTCGGGGCCGCAGACGTCCCAGCCCGCGACGTCCCCGCCGAGCCGCTGGGCCAGCCCGGCCATCCGGCTGCGCTCGCGCGACAGGACCAGCCCGGAGGGCACCTCGACCCGGCTGGCTCGGGCGCGCCAGCCGGCGCCGTCGCGCTCGGCGGCGAGGGCGTACCCCTCCTCGGCGACCAGCCGCCGCGCCTGCTCGACGGCCTCCGGCGCCGGGAGCGTCAGGTGGTGGCGCACGAGGAGCGGGGCGCCGTCCGCCAGCCCGAGCTCGGCCAGCACCGCGGAGTCCGAGCGGGCCGGGTCGGCGCTGCCGCCGAGCACGGGCAGCGAGCCGTCGTCGGCGTACGCGGGAAGCGGCGCGGCGCGGCGGCGCCGCCAGGGGAGCCTCACCGGGACAGCCTCCTCGCGACGGCGTAGCCGGCCGTCAGCAGCCCCCCGATCGCGACGGCGTCGACGGCCGCGCCGGCACGCCACGACGGCCGCCCGGGCGGCACGGGCGGCACTCCACGGAGCGCCGCGGCGAGCAGCTCCGCGGCATGCAGGGGGCGGGCGGCGACGTCGGACTGCTCGACCTGGGCCCGGCAGCTGAACCCGTCGGCCAGCACCGCCGCGTCCGCCTCGAGCGCGCGCAGCCGCGGGAGCAGCGCGTGCTCCGCCACGGCCTGCGAGACCTCGTAGTGCCCGGCGGTGAACCCGAAGTCACCGGCGAGGCCGCAGCAGCCGGCGTCGAGCACCTCGACCCGCGCGCCCGCCCGGCGCAGCAGTTCCGCGTCGGCGTCGTACCCCATGACCGCGTACTGGTGGCAGTGGCGCTGCACCACGGCGGGCCGGTCGATGGGTGAAGCGGGGCGCCAGCCCGGCGCCCGCTGCGCGAACAGCTCCCCCAGCGTGACGGTGGCCTGCCGGAGCCGCTCGACGTCCGGGTCACCGGGGAGCAGCCCGCGCGCGTCGGCCCGGAGGACCGCGGTGCAGCTGGGCTCGAGGCCGACGACCGGTCGTCCGGCGTCGAGGTGGGGGCGGAGGGCGTCGACCGTACGCCGCAGCACCCGCTTCGCGACGTCGAGCTGGCCGGTGGTCACCCAGGTCAGGCCGCAGCACAGCGCCTGCTGGGGCAGGACGACCCGGAAGCCCGCGTCCTCGAGCACCTCGACCGCGGCGCGGCCCACCCCCGGGGAGAGCGCGTCGGTGAAGGTGTCCGGCCAGAGGAGGACCTCACCGCGCCGGCCGTCCCCGCGCGGCCCGCGCCCGGCGTACCACGCGGTGAAGCGCTCATCGACGACCAAGGGCAATGACCGCTGCTGCGCGATTCCGGCAACCAGCTTCACCACGCGCGACGAGAAGGGCGCTGACCCGACGGCGTTCACCAGCCGCGGCGCGCGGGTCGCGCCCCGCAGCCAGAGCGGGAGCCAGCCCATCGCGTAGTGCGCGCGGGGCCGCAGCCGGCCGGCGTAGTGATGGGCCAGGAACTCGGCCTTGTAGGTGGCCATGTCGACGTTGACCGGGCAGTCGGTCTTGCAGCCCTTGCAGGACAGGCAGAGGTCGAGCGCCTCGAGGACGTCCCGGGACCGCCAGCCGTCCTCCCGCACGGTCCCGTCGTCGCGCATCAGCTCGAAGAGCAGCCGCGCCCGTCCGCGGGTCGAGTGCTGCTCCTCCCCCGTCACGCGGTAGCTCGGGCACATGACGCCGCCGACGTGCGAACGGCACTTCCCCACTCCGACGCACCGCGCGGCAGCGCCCACCACGGTGCCGCCGTCGTGCGGATAGCCGAAGCGGGCATCCGAGGAAGGGGGGCTCAACGGGGCCAGCAGCCGGAGGTCCGCGTCGAGCCGGTTCGGTGCCACCACCTTTCCGGGGTTCATCCGGTCCAGCGGGTCGAAGACCGCCTTCAGCTCCTCGAACGCGCGCACGAGCTCCGGGCCGAACATGCGCCCGAGCAGCTCGCCCCGGGCCTGACCGTCGCCGTGCTCGCCCGACAGCGACCCGCCGTATCCCGTCACGAGGTCCGCGGCCTGCTCCAGGAAACGCCGGAAGGCGCGCACCCCCGGCTCCGAGCGCAGGTCGAACGGGATGCGGGCATGCACGCACCCGTGGCCGAAGTGGCCGTACAGCGAGTGCTGGGCGTAGCCGGAGGCGTCGAGCAGCGCCTTGAGGTCGCGCAGGTAGTCAGCGAGCCGCTCCGGCGCGACCGCCGAGTCCTCCCACCCGGGATGGGTGTCGGGCCGCCCCGGGACGTGAGCGGTCGCCCCCAGCCCGGACTCGCGGATCTGCCAGAGCTGGCCCTGCAGCGCCGGCTCGGACAGGACGACCGAGGGCGTGCCGGGCAGCTGCGCCGCCAGCGCCTCCGCCCGGGTGACCGCCGACTCGCGGCTGTCCCCGGTGAACTGCGCCAAGAGGTAGGCCCCGCCGGGCGGGAGAGCCCCGAGGACGTCCGGCGCCAGCTGCTTCTCGCGCTGGAGCTCGATGAGCTCCGCGTCGAACCCCTCGAGGGCGATCGGGTGGTGCTCGTTGATCGGCGGCACCGCGCGGGCGGCCTCCACGAGGCCGGGGTAGGCGAGCACGGTGAGCGCCGTGGCCGCCGGCAGCGGCACGAGCGCCAGCTCGGCGCTGAGCACGGTCACCAGCGTGCCCTCGCTGCCCACGAGCAGCCGGGCCCAGTCGACCTCGTCGGCGCTGTCGACACGGTCGCCACCCGTGCCGTCCCCCGCACGCGGGAGCAGGGCGTCCAGGCTGTAGCCGGAGACCCGCCGCGGGATGTCGGGGAAGCGCGCCCGGATCCGCTCCGCGTGCCGGCGGCCGAGCTCGCGCAGGGCCGCCCGCAGCTGCTCCGATGCCTCCGGCGCGCCGTCGACGCCCGCCCAGAAGCGCTCCCCGGCGTACGTCAGCACCTCCAGCCGCCGCACGTTGTCGGCCGTGCGGCCGTACCCCTGGGCCGTCGCGCCGCAGGCGTCGTTGCCGATCATCCCGCCGAGGGTGCAGTTGGCGTGGGTCGCGGGCTTGGGGCCGAACTGCAGGCCGTACGGCGCCAGCCGCCGGTTCAGCTCGTCCAGCACGATCCCCGGCTCCACCACGCAGGTCCGCGCCGACACGTCCACCGAGAGCATCCGGTTGCAGTGCTTGCTCCAGTCCAGGACGACGGCGACGTTGCACGCCTGCCCGGCCAGGCTCGTCCCGCCGCCCCGCGAGAGCACGGGGGCGCCGAGCTCGCGGCAGACCGCCACGGCCTCCACCGCTGCCTCGACGCTGCGCGGCACGACCACGCCCAGCGGCACCTGGCGGTAGTTCGACGCGTCGGTGGAGTAGGCGCCGCGGCTACCCGGGTCGAAGCGGACCTCGCCGTCGACCCGCCGTTCGAGCTCGGACCGCAGCACCCGGAGGTCGACGTAGGGCAGGGGCGGCACGTCGGCATCCTGCCCAACGTGCGCCCCGGGCGGGGAGGCAGGACGCCTCGCCCCGCCCTCGGCACCGTCTGCGACGGCGAGTGTGCGGCGCGCCACGGTGCCCCGCCGCGCCACGCGGACGGCCAAGTGGCACGATGTCCGCGTGGCTACGGCAGCAGCGGTGGAGACAACGGTCGCCCATGCTCCGGCGAACCGGCCGAACATGGTCTCAGTGGGGACCATCGTCTGGCTCTCGTCGGAGCTGATGTTCTTCTCGGCGCTCTTCGCCATCTACTTCACGCTCCGCTCGGTGACCGGGCAGGAGTTCTGGGACAGCCGCAACGAGCTGCTCAACGTCCCGTTCTCGACGACGAACACCACCGTCCTGGTCCTGTCCTCGGTGACGTGCCAGATGGGCGTGTTCGCGGCCGAGCGCGGCGACGTGAAGCGGCTCCGGCAGTGGTTCGTGCTCACGTTCGTCATGGGGGCGTTCTTCATCGGCGGGCAGGCCTACGAGTACGCGGAGCTGTTCCGCGAGGGGCTCACGCTCGCCTCGGACCCCTACGGCTCGATCTTCTACCTGTCCACCGGCTTCCACGGCCTGCACGTGACCGGTGGCCTCTTCGCCTTCCTGCTCGTCCTCGGGCGCACCTACGTCGCGAGGCGCTTCACCCACGAGCAGGCCACCAGCGCCATCGTCGTGTCCTACTACTGGCACTTCGTGGACGTCGTCTGGATCGGCCTGTTCGCGACGATCTACCTGCTCAAGTGAGAGGCGACGTGAGCGACTCCAACCTGCGCCCCGAGGACTCCTCCGACCGTCCCGCGGGCGGTCCCGCCGCCGGGGACGGCGAGCCGGCCACGGCTGCTGCCACGCCGGCCCGCCGTCCGCTGCGTCGGCGGCCGCTGGGGGCGTCGCTCCTCCTGCTGCTCGCGCTCGGCCTCTTCGGCGCGGTCTACTCGCTGTTCGCGCCGGCCAACGCCGACGTGGACAACCCGGGCAACGTCCAGGCGGGCCGCGAGCTCTTCCTGGCCAACTGCTCGTCCTGCCACGGCCTCCAGGGCCAGGGCACGACGGCTGGGCCGACCCTCGTCGGCGTCGGCGCGGCCTCGGTCGAGTTCCAGGTGGGCACCGGCCGCATGCCGATGGCCCAGCCGGGCGCCCAGGCGCCGCGCGACTACGTCCGCTTCAGCGACGACGAGATCGCCGACATGGCGGCGTACGTCGCGACGCTCGGCCCCGGTCCGGCGATCCCCTCGGACGAGGAGCTCGACTACTCCGAGGCCGACGTCACGCGGGGTGGCGACATCTTCCGCACCAACTGCACCATGTGCCACAACTACGCCGGCTCCGGCGGCGCGCTGACCGAGGGCAAGTACGCGCCGTCGGTGAACCAGACCTCCCCGCGCCACATCTGGGAGGCCATGCTCACCGGCCCGCAGAACATGCCCGTGTTCTCGGACACCCAGCTCACTCCGGACATGAAGCGCGACATCATCGCGTACATCAAGGCCAGCTCGGACCACCCCAGCCCCGGCCTCACCGGCCTCGGCGCGCTCGGCCCCTCCGCCGAGGGCCTCTTCGGCTGGGTCGTCGGCCTCGGCCTGCTCCTCGCCTGTGCCGTGTGGCTGACGCAGAAGGCGAAGTAGCACCGCCATGGCCCCCACCGCACGCACCGCTCGGGATTCGGCGCGCAAGCCCCGGACGCAGGAGACGCAACACGCATGAGCACGCACGACGACGTCCCCGGCTCGCCGGAGCACGAGAGCGGCGGGTCCGTCCGCGGGCGGCACGCCGCTCCCCAGTCCAACACGGCCCCCGGCGGCGGCACCTCCCCGGTCGCGCCGGGTGAGGGCGGCTCGCTGCCGGTCGCACCCGGCCCGCACGCCTCGGCGAACCGGTTCCAGGACCCGGGCCTGCCCGCGCACGTCCACCGGTCCACCGACACCGACCCGAAGGCCGCTCGGCGCGCCGAGCGGCAGATCAGCCTGCTCTTCGCGACCTCGCTGGTCGGCACCGCGGTCTTCATCGTCGGCTACTTCGCCTTCGGCCTGCCCAGCGGTGACAACTACCGCTGGTCGACGATGACGCTCGGCCTCGGCATGTTCCTGGCGCTGTTCCCCATCGGCGCCGGCATGATCCAGTGGGCCAAGGCGCTCATGCCCGACGAGGAGTCGGTGGAGAAGCGCAAGCCGGTCCGCTCGACCGACGAGGACCGCGAGGAGACCGCGCGGATCTTCAAGGACGCGGGCGAGGAGACCGGCTTCGGCCGGCGCAAGATGCTCTGGGGCAGCATGCTCGCCGCCATGGGCGGCTCGAGCCTGCTCGCCGTCGTGCCGCTCAAGGACCTCTGGCTGCGCAACCGCAGCACCGACCCGTGGGTGCAGCTGAGCCACACCGCGTGGCACGAGGGCGCCCGGCTCGTGCTCGACCCCACCGGTGAGCCGATCCGCCCCGAGGACATCCCCGTCGGCGGTGTCGTGCACGTCCTGCCCGAGACCCCCGAGCGCTCGGAGTCGAGCGAGGACGTCGAGGAGGTCGCCGACACCGAGCACGACGGGCTGACGCTCAACGACAAGGCCAAGGCCGCCGTCATCGTCATGCGGCTTGCCCCCGAGGACGTCGAGCCGAACCCGGAGCGCGAGGGCTGGGACTACCAGGGCATCTACGCGTACTCCAAGATCTGCACCCACGTGGGCTGCCCGGTCGGCCTCTACGAGCAGCAGACCCACCACCTGCTCTGCCCGTGCCACCAGTCGACGTTCGACGCCTCGCGCCACTGCGCGGTCATCTTCGGCCCGGCGGCCCGCCCGCTGCCTCAACTCGCGATCACCGTGGATGCGGACGGATACTTGGTGGCAAAGGGCGACTTCGCTGAACCGGTCGGCCCGAGCTTCTGGGAACGGGGCTAGACATGTCGATGATGGGCAACGCGGCCGGCGGCGCCGGCCGCTACCTCGACGACCGCCTTGGGCTGGCCAAGGTCGTCCGCAAGAACATCCGCAAGGTGTTCCCGGACCACTGGTCGTTCATGCTGGGCGAGATCACGCTCTACAGCTTCATCATCCTGCTGCTGAGCGGTACCTTCCTCACCCTCTTCTTCGACCCCTCGATGACCGAGACGGTCTACAACGGGGCCTACGGCCCGCTGCGCGGCGAGGAGATGTCCCGGGCGTACGCCTCCGCCCTGGAGATCTCCTTCGAGGTCCGCGGCGGCCTGATCATGCGCCACATCCACCACTGGGCCGCGCTGATCTTCATCGCGGGCATGGTGGTGCACGCCTTCCGCACCTTCTTCACCGGCGCGTTCCGCAAGCCGCGTGAGCTCAACTGGCTGCTCGGCGTGGCCCTGCTCGTCCTCGGCCTGCTCGAGGGCTTCATGGGCTACTCGCTCCCGGACGACCTGCTCTCCGGCACCGGCCTGCGCATCGCCGAGGGCGTCATCCTCTCGATCCCCGTGGTCGGCAGCTACATCCTGATGTTCTTCTTCGGCGGGGAGTTCCCCGGCGTCGACCTCATCCCCCGGATGTACGTCGTCCACATCCTGCTCGTGCCCGGCGCGATCCTGGCGCTCATCGCCGCTCACGTCGGCCTGGTGACCTACCACAAGCACACGCAGTACCCGGGTGCCGGCCGGACCGAGAAGAACGTCGTCGGCTACCCGCTGCTGCCGGTCTACGCGGCCAAGGCGGGCGGCTTCTTCTTCGTGGTCTTCGGTGTCATCGCCGGCCTCGCGGCCGTCGCGCCGATCAACCCGATCTGGCAGTACGGCCCCTACGACCCGAGTGAGGTCACGGCGGGCTCCCAGCCCGACTGGTACATCGGCTTCCTCGAGGGATCGCTGCGCCTGATGCCCAACTGGGAGATCGAGTTCTGGGGCAACACGCTCTCGCTGAACGTCCTGATCCCGTCGCTCGTCGTCCCCGGGATCATGTTCACGGTCTTCGCGCTCTACCCGTTCCTCGAAGCCTGGGTGACCGGCGACAAGCGCGAGCACCACATCCTCGACCGGCCGCGCAACCAGCCGGTGCGCACGGGCCTCGGCGTCATGTTCATCACCAGCTACACGATCCTGTGGATCGCGGGCGGCAACGACATCATCGCCGTGATCTTCGGCCTGTCGATCAACTCGATCACCTGGTTCATGCGCATCGCGTTCTTCGTCCTGCCGCCGCTGGCCTTCTGGGTCACGAAGCGGGCCTGCCTCGGCCTGCAGCACCGTGACAAGGAGAAGGTGCTGCACGGCCGCGAGACCGGCATCCTCATGCAACTGCCGCACGGCGAGTTCGTCGAGGTGCACGAGCCGATCACGCCCGAGGAGCGCTGGCGGCTCACCTCCCAGGAGGTCCAGCGCCCGGTGCTCCCCGCCGGCGCCGACGGCAACGGCGTGGCCCCGCGCGGCGCCCTGGCCGGCAAGCTCCGCAGCAAGGTCTCCCGGTGGTACTTCGAGGACCGCGTCGAGCCCGCCACCCCGGCCGACGTCCACGAGCTGGAGTCCAGCGGCCACCACTGACGGGCTCCTTTCCCCGGCTCCTGCGAAGGGCGGGTATGCGGCGCCAGCCGCGTACCCGCCCTTCGTGCGTGTCCGGCGCGTAGTGCCGCGTCGACTCCCGGCGTGCCCGGCGGTGGGCGACGGAGGGGGCGCGAGCAGCGGTGGTGCCCGCGTCTACCGTGCCCCCGACACCCTGCCGCCACGGCGCGCGACGGGCGGAGACTGCGGCCACCGCGCACGCCGCCGGCCGCCCGGCCCCATGAGGCCTCACCGGCGCTGCTCGCGCCGCGCGAGGCTCCCTCCCGCGGCCTGGCCCTGCCTGACCCCCTCGGCCGCGGGGCCCGGGCCACCAGCGCCTAGCGCCGCGCACGCACCGCCAACGGGCCGCTGATGACCGCGGCGTAGGCGCCCGCCCCCGCGTACACGAGCCGGAGGGTGCCGCTGCCCGGGACCCGCCAGGCGACGGACGCCGAGCCCTTCCTCGTCGTGCGCAGCGTGGCCACGACCCGCGGCTTGGGCCGGCCGACAGGGTCGAAGACGAGGGTCAGCGCCGCTCGCCGGACCGGGCGCAGCGAGCGTCCGTCGACGTACCCGAGCTTCGTGGACACCGTCACCCTGGTGCCCCTGCGGACCGGCCCGCGCGGGGTGACCCTGGTCGAGGACAGCCTGGTGGCCCACGGCGTGCGCACGGTGAGGACGGGGCTGTACGCCCCTGCCCCCACCGCGTTCACGAGCGCCACCCGCAGCCGGTAGGCCGTGCGCGGCCGCAGCCCGCTGACCGTCGCGGTCGTGTCACTGCTCGGGCGGTGCCTCACCGCGGCCCAGCCCCGGCCGGCGCTGACCTGGGCCATGTGGTCGATCACGGCGGAGCCGCCGTCGTACGGCGCGGCCCAGCTGACGGTGACCGACGTCGGCGTGACAGCCCGCCGGGCCAGAGCCGCCGGCGCCGACGGCACGGTCGCGAGCGTGGTCGCCGCGATCGGGGCCGTGAACTCGCTCCTGCCGACCTTGTTCACGGCGGCGACCCGTACCTGGTACGTCATGGCCGGCGACAGCCCCGGCAGCGTCAGCGACGCGACGGGCGACGGCGGGTGCGGGACGGCGGCCCACCTGACGCCGTCGGCCGAGTACTCGACCACGTGGTCCAGCAGCGGCGTGCCGCCGTCGGCCCCGGGCGTCCAGGTCACTTGCAGGGACGTCGCGGTGGCGGTGGCGGCCAGCGCGGTCGGCGGTGCCGGCAGCACCGGGACGGCCTGCACGAACGCGCTCGCGTTCAGCACCCCCGCCCCGCAGGTGGTCGGAGGGGCGCAGGTGAAGAGCGCGGCCGACGTCGGCGTCACCGGGCTCGCGGTGCGCGTCAGCAGGTCGGCGATCTCGGCCGTCGTCAGCGCCGGGTTGCGCTCGAGCGCGAGCGCGACCGCCCCGGAGACGTGCGGGGCGGCCATGCTCGTGCCGTTGTTCGCGCCGTACGTGGGGAGGCCGGTGGGGCTGCTGGCACCGGAGTCCACGACGGAGAGGATCCCGCTGTCGAGGTAGGACAGGTCGCCACCGGGCGCGGACAGCAGGACGTCGGGGCCGTAGTTCGAGTACGACGCACGGACGCCCTGGGCCGCGACGGCGCCGACGTTGACGACGTTGCGGCAGTTGCCCGGCCGAGCGCCGGCCGCGTCGACCGCGTCGTTGCCCGCGGCGGTGACGACCACGGCCCCGCGCGACGTCGCCAGGTCGATCGCCGTCTGGTAGGCACCGCAGCTCGCCTGGCTCCCGAGCGAGAGGTTGATGACCCGCGCCGGTGTGGGGTTGTCGGGGACGCCGGCCACACGGCCTCCGGACGCCCAGACGACGGCATCGAGGATGTCGCTGAGCAGGCCCCCGGCCCGCCCGAGCGCGCGGACGGGCAGCAGCGAGGCCTCGGGTGCCACGCCCACCATGCCGCCGTTGTTGGCCCCCGCCACGGCGCTGCCGGCCACGTGTGTCCCGTGCCAGCTGGACGGCTCGAAGTCGCCGTAGTCCCCCGTGTCGCTGTAGTCGGGGTCACGGCCGTCCCCGTCCCCCGCGGACTCCGGGGAGGAGATGAAGTCCCACCCGGGCAGGACGCGCCCGGTGAACTCCCCGCTCTCGGCGCGCAGGCCGGTGTCGACGACCGCGACGACCACTCCCCTGCCGGTGGCCAGTGGCCAGGCACCGGCCAGGCCGGCGCCGCCCGGCACCGCAGGCGGTGCCTGCAGCGCCCACTGCTGGGGGTAGAGCGGGTCGGAGGGCGGCGAGGGGAGGGCACGCAGGTGCTCGGTGGTGTCCGGGTAGACCTCCCGCCCCGGAAAGCGCTCGCGCAGCTGGGCGAGGGTGGCGCCCGGCGGGGCCACGACCTTCTGGTGCACCGGCACCTGGTCACCGTCCATGGCCCGGTCGGCGCTCCGCGGGTCCACGACGACCCAACGTGTCCCGCCCGCCCGGCCGATCCCGAGGCCGGTGTCGCTCCCCGTGCTCGCGCCGGCAGCCGGCGCGGCGACCCCGGTGGCCAGCAGTGCCGCCACGGGCACCACCAGCCCGGCACGCCGCAGAGTCGCAGTGCGCACGCGTCCCCCTCGCTGCTCAGCAGCGGCAGGGGCCCGCGCCCCGCCGCCGCACGCCACCCACCGTCCCCGCCTGGGGTGCAGCCGTCAACGAGCGGGGCTGCCGCCCGGGCAACAGCCCGAAGGCCCGGACACCGCGGTGCCGGGCCTTCGCGACGGTGCCGAACGCGCTCAGGCGAGGGCGCTGCCCTCGAGCCAGTCCTTCCAGGAGACGTTCCAGTCGGTCCACCCGTTGCCCGGCTCGAGCTCGCGCGAGGAGCCCACGACCTTCACGACGTCCCCGACGAGCGAGTTGTCGAACAGCCGCTTGGCGTCGGACATGCTCATTCCCACGCAGCCGTGGCTGACGTTGGCGGACCCCTGCGAGCCGGTCGACCACGGCGCGGCGTGGACGAACTCCCCGGAGTTGGTCACCCGCATCGCGAAAGGGACGTCCAGTCGGTAGTACTCCGGGTCGCCCTGCGAGATGCCGGTCGTCGCGGCGTCCATGACCTTCATCTCGTACTTCTCGCTGATGACCTTGGTCCCGCCGCGGGTGAGGAAGCCGCCCTTGCCCGTCGTCACGGGGATGGTCGCCCAGACCTTGCCGTTGCGGCGCACGACCATGCGGTGCTTGCTCACGTCGACGGTGCTGATCATCGACGCCCCGACCGAGAACTTGATCTCCCGGTCGGACTCGCTGGTCCCCCAGGCCCCGTCCTCGGCGGCGATGCCGTTGAGGGCCACCGCAAGGGTGACCTTGGTGTTCGACGGCCAGAAGACCTTCGGGCGGTAGTGCACCTCGCGGTCGCTCATCCAGCTCCACGCGCCCGGGGCGGACTTGCTCGAGGTCACCGTGAGGCCCTTCTCCACCGCGGCCTTCTGCGCGTCCGGCACGTCGGCGTTGAGCCGCACGACGATCGGCATGCCGACCCCGACCGTGCTGCCGGTCAGCGGGGAGATGGCGGTGTCGAGCACCTCGGACGGCCGCACGGTCGTGAACCGCGTCGTCCTGGCGGCGACGCGGCCCTCGGTGTCGCGAGCCGTGGTCCTGACGGTGTAGCGCGTCGCCGGCTCGAGCGGCTCCTCCGGCTCCCAGGTCTTGCCGTCCGCGGCCAGCGCTCCGGGGACCCGGTCGCCGTCCGCGTCGGTGACCACGACCCCGCGCAGGGCACCCCCGGTCACCGTGAGGACCACGTCGGAGTCCAGGCCGACGCCGCGGGCACCGCCGGTGGGGCTGACGACGATCTGCGCGGCCGAGGCCGACGCCGACGCGCTGGGCGTGCTGCCGGAGACCGCGGCGATCGCCTCGGAGTTGCCCGAGTCGCACGAGGCGAGCGCCGGCACGAGGGCGAGCGCGCTGACGGTTGCGACGAGCTGGAGGACGCGCCGCGCGCGCGGCACCCCCGTGGACGTGCAGGACACCGGTCCTCCGATCGAGAGCATCCCTGGCCACCGACGCAGCGCAGGACGACCCAAGTCTCCCCGATCGCCGCGTCCAGGGCCAGCAACGACCCGCCCGCGGGCCGAGTGCCCCATCTCACGCCCCGCCGGATGAACCTCCGGCGGGGCGTCGAGCGCGGCCTCGCGCCGTCAGTGCGAGTGCTCTCCGCGGTAGTACTCGAAGACCATGCCGATCACGGCCATGATGAGCGCAGCCGCACCGAGGCCGACGAGCCACCAGCCGAACACCAGCCCGAGCGTCACGAGGGCAGCGCCGGAGGCGACCGCGAGCGGCCACCAGCTGGTGGGGCTGAAGAACCCGATCTCCCCCGCGCTCTCGGCGATCTCGGCGTCCTTGCGGTCCTCGGGCCGCAGCCCGATGCGCCGAGCGGTGAACAGCGTGTAGAAGCCGACCAGCAGGCTCAGCCCGGCGGTGAACGCGAGGGCCGTCGTCCCGACGGGCTCCTGGATGACGACGCCGTAGATGATCGCGATCGCGCCGAAGAAGATGACGCCGGACGCGAACAGCCAGCCCTCGACCTTCATCGGCGGTCCTCCAGGTCCGGCTCCCCAGCGATCTGGTCGAGCAGCGTCTTGCCGGGCGTCGGGGTGTCGACGCGCGGCACCTCCGGGTGGTGCAGGTCGAACGCCGGCCGCTCGGAGCGGATGCGCGGCAGCTCGAGGAAGTTGTGCCGCGGCGGCGGGCACGAGGTGGCCCACTCGAGGCTGTTGCTGTAGCCCCACGGGTCGTCGACCGTGACGCGGCGCCCGCTCTTGGACGTCTTCCACACGTTGTAGAGGAACGGGAGCATCGAGGCGCCGAGCAGGAACGCTCCGATGGAGGACACCGTGTTGAGCGTGGTGAACCCGTCCGCAGCGAGGTAGTCGGCGTAGCGGCGCGGCATGCCCTCGGCCCCCAGCCAGTGCTGGACCAGGAAGGTGAGGTGAAAGCCGATGAACAGCAGCCAGAAGTGCAGCTTGCCGAGCCGCTCGTCCAGCATCCGTCCGGTGAACTTCGGCCACCAGAAGTAGAAGCCGGCGAAGGTGGCGAACACGACCGTGCCGAACACCACGTAGTGGAAGTGCGCCACGACGAAGTACGAGTCGTTCGCCTGGAAGTCCAGCGGCGGCGAGGCGAGGATCATGCCCGTGAGGCCACCGAAGAGGAAGGTCACCAGGAAGCCGATGCACCAGAGCATCGGGGTCTCGAAGGTGATCGACCCGCGCCACATGGTGCCGACCCAGTTGAAGAACTTCACGCCGGTGGGCACGGCGATGAGGAACGTCATCAGGGAGAAGAACGGCAGTGAGACCGCTCCGGTCGGATACATGTGGTGCGCCCAGACCGTCGCCGACAGCCCCGCGATGGCGATCGTGGCGAAGACCAGGCCCTTGTAGCCGAAGATCGGCTTTCGACTGAAGACCGGGATGATCTCGCTGACGATCCCGAAGAACGGCAGCGCGATGATGTAGACCTCGGGATGGCCGAAGAACCAGAACAGGTGCTGGTAGAGGATCGCCCCGCCGTTGGCCGGGTCGAAGATGTGCGTCCCGAAGTTGCGGTCGGTGAACAGGCCGAACAGCGCCGCGGTGAACACCGGGAAGGCGAGCAGCACGAGCACGCTCGTGAGCAGGATGTTCCAGGTGAAGATCGGCATGCGGAACATCGTCATGCCCGGGGCGCGCATGCAGAAGATCGTGGTGATGAAGTTGACGCCCGCAAGGATCGTCGAGAAGCCGGAGAGGATGACGCCGGCGACGGCGAGGTCAGCTCCCACGCTCGGTGAGTAGATCGTCGACAGCGGTGTGTACATGTACCACCCGAAGTCGGCCGCGCCCTCCGGCGTGAAGAACCCCGCTGCGGCGATGAGGCCACCGAACAGGAACAGGTAGTAGCCCAGCATGTTCAGCCGCGGGAACGCCACGTCAGCCGTGCCGATCTGCAGCGGCATGATGATGTTGCCGAAACCCACGAACGTCGGCGTCGCGAAGAAGAGCAGCATGATGACGCCATGCATCGTGAAGAGCTGGTTGTACTGCTCCTCACTGACGAAGTCGAGCCCCGGCCGCGCCAGCTCGGCCCGGATGACGAGCGCCAGGATGCCGCCGACCAGGAAGAACGCGAACGACGTGATGAGGTACATGTAGCCGATGACCTTGTGGTCCGTGGACGTCAGCCACGAGACCAGGATGCGGCCCTTCGACTTCCCCCGGGGAATGGCGCTCTCGTTGAGCACCTCGGGGTTCTGGATCGCTGTCATTCCGATTCCGTCTCGTCGGTCTCAGGGTCGATCGTCAGGCTGTCGTCGGACCGCGGCTGCTCGGGCCCGCTCACGCCGGTCAGGTCGCCGACGTTGCCCGCCGCGCGCAGCTCCTCGAGGTGCCGGTCGTACTCCTCGCGCTCGACCACGGCGACGTTGAAGAGCATCCGCGCGTGGTACGTGCCGCAGAGCTCGGCGCACTTGCCGGCGTAGATGCCGGTCTTGGTGGGCGTCAGCTCGAAGCTGTTGACCCGGCCGGGGATCATGTCCATCTTGTAGAGGAACTGCGGCACCCAGAACGCGTGGATGACGTCACGCGCCACCACGTCGAAGTGGACCTTCTCCCCCACCGGCAGGTAGAGCGTCGGCGGCTCCCCCGGGGTCCCGCTCTCGAAGACGCCGGCGTCGAGGTAGTTGAAGTCCCAGCTCCACCGCTTGCCGACGACGCTGACGTTGACCGCCGCGTCGTTGTTGACCTCGGTGATCTCGTTCTGGTCGCGCGCGGTGAAGTAGAAGTAGACGAGGACCATGACGATCGGGAGCGTCGTGTAGAGCACCTCGACCGGCAGGTTGTAGCGCACCTGCGGCGGCAGCCCGGTGTCCGTCGCCTTGCGGCGGTAGACGACGCAGGCGCCGAGGATCAGCGCCCACATGATCGCGCCGGTGATGAACGCCGCTGCCCAGGCGCCCTGCCAGAGCGTCTCGATGCGCTGGGAGTGGTCGGTGACGCCTTCGGGCAGGCCACCCCGGGCCCACTGGTCGTTGAGCTCGGAGGAGCAGCCGCTCAGCACCAGGGGCGCGAGCGTGAAGAGCATGAGGGGACGTCGCCACTTGCGCCGCGGCTTCAGCGCCGCGCTGGGCGGGCTGGCCGGCGATGTGGCCCGAGGACCGTACGGACGCACTCGCAACCCTTCTCCCGCGGCGCTGGCCGAACCCTGCCGTGAGGGAAGCCCGACGCCGGTCGAACTCGTTTTTCCTGGCTTGCAGACAGTACTACCGGGCTCCGGGCGGTGCTTGGCGGGGCACGCTGAGCGATGGTCTGTGCGGTGGAGCACGCGCTCGAACCGGCCGTGCGCGCTGCCGGGTTGGCATGCTGGAGCCATGGCGGGAGCGCGGGCGTACCTCGACGCGGCTGCCGGCGAGCCACTCGCGCCCGTCGCGCGGGAGGCCCTGCTCGCGGCGCTCGACGACGGGTGGGCCGACCCCCGCCGCCTGTACGCCGAGGGCCGGCGGGCCGCGCTGCTGCTCGACGCGGCCCGCGCGTCCGTGGCGGCCGTCCTGGGCGCGCAGCCGGACGAGGTGTCCTTCACCGGGTCGGGCACCGCCGCCGTCCACCTCGGCGTCCTCGGCGGGCTGGCCAGGCGCCCCGGCAGCCCGGGCGGGGCGTACGGCCGGCTGGTCACGAGCGCCGTGGAGCACTCGGCCGTGCTGTCGGCGGGGGCGCACGCGGAGCGCGGCGGCGGCGAGGTCGCGACGATCGCGGTGGACCGCCAGGGCCGGGTGGCGCTGGGCGCCTTCACGGACGCGGTCCGGGAGCCCGGCACGTCCCTCGCAGCCCTCCAGTCGGCCAACCAGGAGGTCGGGACGGTGCAGCCGGTGGCGGCGGCGCACGCGGCCTGCGCCGAGGCCGGGGTCCCGCTGCTGGTCGACGCCGCTCAGACCGTCGGGCGCATGCCCGTGCCGCCCTGGGACCTGCTGACGGCCAGCGCGCACAAGTGGGGTGGCCCGCCGGGGGTCGGCGTCCTCGCCGTGCGCCGCGCCGTCCGCTGGCGTGCCCCGCTGCCGGTGGACGAGGCGGAGGGTGGCCGGGTGCCCGGCGCGCTCGACCTGCCCGCCGTCCTCGCCGCCGCGACGGCGCTGGAGGCAGCCGTTGCGGGCGCCGCGGCCGAGGCAGCGCGGCAGCGCGCGCTGGTGGCCCGGCTGCGCGAAGAGCTGGCGCGGCGGGTCCCGGACGTCGAGGTCGTGGGCGATCCCGACGACCGCCTCCCCCACGTGCTGACCTTCTCCTGCCTCTTCGTCGACGGGGAGGCACTGGTCACCGAGCTGGACCGGCTCGGGGTCTCGGTCGGCTCGGGCTCGGCGTGCACCGCCAGCACGCTGCGGCCGAGCCACGTGCTCGCCGCGATGGGCGTCCTCACCCACGGCAACGTCCGGGTCTCCCTCCCCCGCGGGGTGCGGGCGGCGGACGTCGAGCGGCTGCTGGACGTGCTGCCGGGCGTCGTGCAGGGCCTGCGTGAGCGTGCGGGGGTGGCGGGGCTGTGAGCGAGGAGGCGCTGGGCCTCGAGGTGGACGCGCTCGGGCGCCGCTGCCCGCTGCCGGTCATCGAGCTCGCTCGCCACGTCGGCGACGTGGAGGTGGGCGGGCTGGTCGCCGTCCTGGCCGACGACGAGGCGGCCCGCGTCGACGTGCCGGCCTGGTGCCGCCTGCGCGGCCACGAGTACGCCGGCGAGCGGCCGCGCGAGCGCGGCGCGGCGTACGTCGTCCGCCGGCTGCACTGACGCCGGCTCCGCGGTCAGGTGCGCTCAGCGCCGCCCGTCGTCGAAGGCCGTCGGGAGCGGCAGCTCGAGCGCGGCGCGCAGCAGCCGCAGGTAGCGGCGCCGGCTGACCTCGACGACCCCGAGGGAGGCCAGGTGCGGAGTGCTCCACTGCACGTCGAGCAGCCGGGGGACGCCGTCCTCACCGAGCATGCGCACCAGCGAGACCAACGCCACCTTCGAGGCGTCGACGGCCCGGTGGAACATCGACTCCCCGGCGAACAGCCCGCCGATGGCGACTCCGTAGAGCCCGCCGACGAGCTCGCCCCCCTCCCACGCCTCCACCGAGTGCGCCCATCCGAGCTCGTGCAGCCGCTGGTAGCCGGCCCGGATCTCGTCGTCGATCCAGGCGCCGTCCCGGCGCGGGTCCGCGCAGGCGGCCACGACGTCGGCGAAAGCGGTGTCCACGGTGACGGTGTAGCGACGGAGCGAGCGTCGCAGCGACCGGCTCACCTGCAGCCCGTCGAGCGGCAGGATGCCGCGCGGACCCGGCGACCACCAGGCCAGCGGGCCGTGCACGCCGTCCAGCCGCATCGGGAAGATCCCGCTGCGGTACGCGGCGAGCAGCGTCCCGGGCTCGAGGTCGGCTCCCACCCCGGCGACCTCCCCGAGCAGGGGCGCCCCGGCGCGCGGGAGCGCCCAGCGCGTGGGCGGCGGCTCGACGGGCACGCCGTGCTCGCCCCGGTGGGCTAGCCCGCGAGCGCGGCGACGTGCTCGCGCAGGTCCGCGGCCGCGTCATCGCCGTAGGTGCCCGCCAGCCGCTCGAGGAAGGCGGTGGGCTCGAGGGTGTACTCCTGCGGCCCCACCGTCTCCAGGACGAGCGCGGCGACGATGGCACCGACCTGGCACGCACGCTCGAGCGGGGCGCCCCAGCTCGTGGCCGCGAGGAAGCCGGCGCGGAACGCGTCGCCGACCCCGGTCGGGTCGACCTCGTCGGTCACGGTGGCGGCACCGACGCGCACGGAGGGCTCGCCCTTGCGCTCCACCAGCACGCCGAGCGAGCCGAGCGTGGTCACGCGGGTCTGCACCCGGTCGAGCAGGTCGTCGGCCGACCAGCCGGTCTTCTGCTCGATGAGCGCGGCCTCGTACTCGTTGGTGAAGAGGTACGCGGCCCCGTCGACCAGGTCGCGGACCTCGTCACGGTGCATCCGGGCCAGCTGCTGGGAGGGGTCCGCCGCGAACGGGACGCCGAGCTCGCGGCACTCGCGGGTGTGCCGGACCATCGCCGCGGGGTCGTTCGGGCTGATCAGCACCAGGTCGAGCCCCCCGGTCCGGTCCAGCACCGGCCGCAGCGCGATGTCGCGCGCCTCGGACATCGCCCCGGGGTAGAACGAGGCGATCTGGTTGTGGTCGGCGTCCGTCGTGCAGACGAAGCGCGCGGTGTGGCGGCTCGTCGAGTACGCCACCGAGCCGCAGTCGACGCCGTGCGCCTCCAGCCACTGCTGGTAGTCACCGAAGTCCGCCCCGACGGCGCCGACGAGCACCGGGCGCACGCCCAGCTGGCCGAGGCTGAAGGCGATGTTGGCGGCGACGCCGCCACGGCGCAGCTCCAGGTCGTCGACCAGGAAGGACAGCGAGATCTTGTCCAGCTTCTCGGCCACGAGGGAGTCCGTGAACCGGCCGGGGAACCGCATCAGGTGGTCTGTCGCGATGGAGCCGGTGACGGCGATGCGCACGGGCGCTGCTCCTGGGGTCTGAGGTGGGCGGCTGGCGGCGCTGGACCCTAGCACCGGCTCGTTGCCGGAAGGGGCGCGGCGCGTAGCGCCCCGGCGCCCCGGGGCGGGGGGGGCTCGTCGGTCAGTCGGCGGGCGCGGGAACGCGCCGGTCGACGACGGTGAAGCGGAGCGGGGTGCCGTACTCGCCGCGGTAGCGTGCCGGGGACCCGGCGACGGAGTACTGCACGCCGCCGGCGTTGCCCAGGATGATGTCGTACTCGCGGGCGCCGTCGTAGCGCCGGGTCTGGCCCTTGCGCAGCGTGCCCTCCCCGACGATGACGCCGTCGCCGCGGATGCGGTACCAGCACGTCCCGGTCGCCGTGAGGACGAGGCCCGGGGCGTCGGCCGCCGGTGCCGCCGTCGCCCCTGGCCCGGCCGGGGCGGGAGCGCGTGCCGTGCCGGTGGGCCGGGGAGCCCCCGTGGCCGCGGGGCGCGGCGTCCCCGTCGGCGCCGTGGGCGAGCTGTCCGTGGGGCTGGCCGTCGAGCTGGGGGCGGGCGACGCCGACGGCGACCGGCTCGCGCTGGCCGACGACGACCGGCTCGCGCTGGCCGACGGCGACCGGCTCGCGCTGGGCGACGCGGCGCCGGTCCCGGGTGCGCCGACGGGGGCGGCGTCGGACTCCTGCCCGTCCCCGGGGAACCCGCCCGCAGCAGCCACCGCGCCGGCGACGAGCGCCAGCACGACAAGGACCGCCGCGCCGAGAGACGCGACGGCCCGTGCCTTCGAGCTGCTCCGCGCGTGAGCCGCGGGGGCGGCATGCCTGCCGCCCCCGCTCGGCCGGGGAGCACTCGGCTCCCCTGGCGAACGCAGGTGTTGTGGCCCGCTCAGTGGAACGAGTCCCCGCAGGCGCAGGAGTTCTGCGCGTTGGGGTTGTCGATCGTGAAGCCCTGCTTCTCGATCGTGTCGGTGAAGTCGATCACCGCGCCGGTGAGGTAGGGCGCGCTCATGCGGTCGACCACGACACCGACCCCGTCGAACTTCCTGACGACGTCGCCGTCGAGCGAGCGCTCGTCGAAGAAGAGCTGGTAGCGCAGCCCGGAGCAGCCACCGGGCTGCACCGCGACACGCAGCTGAAGGTCCGTGCGGCCCTCCTGCTCCAGCAGGCTACGGACCTTGCTGGCCGCGACGTCCGTGAGGACGATGCCGTCCGCGACCTCGGTGCCGGCGAGGGTCTGGTCCGAAACAGTCATGCTGCAGGGGCTCCTGTCCTGATGCCTCCCGGGGCCGGGTGCCGACCCCGAGTCTCTCAGGGGTCCAACACCGACGGCTGCCCGTTGCTTCCACGTCCATGGAAGCACATGAGAGGGACGATCTCCCCCTTCGATCGAGCGATGCGCCGAGATGGTTCCCGGCGCTCGCCGGGCGGATCACCGTCGGTAGTCCTGCCGGAACCGCGGGTTCGGGAAGGGGGCGCCCACCTCGCGTGTTGCACGTGTCACGACGCGGCTGGAGCGTGGCCAACATCCCCTCCGACGCGACAGGCCGTGGGAAGATGCCGATCCCCCTGAACGACCCGGGAGACCCGTGAGCCCAACGTCCGCTGCCGCCCCCGCCCCCGAGGCCACTCCGGCGCCGTCGTCCCCGCCGACGCCGGCCACCGGGCTCGGGCTGGGCGTGACCCCGTCGCCGCTGGCGCTGCTGCTGCTCGGTCGCGACAGGGACCTGTCCAGCGAGCGCGGCGTCGACTGCCCCGGCGACCTGCCGGCGCCGAGCGACCCGGGCCTGGCCGAGCGTGCCCGCCGGGCCCGCGCCGCGCTGGGGGATCGGGCGTTCGTGCTCGGCCACCACTACCAGCGCGACGAGGTCATCGAGTTCGCGGACGTCACCGGGGACTCCTTCAAGCTGGCGCAGCAGGCCGCGGCCCGGCCCGAGGCCGAGTTCGTCCTCTTCTGCGGCGTGCACTTCATGGCCGAGTCCGCGGACATCCTCACCTCTGCCGAGCAGCAGGTTGTGCTCCCTGACCTCGCCGCGGGCTGCTCGATGGCTGACATGGCGGCTCTCGGCCAGGTCGAGGACGCCTGGGAGGTGCTCCGCGAGGCCGGGCTGGCCGCGTCGACCGTGCCCGTGGCGTACATGAACTCCAGCGCCGCGATCAAGGCGTTCACCGGGCGCAACGGCGGCACCATCTGCACCTCCTCCAACGCCGACCGGTCCCTGCGCTGGGCCTTCGAGCGCGGCGAGCGGGTGCTCTTCCTGCCCGACCAGCACCTCGGCCGCAACACCGCCGTCCTCCAGCTCGGCCTCTCGCTCGAGGACTGCGTGGTCTACAACCCGCACAAGCCCGGCGGCGGGGTCACCCTCGAGCAGCTGCGCGCGGCGAAGATGATCCTCTGGCGCGGCCACTGCTCGGTGCACGGCCGGTTCTCCAGGGACAACGTCGACGACGTGCGTGCCCGCATCCCCGGGGTCAACGTCCTTGTCCACCCGGAGTGCCGCCACGACGTCGTCACCGCCGCGGACTCGGTCGGCTCGACCGAGCACATCATCCGCACCCTGGAGCAGGCGCCGGCGGGCTCGGCGTGGGCCGTCGGCACCGAGCTCAACCTGGTGTCCCGGCTGGCCAAGGCCCACCCGGACAAGCAGGTCGTGTTCCTCGACAAGACCGTCTGCTACTGCTCGACCATGAACCGCATCGACCTGCCCCACCTGGTCTGGGCGCTGGAGTCGCTCGTCGCGGGGCGTGTGGTCAACCGGATCGTCGTCGACGGGGACACCGCGCACTGGGCCAAGGTCGCGCTGGAGCGGATGCTCGCGCTTCCCGGCAGCGGCACGACGCGCGGGTGATCCCCGGCGACGGTAGTTGCCTCAGGACCGGGCGTAGGGTCGGCCCGTGGCAGTTGTCGGGGCCGACCGGGCCGGGTACGAGCGCCGTCGCGAGCGGTTGTTGCAGGACTACGCAGCGATACCAGCCGGGGCGCCCGTCCGGCTGAGGAAGCGGACGTCGAACCTCTTCCGTACGCGCCGCCCGGTCCCCACCCCCGGCCTCGACGTGAGCGGGTTCGACGGGGTCGTCTCGGTCGACCCGGACGCCCGGACGGCGGACGTGCAGGGCATGACGACGTACGAGCACCTGCTCGACGTCACCCTGGCGCACGGCCTCGCCCCCCTGGTCGTGCCGCAGCTGAAGACCATCACGCTGGGCGGCGCCGTCACCGGGCTCGGCATCGAGTCGACGTCCTTCCGCAACGGCCTCCCCCACGAGTCCGTCCTCGAGATGGACGTGCTCACCGGCGACGGCCGAGTCCTCACCGTCACCCCGGACAACGAGCACGCGCGGCTCTTCTCCGGCTTCCCCAACTCCTACGGGACGCTGGGCTACGCCCTGCGGCTCACGATCGAGCTCGAGCCCGTCGCACCGTACGTCCGGCTGGCCCACGTGCCGTTCACCGGAGCAGGCGAGCTCTTCGCGGCGATGGACGAGGCCGTCCGGGACGGCCTGTGGCAGGGGGAGCCCGTCCACTTCGTCGACGCGACGGCGTTCAGCGGGAGCGAGCTCTACCTCACCCTGGGCTCCTGGTCAGACACCGCGCCGTCCGTGTCCGACTACACGGGCATGGGCATCTACTACCGGTCCTTGCAGACCCGGCGCGAGGACCATCTGACCGCCCGTGACTACTACTGGCGCTGGGACACGGACTGGTTCTGGTGCTCGCGGGCCTTCGGCGCGCAGAACCCCCGTGTCCGCCGGCTCTGGCCCAAGCGCTACCTGCGCAGCGACGCCTACTGGAAGCTCATCGCGCTGGAGTCCCGCTACCACGTGGGTGAGCGGCTCGACCGCGCCAAGGGCAAGCCCCCGGCCGAGCGCGTGGTCCAGGACGTCGAGGTGCCGATCTCCCGGGCTGCGGAGTTCCATGCCTGGCTCTCGGCGCAGACCGGCATCCAGCCCATCTGGGCCTGCCCGCTCCGTCAGCGCGACCCGTCGAAGACCTGGGACCTCTACGTCATGGATCCACAGATCACGTATGTGAACTTCGGGTTCTGGTCCACGGTGCCGCTCGCGCCGGGACAGTCCGACGGGCACCACAACCGCCGCATCGAGGAGAAGGTCCAGGAGCTCGGCGGGCGCAAGTCGCTCTACTCGACCTCCTTCTACGAGGAGGACGAGTTCTGGTCCCTCTACGGCGGCGAGGCCTACGCGCAGTTGAAGAAGGAGTACGACCCGCAGGGGCGGCTGCTCGACCTCTACTCCAAGACCGTTCGGCAGCACTGAGACGAGAAGGGGGCCCAGCATGAGGATCGCCGAAGCCTTCGAGGCCGTCGTCGGCCCGAGCGCGCCCGTCGCCTGGCGCGCGTACGACGGGAGCACGGCCGGGCCAGCGGACGCGGAGGTCACGATCCACCTGCGCTCCCCGCGGGCCGTCGCGTACGTCGTGACCTCGCCGGGGGAGCTGGGGCTGGGGCGGGCGTACGTCTCCGGCGAGCTCGACGTGGAGGGCGACGTCTACACGGCGCTCGCGTCGCTGTCGCAGGCCTCGATCGACCGGGTCTCCTGGCCTCAGCGGCTGGAGGTGATGCGCTCGCTCGGCCCCTCGGCGCTCAAGCCGCCGCCGCGCCCGGCCGAGGAGGTCGTGCTGCGCGGCGGCCGCCACTCCAAGCGCCGCGACAGCGAGGCGATCTCGCACCACTACGACATCTCGAACACGTTCTACGAGCACGTCCTCGGCCCGTCGATGGCCTACACGTGCGCGGTCTACCCCACGCTCGACGCGACGCTCGAGCAGGCCCAGGAGAACAAGTTCGACCTGGTCTGCCGCAAGCTCGGCCTGCAGCCCGGGCAGCGGCTGCTCGACGTCGGGTGCGGGTGGGGCGGCATGGTCATGCACGCTGCGCAGCACTACGGCGTGCAGGCGCTCGGCGTCACCCTCTCGCGCCGGCAGGCCGAGTGGGCGCAGAAGGCCATCGCGGACGCGGGCCTCGCCGACCGGGCCGAGGTGCGTTTCCTGGACTACCGGGACGCGCCGGGTGAGGCGTTCGACGCGGTCAGCTCCATCGGGCTGACCGAGCACATCGGACGGCGTGAGCTGGCGAGCTACTTCAGCCAGCTGCGGTCGAAGCTCAAGCCGGGCGGGCGGCTGCTCAACCACTGCATCACCCGCCCCACCACGCTCGAGGGGCCGCTGAAGAAGAAGGGCTTCATCAACCGCTACGTCTTCCCGGACGGCGAGCTGATGGGCGTCGGCACGATCATCGCCGCGATGCAGGACAACGGCCTCGAGGTCCGTCACGAGGAGTCGCTGCGCGAGCACTACGCGATGACCTTGCGCGACTGGGGCCGCAACCTCGAGGCCAACTGGGACGCGGCGGTACGCGAGGTCGGCGTCGGCCGGGCCCGCGTCTGGCGGCTCTACATGGCCGGATGCCGGGTCTCCTTCGAGCGACGCGGGATCGAGCTGCACCAGGTGCTCGGGGCAAGAACGCACGACGACGGGGACGCCGCGATGCCGCTGCGGCCGGACTGGGGGGTCTGACGGCGCACCGCAGCCGGGCGCTCGGCGCGTACGGCTGCGCGCGGCCCGGCTCAGCGCCTACCGTTCCCTCGATCTTCGGCACAGCGGCCGGGCTCGGGGAAGGCGACGATGGGGACTGGCACGCGTGCTGCGCACCAGGCGTTCGAGGACGCGCCTAGCGCGATGGTGATCTGCACCCCGCAGGGGGTGGTGCTCGAGGCCAACGACGCCCTGTCCGACCTCCTCGGCCGCTCGACCGGCTCGCTGGTCGGCACGTCGTTGTTCGAGATCACGCACCCGGAGGACGCGTCGGCCGCGCACGCCGCCTGCGCCTCGTTGAACGAGGGCGGGAGCACCAGCCGGCTGCGCTGCCGGCTCCTCACCGGCCACGGCGCCGCTGTCCGCGTGATGGTGAACTCACGGCTCGTCGAGCGCAGCGGCACCCAGCACATCGTGATGGTCGTGGACGACATGACCGACCTGCAGGCGGCCCAGGAGCACCTGACCCACCTGGCCCTGCACGACCCGCTGACCGGGCTGGCCAACCGCCGGCTCCTCGACGACCGGCTCGCCCAGGCGGTGGCAGCGCTGGAGCGCAGCGGCTCGCACGTGGCGGTCCTCTACCTCGACCTCGACGGGTTCAAGGCGGTCAACGACCGGCACGGGCACGCGACCGGGGACATCGCCCTCTGCGAGGTCGCCTCGCGGCTGTCGGCGGAGCTGCGCGCCGTGGACACGGCCAGCCGCATCGGCGGGGACGAGTTCGCCGTGCTCGCGGTGGACGTCACCGAGGAGCAGGCGCTCGCGCTCGCCGGGCGGCTGGCCCAGGCGGTGGCCGAGCCCATCGGCCACGAGGGCGGCGAGCTCCGGCTCTCGGCGTCCGTCGGGGTGGCGCTCGGCCACCCGTCCGACTCCCCGGCCGACGTCCTGGCCCGCGCGGACCGGGCGATGTACGACCTGCGGGCCGCCCGGGCGCGGGCCTGAGGCAGCCCCCGGCCGGGTGGCTGCCTCAGAGCCCCGGCGCGCCCCACACCGGGAACCACCGCGCCAGGTCCGGCTCGACGCGCAGGTCGGTCAGCGCGCCGCGGGCCTGCAGCTCCAGGGCGTTGTCGCGCTGCTCGTGGCCGGTCGGGGCGAAGGGGTAGAACGTGCCGCGCTTGTAGAGGTAGACGAGGGACAGCCGTTGGTCCTGCGTGCCGCTGAAGGCCACCAGGGAGCAGAGCAGGGCCGGGCCGAAACCCTGCGCCTCGAGGCTCGCGTTGACGGCGTGCAGAGCGGTCACCAGGCCGGCCATGTCCCCCGGGTCGTGGCGACAGGTGAGCCAGGTGAAGCCGTACCCGTCGAGCGACCGCTCCACGTTCGGCCCGCCGTCGGCGTCGAGCAACGCCTGCACGTCGGTCTCCAGCTGGGCGAACGCCGCCCCCTCGGCGGCCCGGAAGCAGACCGACCCGACCCCGGTGGGCCTGAGCCCGAGCGAGGTCTCCAGCGTCAGCGCCGCGTCCGGCAGGGCGAAGAGCTCGTCGAGGCTGGGAGGCGGTGGCTGCGCCCGCCCCAGCAGCCGGTCGAGCAGCCCCATCAGCCGGCCCGCCCGAGCTCGCCGGAGATGCGCGAGAGCCGGTCGAGCCGCGTGTCCAGGGAGGGGTGGGTGGAGAACAGCGAGGAGATGCTGAACCCGCCCGCCAGCGCCGGGGCGAAGAAGAAGGCGTTGTACGCCTCGGCCTGGCGCAGGTCTCGTGTCGGGATGCGGGCCATGTCCCCGGACACCTTGACCAGCGCGCTGGCCAGCGCGCTGGGCTGGCCCGTGAGCAGGGCGCCCGCCCGGTCCGCGGCGAGCTCGCGGTAGCGCGAGAGCGCTCGGATCAGCAGGAAGCTGACCGCGTAGACCGCCACGCTCGCGACGACGACCAGCAGGACGACCGCCGCCGCGTTGTCCCGGTCGTTGCCGCGCCGCGGGGCCACGCCCCCGAAGAGGAACGAGCGCATGAGCAGGCCCGCCACCACCGACACGAACGACGACACCGTCATGACGGTCACGTCCCGGTGCGCGACGTGGCTCAGCTCGTGCGAGAGCACTCCCTCGAGCTCACGCTCGTCGAGCCGGCGCAGGATGCCCGTGGTCGCGCAGACGACCGCCCGCTTCGGCGACCGCCCGGTCGCGAAGGCGTTGGGGATGTCGGTGTCGGCGATGGCCACGCGCGGCTTCGGCATGTCCGCGAGCGCGCAGAGCCGGTCGATGACCGCGTGCAGCTCGGGGGCCTGCGCCGGGGACACCTCCACCGCCCGCATCGACGCCAGGGCCAGCCGGTCGCTGAACCACCACTGCACGAACAGCCCGACACCGCCGAGCAGCAGCACGAGCGGCCAGGGCAGGCCGAGCCCGATGAGCACCGCCATGACGACGACGTACAGCAGGCCGAGCAGCACGACGGTGAGCACCATGCGCCCGACCAGCCCGCGGTCCGGGGCGTAGCGGGACTTCACGCGGGCGTCCCCCCGGCACCGGTCGGCGCGGTGGCGGCACGCGTCATCCGGGGATCATGCCCTCGTCGGTGAGCAGCTCCTTGACCTGCTCGACCGAGGCGTCCTCGGCCGGCAGGACGGCGTCCGAAGGCACCAGCTCCTCGGCAGGCAGCGGCGTGCCCTGCGCGCGCACGTGGCCGAGCAACGCGGCCAGGGCGTTGCGGAACGTCGGCTCGTCCGCCATCGTCACGGCCTTCTCGACCGCGTCGTCCAGCGCGTTGAGGGCGTCGACCTCGTTGTCGGGGACGTGGTACTGCCCCTCGCCGAGAATGCGGACGATCACGCCTGGCCCTCCTTCTGCACGTTGACCTGCCCGACGGCGGAGCCGCCGGGAGCGGTCGACCCCTCGATGGCCTGCGGCGCCGGGGCCGAGCCGAGCTCGCCCTTGAGCCGCTGCAGCTCCAGCTCCACGTCACCGGTGCTGGAGATGCGGTCCAGCTCGGCGGTGATGTCGTCCTTGGACGTGCCCGTGGGGTCGTCGAGCGCGCCGGAGGCCAGCAGCTCGTCGATCGCGCCCGAGCGCGCCTGCAGGGACTGGGTCTTGTCCTCCGCGCGCTGGATCGCCAGCCCGACGTCGCCCATCTCCTCGCTGATGCCGGAGAAGGCCTCACCGATCCGGGTCTGGGCCTCGGCCGCCGTGTAGGTGGCCTTGATCGTCTCCTTCTTCGTGCGGAACGCCTCGACCTTGGCCTGCAGCCGCTGCGAGGCGAGCGTGAGCTTCTCCTCCTCGGCCTGCAGCTGCGCGTGCTGCGCCTGCAGGTCGGCGATCTGCTGCTGCAGCCCCGAGCGGCGGGTGAGCGCCTCGCGAGCGAGGTCCTCGCGTCCGGCGCCCAGTGCCTGGCGCCCCTGCCCCTCGAGCTTGTCCGCCTGCTGCTGCAGCTGCGCGAGCTGCAGCTCGAGCCGCTTGCGCGAGGTCGCGACGTCAGCGACGCCCCGGCGCACCTTCTGCAGCAGCTCCAGCTGCCGCTGGTAGGAGTAGTCGAGGGTCTCGCGCGGGTCCTCCGCGCGGTCCAGGGCGTTGTTCGCCTTGGCCCTGAAGATCATCGACATCCGCTTCATGATCGACATGCCTGCTCCACTCCGGCCGCTGGTGCCGTTGATCCTGTGCCCGCCGTCGGGGCACCGTGCTCCGTGCTGCCCCTCCCCCGTCAGGCGAGCGTCTACCCTAAGCAGGGTGATCCGGCGCCGTAGCTCCTCGTCCACCGCTGACGACACGCTCGTCAAGGTTCCCGTGCCCGGGGCCTCGGAGGAGGTGCCCGACGGCGGCAGGGCCGGCGGCAAGGGGCGGCCCACGCCCAAGCGTGCGGAGGCCGAGAAGCAGCGCCGCCAGGCCGTACGCCCGCCCAAGGACCGCAAGGAAGCCGTCCGCCTCCAGCGCGAGCGCGCCCGCCAGGAGCGCCAGCAGCGGGTCGAGGCGCTGCGCCGCGGCGACGAGCGCGCCCTGCCCGCCCGCGACAAGGGCCCGGTCCGCAGGTTCGTCCGCGACTGGGTGGACTCCCGGTGGAACCTCGCCGAGCTGTTCCTGCCGGTGGCGGTCGTCGTGGTCGTGCTGTCGTTCGTGCCGGTGACCGCGATCCAGGCCGCGTCGATCTACGTCATGTTCCTGATGTTCATCGGCATCATCCTCGACGCCTTCATCACGAGCGTCCGACTGCGCCGGATCCTGCCCGAGCGCTTTCCCGACGAGCAGCGCAAGGGCGCCGTGGCGTACGCCGTGCTGCGCGCCCTGCAGCTGCGCAGGCTCCGCCTGCCCGCCCCGCAGGTGCAGCGCGGCACCAAGGTCTGACGCCCTGGCGCTGCCGGAGGGGTGCGCGGCTCCTATCGTCGGGACATGGAGTTCCGTTCCCTCGGCCGCAGCGGCCTGAAGATCAGCGAGATCGCCTACGGCAATTGGATCACCCACGGCGGGCAGGTCGAGGACGACGCCGCGACCGCGTGCATCCGGGCGGCCCTCGACGCCGGGATCACCACGTTCGACACCGCCGACGTCTATGCCAGAGGCCGGGCCGAGCAGGTCCTGGGCGCGGCCCTCGAGGGCGAGCGCCGCTCGGGCCTGGAGATCTTCACCAAGGTCTACTGGCCCATGGGTGACGGCGCGAACGACCGCGGCCTGTCCCGCAAGCACGTCATGGAGTCGATCGACGCGTCGCTGCGGCGGCTCGGGACCGACTACGTCGACCTCTACCAGGCCCACCGCTACGACTACGAGACGCCGCTCGAGGAGACGATGCGGGCGTTCGCGGACGTCGTCCGGGCCGGCAAGGCGCTCTACATCGGTGTCTCGGAGTGGAACGCCGAGCAGATCCGCGCGGGCAAGGCGCTCGCCGACGAGCTCGGCGTGCACCTCGTGTCGAACCAGCCGCAGTACTCCGCGCTGTACCGCGTGATCGAGGCCGAGGTCGAGCCCGCCTGCCGCGAGCTCGGCATCAGCCAGATCGTCTTCTCCCCCATCGGCCAGGGCGTCCTGACCGGGAAGTACAAGCCGGGCGCCGAGCCGCCGGCGGGCTCGCGGGCCACCGACCAGAAGGGCGGCGGCGCCCAGTTCATCTCGCGCTGGATGCGCGACGACGTGCTCGAGAAGGTCCAGCAGCTGGCCCCTCTCGCCGACCAGGCGGGCCTGTCGATGGCCGCGCTCGCGGTGGCCTGGGTCCTGCAGAACGACAACGTGGCCGCCGCGATCATCGGCGCCTCGCGGCCCGAGCAGGTCGAGAGCAACGTCAAGGCCGCCGGGGTCAGGCTCGACGCCGACCTCAAGGCGGAGATCGACACGATCCTCGGCGACGTCGCCGCCACCGACCCCGAGCTCACCCAGAGCCCGAACCCGCGGCCGTAGCAGCCCGAGCGCCCCCTCGGGCGGCTACATGCCGCCGCCCGAGGGGCGCAGGCTCATGGGGCCGTAGACCTGGGTGTCGTCCTCGAGCAGCGTGACCTGCTCCACCCCCTCGGCGAGCAGCGCCCGCCACTCCTCGCCAATCCAGGACTCCGCGTCCGACTGGGTCGGGAAGCCCGATCCGGGCAGCGTGGCCCCCGTGACCTCGGACCCGTCCGCGCGCTCGTAGCGCCAGCTCCACGGCATGGCCGGACCCTACCCACGCCGGCTGCCGGACGGCACCCCGCCCGTCCCCCGGAGCGCGCGCCCGCGCGCTCTGCCGCGGGACAATCGACTCGTGCACCTCGCCCAGGTCAACGTCTCGCGGCTGGTCGCCCCCACGTCATCCCCGCAGCTCGCCGGCTTCGTCGAGGCGTCCGGGCCGGTCGAGCGAGCCGGCGCCGCCGCCCCCGGCTTCGTGTGGCGCACCCACGTGACGGTCCCGCCTGGGATGCGCACCCACCCGTTCGCGTTCGACCTCGCCGGCAGCGCCGGCCTGGTGGTCAACCTGTCCGTGTGGGAGTCCCTGGAGAGCCTGGCCGAGTTCGTGCACTCGGGGCTGCACCTGGAGGCGCTGCGGCAGCGCCGTTCGTGGTTCGCCCGTCACCCGGAGCCGGCGAGCGTGCTGTGGTGGGTGCCCGCGGGCCACCGCCCGAGGATGCCGGAGGCGGCGCAGCGGCTGCAGCACCTGCGCGCGCACGGCCCGACCGAGCATGCCTTCCCGCCCCGGCAGGCCTTTCCCGAGCCCTCCGGCCCGCGCTGACCGCGCGCGGTGCGTCACGACGGCGCCGGCCCCGCGACGAGCAGGAGCACGTTCTCGTACGCCCCGCCGAACTGCACAGCCGTGATGTGCCGGAGCGGGTGGACGGTCGGCTCGGTGTCCCAGACCCCGTCCGGGCCCACCTGCTGCAGGTGCAGGCCGTCGCGGGTGATGCGCCGTGGGCGGCCGATGTAGACGACGTCCCGCCACCGCTTCTCCGGCGCGATGGTCACGAGCGGGTACGCCATTGCGGCCGTGGCGAGCAGCCGCCGGCGGGAGTCCAGGTCGACCGGCTGGGCGGGACGCGGTGGCGGCCACATCGCGCGCAGCTCGAGCGAGCGGCGGACGAGCTCGCTCGCCGGGGCCTTCCGGACCCGGATGACGTCCTTGCGCCGCACCGCGGTCCAGCCGTCGGGCTCGTACCCCGGGCCCAGCACGGTGAGCAGCACCCAGCGCCGGCCGAGGCCGGCCACGTACCCCTGCAAATGGTGGCTGTCGAGGCGCGGCCGCCAGAGGCGGACGAGCTGCTGGGCCGCCAGGGCCGAGCGCAAGCGCCCCTCGACGTCACCAGGATCCATCCCCGCAGCCTCGCAGAGCGGAGTCGGGCCCGCTGGTGCGCACCAGCGGGCCCGCCGCCCCTGCTCGCCCGGCCGTCAGCCGCCGAGCTGCGCGAGCAGGGCCCGCGCATCCGTGATCAGCAGGCTGCGCACAGCCGGGTCGTCGACGCGCCGCTCGGCGTGCTCGACGTACTGCTGCAGGTAGCGCGCCGCCTTGGCCCTGTTGCCCTCGGCCAGCGCCTCGACCGCGCCCTCGAGCCGGTTGCGCAGGTTGGTGTGCGCACCCTGCGACAGGGCCCCTGAGGCGAGGTAGCGGTCCGCCAGTGCCGCCAGGTCCGTGGTGGACGTGGTCACCGTGAACGTCACGGTGAGCTCCTGCACGTGACCGGCCCGGTCGGTGGCCCGCACGACGAGCGTGTGACCGCCGAGCGGGAGGGCCGACAGGTCGACGGCCGCCCCGTTCGAGAGCGTCTTCCCGTCGAGCGTCGCGCTCGTCGAGGCGACTCCCGACGTGGCGTCCGCGGCGGACCAGGCCACCGTCGGACGGGCCGAGTGCCCGTACGCGCCCCCGCCCGTCACGCCGCCGGTCAACGTCACCACCGGGCTGAGCGTGTCCTGGCGGACCGTCAGGTCGGCCGCGGTGCCGACGTTGCCCCGCCCGTCGGTGGCCCGCGCCTTGACGGTCGTCGTCCCGTCGGCGACGGAGAACGGCGCGGTGTAGGCCTTCCACGTCGTGCCGCCGTCGACGGAGTACTCGATCGAGGCGACGCCGCGCGGGTCGGTCGCCGTCACGATGACCGAAGCGGGAGTCCGGAACCAGCCGTCGGTCCCGTCCGCGGTGCCGGCCGTCGCGGCCGTGATCTCGGGGCCGGTCAGGTCCACGACGACCGGGTCGACACCGGTAAGCGTCGGCGCGACCCTCTGCATCAGCCCGTCAGCGCCGAAGTGGAGCCGGTCGATCGTCGTCTCGCGGTGCGTGCCGTCACCGCCCGGGATGGCGAAGCGGTGGTAGGCGATGTACCACTCGTCGGTGCCGGGGACCTGCACGATGGAGCTGTGCCCCGTGCCGAGCAGGCCCTGCGACGGGTCCTTCTCGAGGAGAACGCCGCGGTACGTCCACGGGCCGTCGATGCTCGTCGAGGTGGCGTAGCCGACGCGGTAGTTCGGCGACCCGGTGTCGTCGATGGCGTACGTCAGGTGGTACGTGCCGTTGCGGTAGTTGACGAACGCGCCCTCCCGGAAGTCGGTCAGCCCGTTGATGCGCTTGAACGTCCCCGGCTTGACCGAGAGCATGTCGTCGCTGAGCTCGCCGTAGACCGGGCTGCCGTTGCCCCAGAACAGGTAGTACTTGCCCGTGGCGGGGTCACGGAAGGCGGCCGGGTCGATGGCCTGGCCTGACGTCACCGCCTCGTTGTTGAGGATCATCGCGGTGGGCTGCGCCGTGAACGGCCCCTCCGGGCTGTCGGCCACGGCGACGCCGATGGTCTTGCGGTTGACCGCCGGGTTGTGGCCGGAGAAGTAGAAGTAGTACTTCCCGCCGCGCTCGATGATCGTCGGCGCCCACGCGTTGCCGGTCGCCCAGGGAACGTTCCCGTTCACCCCGTCCAGCGTCAGGAAGGGCTTCTCCGAGCGCTCCCAGTCGACCAGGTTCTTGGACTTCCACACGTAGAAGTCCTTGCCGCCCCAGCCGGGCGTGCCGTCCGTGGTGGCGTAGATGTAGAACGTGTCGCCGAAGACCGCGATGTTCGGGTCGGCGTAGAGGCCCGGCAGCACCGGGGTGCGCATCTGCACCGCCCGCACCGTCCAGGCCCGCACCTTCCCGTCCGTGCCCGTGACCGTGTAGGTGACCGGGCTGGTGAGGTCTCGGACGGAGCCGTTCTCCGGCGACACCGTGGCCCCGGCGGACGTGACCAGCGTGGGCGCCAGCGTGGTGACGTCCGTGCCGGGCTTGACCGGGAGCGTCACGCCACCGCCGTCGGCGTCGACGATGGCAGGCGCCTTCAGCTCCGGGAGCGTCACGTCGACGACGGCAGCAGTGTTCCCTGAAGCGGTCATCACCTCTTGCGCCGAGAGCGCCCGGTTGTAGACCGCGAACTCGCGGACCTCCCCCTTGAGCGTCCGGTCGCCGTTGTAGACGGACTTGCCCAGGTAGTTGGCGAGCGTGTAGCCGTTGCCGATGTCGCCCGGGTCGAGCGTCACGTCGGTGCTGCGCCCGACCTGCACGCCGTCGAGGTAGAGCGTCGCGGTGGTGCCGGACAGGACGTACGTCAGGTGCTTCCACACCCCGCGGGCGACCGCTCCGGTGCCGGTCACGCCCTGCTCGGTCGTCCAGTTGCCGGAGGCGATCGCCGCCCGGTAGCTGTCGCCGGTGGTGAAGAGGTAGCCGCTGCCGGCACCCGCGGAGTCGGTGTTGCCGAAGCCGTAGACGAAGTACGGCGTCGCCTGGGTCGGGTCGATCTTGACGTCGGCCTCGATGGTGATGTCCGTGACGCCCGCGAGCAGGTTGTCGGGGATGTCGACGTAGTCGTCGACGCCGTCGAGCCGCAGCGAGCCCACCCCGGTCCACGTCCCGCCACCGACGATCGTGCCGTTCTTGGCGTTGCCCGAGCTGTCGGTGACGGTCGAGCCGCTGGCTTGGTCGAACGAGTAACGCAGGATCTCGCCCTTCGCGTTGGCCGGGACGGGCTCCACCGTGGGCAGCCCGGCGCGCAGGCCGTCGAGCTCGGCCTTCGTCACGGGGACGACCGTGCCGTGGCGAGGGGCGCCCGGCAGCTTGTAGCTGGCCGGGACCGCCCAGTTGGGCGTCTCGAGCGACGTGCTGGCCAGCGGGATGTAGCCGCGGCGGCCGTACTCGTCCACGAACAGGTAGTACTTCTGGCCGTTGACGTCCCCGGGGTTCGCCTTGAAGACAGTGGGGCCCTCGACGGCCGCGGTGCCGGCGTCGCGCCCGATGCACGAATCCTGCATCGCCCACGCCGGCTGTCCCGGAAGGTCGACCGCGGTCAGCGACGTCGACTTCTCCTGGATGATGTCGGAGCACCCGGTGCCGCCGCCGCCTTCGTCCTTGGTGAAGCGGTAGTACGTGCCGCTCTCCCGGATGACGGTGGAGTCGATGCGGGACTCGCCGCGGTCCTGCCAGATCTTCGGCTCGCTGAACGTCACGAAGTCGCGGGTGGTGGCGTACAGCATGCGGTTGTAGGTGTTGCCCGTGTGGCCGGGGTCGTTCGCGGCGTACAGCTTGGAGGCCCAGAAGACGACGTACGAGCCGAGGCTCTCGTCGTAGTAGGCCTCCGGCGCCCACGTGTTGCCCGCGGTCTCCGGCGAGACCAGCACGTGGCGCTGGTCGGACCAGGTCTTGAGGTCGGTCGACTCCCACACCTCGATGTAGCGGCTGCCCTGGCGCTGCGAGGCGTCCCAGCTCGTCCCGCTGCCGATCGAGAGGTCGGTCGCGATGAGGTAGAACTTGTCGCCCTCCGGCGAGCGGATGACGAACGGGTCGCGCAGGCCCTTCGTGCCCTGGGTGGACGTCAGCACCGGCTGCCCGCCGTTGAGCTCGTCCCAGGCCAGCGCGTTGTTGCCGCGGCTGGCGGCCATGTAGATCTTCTCCCCGGTGATGCTGTCGCCGGTGAAGTACGCGAAGGCGTAGCCGGCGTACGGCGCGAGAGCCGCCTTGGCCCGGACGCGCAGCGGCAGCGTGCGGGTCGTGGTCTGCGCCCCGTAGGTCACCGTGGCGGTCAGCGTCACCTGGGTGTCGGCCGCCTGCCGGGCCACCTCGCCGGTGGCGGTGACGACCGCGGGGTCGCTCGATGCCCAGGACACGGTGGCACCCCGGCTCGTCGTCGGCAGCGTGACGTTGCCGCGCACGTCGTCCGCGTTCGGGACCGCGAGCGCGGCGGCTGCCTGCGCCGCCAGCTCGGCGTCGCTCGACTGCGCGAGCACCGTGACCTCGAACGTCCTCGTGTCGCTGATGCCGCGGTAGGACAGGGTCGCGGTCAGCGTCGCCGTGCCCGGCGGGGAGCCGTACGCGGGGCGCGTGACGACACCCGCGGGCGAGACGAGCGACGGGTTCGAGCTGGCCCAGGAGATCGTCGAGCCGCCCGCCCCCGTCGTCGGCAGCGTGAGGCTGCCGGTGACCGCGGAGGTGTCGCCCAGGGTGAGCGCCGCCTTGTCGACGGCCACGACGCCGGAGATCACGGTGGCCGCGAGCTCGTTCACCTCGTCGGCGGCGAGAGCCCGGTCGTAGATGCGGAAGTCGCGGATGCGCCCGTTGAAGAGCCGGTCACCGGTGTAGACCGAGCGGCCGACGTAGTTCGCGGTGGTGACGCCGTTGCCGATCTGGGAGGGGCGGATGGTCACGGCGTTGTTGCGCCCGACCTCGACACCGTTCTCGTAGACGACGCCGACGCCGCCGCCGATGGTGACGGCGATGGACTTCCACACGCCGCGGCTGAGGTTGTACGACGCGGCCGGGCGGATGTTCTGCTCGGTGGACCAGTTGCCGGTCGCGATCGCGGACCGGTAGTCGTTCCCCGTGGTGAACAGGTAGCCGTTCCCGGTCGACCCGCTCGTGTTGCCCATGCCGTAGATGAAGTACGGCGTCGCCTGCGCCGGGTTGACGTAGACGTCCGCGGTGACCGTGATCGAGTCCAGGCCGGCGAGGATGTTGTCGGGCATGCGGACGTACGTGTTGGTCCCGTTGAAGGCGAGGCCCTGGCCCGGCGCCTCGAGCGCGGTCCCGTTGAGCACGCCGTCGCGGCCGTTGCCGGACGCGTCCTCGGCGACCGTGCCGGTGTCCCCTTGCAGCGGGTAGTGCAGGACGAGGCCGGGCGCGACCTCGGCGGCCTGCGCGGCAGGTGCGGTGACCGCGCCGGCGGTCCCCAGCGCCAGCGCGAGCGAGAGCAGGCCCACGAGGGGCCGGGCCATACGGGGTGGCCGTGGCGGGCTGCCGGGGTGGCGCAGCATGCGGCGTTGCATCTGTCTCCTCGAGGGGCGGCGTCGGTGTTAGCGCTCACAAGCGCAGCCCCGACTGTGGCCAGCACCGCGTCGTCGGTCAAGGCCTCGACGACAACGATTCGGTCGCGATGGCTCCTGCGGTGCCGGGTGCCGGCAGAGCGGGCCCCGACGGCTGCCGGCCCCCGTGACCGGCGGCTAGCGTTCCCCTCATGCCCGTCCCCCGCCCGCTGGCCCGGCTGCTCGGGACCGGAGCGGTGGCGGGCTGGCCGGAGCCGGGCTGCCCCTGCGCGTCCTGTGCGCTCGCGGCCGCCGATCCGCGGGCGCCGTGGGACGTACGCGTCGGCGCGGCCCGGCTGCCCGACCCGGCGCTCGGGGTCGGCGAGCACGCGGTGGTCGACGGCGTGTGCGTACGCCGGACGGCCCCCGGCGCCTGGGAGGCCGGCCCGCTGGACGGCCCACGCCTGCTGCTCGTCACGGCGCCCGGCCCCGTGCCCGCCCCCGCCGGCCCGTACGCGCTGGTGCTGCTCGGGGACGCCGACCCCGCCGCTCTGGCGTGGCTGCGGCGCTGCGGTGCGGTCGGGCCGGCGACCGACGTGGTCGCGGTCGGCCTCTCGCACCGGCACCGCCCTGACCAGCTGCCGCGCGAGCTGGCCGCCGTGGGCGTGCGCGCGGTGCCGGACGGGCACGCCCTCGACCTGGTCGGGCAGCCGAGCCGCCCCCTCACCCCCCGGCGCACCCTCGTGCTCGGTGGCGCCCGCTCCGGCAAGTCCGCCGTGGCCGAGGGGCTGCTGGCGGCCGAGCCGGAGGTGACGTACGTCGCGACCGCGCCCGGCCGGCCGGACGACCCCGAGTGGGACGCCCGCGTCCAGCTGCACCGGCAGCGCCGGCCCGCCCACTGGCGGACGCTGGAGACCCGCGACCTCGTGCCGCTGCTCGCCGCGGAGGGACCGCCCCTGCTCGTGGACTGCCTGGCGCTGTGGCTCACAACCGTGC
This sequence comes from Motilibacter aurantiacus, assembly GCF_011250645.1. Lineage (NCBI taxonomy): Bacteria > Bacillati > Actinomycetota > Actinomycetes > Motilibacterales > Motilibacteraceae > Motilibacter > Motilibacter aurantiacus. The sequence goes on from NZ_JAANNO010000003.1 coordinate 58,096, forward strand.
TCGACGAGTGCAGGGCCTGGGACGACCCGCGGGCCGCGCTGCCGGCCGTGCGCGAGCGGCAGGAGGCGCTGGTGGCCGCCTGGCGCGGCACCCGGCGCCGGGCCGTCGCCGTGAGCAACGAGGTCGGCAGCGGCGTCGTGCCGGCGACGCCCAGCGGGCGGCTCTTCCGGGACGAGCTGGGCCGGCTGAACGCCGCTATCGCCGCGCAGAGCGAGCAGGCCCTGCTGGTGGTGGCCGGTAGGGTCGCCTGCCTGTGAGCTCCTTGCCGCCCGACGGACCGTCCGACCGCCCGACCGACGCGCCGAGCGACCCGGACGCGCCCGACAACGCCCGGCGGGCCGACCAGCCCGGGGAGGCGCCCCCGCCTCCGGCGCCGCGCGAGGACGCGGCGTACCGCTCCGGGGCCGGCGCCGAAGCGGCGGTCGGGCCCACCGACGCTCAGCTGCCCCCGGCCGGTGCGGTCACGCTCACGGTCGAGGAGCTGCACCTGCTCGGCGGCCGGGTGGAGCACCCGGACGAGGGCTTCCGGCAGGAGACGCGGCAGCGCCAGGCCGAGCTGGCCAAGCCCGTGGGGGCGCTCGGCCAGCTCGAGGACCTCTCCGTGTGGGCCGCCGGCGTGCAGGCCGCCTGCCCGCCGCGCCCCTTCGAGCGCCCGCGGGTCGTCGTCTTCGCCGGCGACCACGGCATCGCGGCGGGCGGGGTGTCGGCGTACCCCGCGGAGGTGACGGGGCACATGGTCCGCGCGTTCCTGGCCGGGACGGCAGCGGTCAACGCCCTCGCTCGGCAGGCCGGCGCCGGGGTGCGAGTGCTGGACCTCTCGGTGGACGCGGACACGTCGGACCTGCCCGAGGACGTCACCCGCTACAAGGTCCGCCGCGGGACGGGGCGCATCGACACCGAGGACGCCATGACCCGCGAGGAGGCGGTGGCGTCGCTGCGCGTGGGCATGGCCGTGGCCGACGAGGAGGTCGACGCGGGCGCTGACCTGCTGATCGCCGGGGACATGGGCATCGCCAACACCACCGCGGCCTCCGCCCTCGTCGGCGTGCTGACCGGCAACGACGCGGCCTCGGTCTGCGGGCGCGGCACCGGGGTGGACGACCGGGGCTGGATGCGCAAGTGCGCGGCGATCCGCGACGCCATGCGGCGCGGGCGCCCGCACCTCGGCGACCCGATCGCACTGCTCGCGGCGATCGGCGGCCCCGACCTCGCCGCGACGACCGGGTTCCTCGTGCAGGCGGCGATCCGCCGGACGCCGGTGGTGCTCGACGGGATCATCCCCTCGACCTGTGCGGTGCTCGCCCACCGGGTCGCGCCCACGGCCTCGCTGTGGTGGCTCGCCGGGCACCGGTCGACCGAGCCCGCCCAGTCGATCGCCCTGCAGCAGCTGGCCCTCGAGCCCGTCCTCGACCTCGGCCTCCGGCTCGGCGAGGGCACGGGCGCCCTGCTCGCGCTGCCGGTCCTGCAGGCGGCCGTCGCGGCCTGCTCGGAGATGGCGACCCTGTCGGAGCTGGGCGGCTCGCACGAGCCCGCGGCTCCCTGACCGTGCTGCCCCGGCGCCGGGGCCGGCGGTGAGCACCGCCGGCGACGCGCTCCGGCTCGCGGTCGGGACCTTCAGCGTCGTGCGCGTCCCGGCCCCCCGGCGGGTCGACGCCGCCGTGGCGTCCGGCGCCATGCTGCTCGGCCCGCTCGTCGGCGCGGGCCTGGGAGGCGTGGCCGCGCTCGCGCTCCTGGCCGTCGACGCCCTGGACGGGCCCCCGCTGCTCGGCGCGGCCGCGGCGCTGGCGGCGCTCGCCGGGCTCACCCGGGGCCTGCACCTCGACGGGCTCGCGGACACAGCTGACGGGCTCGGGTCGGGCCGTCCCGCCCCCGGCGCGCTCGAGGTGATGAAGCGATCGGACATCGGGCCGTTCGGCGTGGTCACGCTCGTGCTCGTGCTGCTCGCCGACGCGGCCGCACTGGCCGCGGCCCCGACGACCGCTGTGGTCGTCGCCGCGGTGACCGGGAGGGCGGCGGTCACCCTGGCCTGCCGTCGCGGAGTGCCCTCCGCCCGGGCCGGCGGCCTCGGCGCGACGGTCGCCGGAACCGTCCCGGTGGCCGGCGCCCTCCTCGTGGCGGCCGCTGCCGTCGGGCTCGGCGGTGTGCTGCTCGGCGCGCGAGGCGCGAGCGCGGCCGCCGGCGGGCTGCTCGCGGGGCTGGCCCTGCTCGCCCGGTGCCGGCGCCGCTTCGGCGGCGTCACGGGCGACGTGCTCGGTGCCCTGGTCGAGACCTCGACGGCGGTGTCGCTGGCGGTGCTGGCGCTGGGCTCCCGCTGAGTGCCGGCCACCCGAACGCACGGTGTAGATGTGCACGCAGCGGATATGAGAGATTGCACACCGTGAGTGCGTAGGACCTGTCCCAGCGGAGGCCCACCGTTTCCACGAGCGAGCGAGTCGTCCGGCTGCCGCCCGACGCCGCGTCGGTGCCGGCGGCCCGGGCCTTCCTGCGCAGCTGCCTGAGCGAGTGGCTCCCCGAGGCGGTCGACGTCGCCGAGCTCTGCATGTCCGAGCTCGCGACCAACGCCGTGCTGCACGCCCGGACCGACTTCGAGGCCTCCGTACGCGTCGCGCCCGGCCGTGCCCTGCTGCAGGTCCGCGACTTCTCCGCCGCGCTCCCCCGCCAGGTGCTGCACAGCGAGCGGGCCACGACCGGACGTGGGCTGGACCTGGTCAACGTGCTGGCGGTCGACTGGGGCGCGGACCAGTGCGCGGAGAGCGGGAAGGTCGTGTGGTGCGAGCTGTCGGCGGACCCGCCACCCGCGGCGGCCGACGACGAGGCCGGCCTGCTGGCCATGTGGGGCGACGACGACCTGCAGGACGTCCCCGCGGTGCCCGCGCGGCCCGCGGGCCGGGTGGCGCTGCTGCTGCGCTACCCCGTCGCGCTCTGGCTGCAGCAACGCGAGCAGCTCGATGCCCTGCTCCGCGAGTGCGTCCTGCTCAGCGAGGCCGCCTCCCGCGGCGAGGGATCGGCACCCGAGCGGCTCGTGCGCCTCGCCGAGCACGTCGCGAGCCGCTTCCCGACCGTCAGCGAGCGCGCGGACCGCGACCGCCTGGCCGCACTGCGCCGCGGCGAGGAGACGGTCGACCTCGAGTACCCGATGCCGGAGGGCACGGAGGAGGTCCTCGTCGAGTTCCGGGACACGCTGGAGGCGCTGGACGCGTACGCCGGCCGCAACGACCTCCTCATCATGCAGACCCCGGAGCCGTTGCGCCGGCTGCGCGACTGGAGCATCGAGCAGCTGCTCTCCCAGATGGCGGGGGCGCCGCCCGTGCCCTGGGACGGGCCGCTGCGCTGAGGGGCGCCCCGCACCGGCCCGGCGGGCCGGTGCGGGGCACTGGCCCCCCGACCATCCCCCGGGCAGGGCGCGACGGGAGCCGTCCCCTCCCCGGCTCCCGACGGCGCCCCCTGCCCGTCGGGGAGCCCATCGGCGGCCGGGCCGCGGTGCTGAGGCGTCGGGCCGCGTGCCGCAGCGACGTCGCCCGGACGGCCCAGCCGGCCTCACAGCTCGTCGATGAGCCTCGCCATCGCCGCGTTCTCCCCGGCCTGCTCGGCCAGGATGTGCTTGGCGATCTTGCGCGTGTAGACGTTGTCGCCCTCGGCCACGACCTGGCGGGCCATGTCGAGCGCACCCAGGTGGTGCTCGATCATCTGCCGCAGGAACAGCTCGGTGGCCGGCGCCCCCACGGCCCCGTCGAGCCGGCGCAGCTGGGCCGGCGTGAGCATCCCGGGCATCGCGGCGAGGTCCCGTGACCACCTCGATCCGTGCGCGCCGTGGGCCGGGCCCGGGCCCGGTGCGAGCGGCTTTCCCCACGCCGTCAGCCAGGCGCGCATGTCCGAGGCCTCGCGGGCCTGGTCGCGGGCGATGTACTCCGCGATGGCGCGGGCCCGGTCGTGGACCCCGTCCTTGGCCAGCAGCAGCCTGCTCATCCGCACCGCTTGCTGGTGGTGCGGGACCATCATCTGCGCGAACACGACGTCGGCCGCGTTCGGCGGCTTGGGCCGCACCACGGGCTGGGCGGCCGCCGGGCCGGCGCTCGCCGCCACCGGCTGCGCGGCCGAGACGTCCCTACCCGGCCCGCCGCGCAGGGCCGTCGTGCCGATCAGCGCCGCGGCGACGGCCGCGACGAGCGCCAGGAGCCCGGAAGCTCTCATGGGGTGCGTGCTCCTTGCTGGGGGGACGGGCTGCGACCGGACGGCCGGGCCCGCCAGGGGGCGGGCCCGGCCGGGGGTGCGCTCAGGACGTCGGCCGCCCGACGCGGCCGTTGACGTAGCGCCGCTGGTCCGGCGTGAGCATGTTCTGCGCGGTGAAGTCGCGCGGCACCAGGTCGAAGCCCTGCCAGTGGAACGGCATCGGGCTCTGGTCCTCGTCGCGCGGGATGTGGTGGAAGCCCACCCGCACCCACATCACCGGGTCGGTCATCGTCTCCCCGTTGACGTACTCGGGCAGCGACGTGCCGATGCACTCCGGGTCCTGGTTGAAGCTCGCGAACTTCTCGCACGCACGATATTGCGTGAACGACACGTCAGGTGTCGTCTCCGGGTGCACCTCGTACGCGTCGTTCGCCCCGAGCTCGAGCTCGTAGGACCGCTTGTGGCCGTCCGTGTTGGTCGTCGGGCTCACGACGCGCCACCACCGGCGGTTCGCCGTGGTGAACGACCCCTCCACGGGGATGTCCGTCCTGGTGGTCTTGAGGATGGCCGCCCGCCGCCCGACCTCGCCCGTCGGCGCGGTGTCGTACTGCTCCACGGTCTCGTTGCCGGCCCCGCCGATGTTCCAGTTGATCTTCCAGAACGCGGAGTGGTAGTGGTTCGTGGAGAAGTCGGCGAGGTTGGTGCCGATCGGCCACCCGTGGTCGGCGGTCGTGTAGTCCGAGGGCGCGAGGTCACCCGTCGCTCCGAGCGCGGTGCTGATGGTGCCGTCGTCGGCGAAGCGCCACTCGGTGACGTACTCGTACCAGTCGATCTTCGAGATCGTGCGCAGGACCAGGTCGTGGCCCTGCTTGCTGTAGAGCGGGCCGGTGCCCGTGGTGTTCCCCGTCTTCGCGCGATAGGCGAAGCCGGATTCCTCCTCCGAGACGCAGAGGACCATCTTGGTGTCCTCGCCGGTGCCCAGCCACTGCCCGTAGACCTTGCCGCCGGGGCACTCGGCCTTGGTCATGGGCTGCATGTAGCGGTCGCCGAAGCCGTACGACGTGATGTCGTTCCACTCGTTGGCGCCGGAGTCGTAGGGGACGTTGAGCTGTGCGAGCGCCGCCTGGTCGATGAGGGTCGTCGGCGCGCCCTCCCCCGGCGCCTGCACCGCGATCCTCTCCAGCACGAGGCCGGTCTTGGCATCGACCCGCCAGCACATCGTCCAGCGAGTGCCGTTGTGCAGTTTCTCGTTGACCAGCCCGTTGCTCCCGCAGTAGGCGGCGCGGTCCTTCTCCTTGCTGGCCTCCGCGGTGGAAGCGGTCAGGGTCGAGGCGACGAGTACTGCTACCGCCGCCCCGACGCCCGCAGTCGTTGTCCTGCCGAGCATTCGCGGGATCCTCCGGTTCATGAGAGCTGAGCGACGGTCTTGGTGGACAGGTTGACGACGAACCCGGTGATGTCGATGAAGGGGCCGTCGTCCGGCAGTTGCGTGATGAACTGCAGGCAACGGTGCTGCCCGCACGTCGGCGCCCCGACGTCGCCGGGGCTCGCGACGTACGTCATGCCGTTCGTGACGATCTGGTCGGGCGACACGAACTCCGCCCCCGTCAGCTTCTGGTAAGCCGTCCGGAAGCCCGCGCTCTCGGGCGCGGCGAGGAAGAGGTCGAACGCGACGGCCGTCTCCTCCACGGAAGCCGGGGGCTGCATCTGCGGGGCCGCGGCGGTCCGCTCGACCTGGCCCGTCGTCAGGTTCACGACGCGCTTGACGAGCGTGTCGTCGGAGTAGTCGTAGAAGTAGACCGCCGCCCGCCGCGGGGCGTCCTTGGCCACCTCGCCCGGCAACGGGTCCTCGAGCTCGAACGAGAGGTACTCCGGCCCGGGCTCGCCGGAGACGCCGGTGCCCGTCGCCACGAAGGCCGGGTCCAGCGCGATCTCCCGGGCCTTCGCGGCCTCGTCGATGGTCACCGGGTCGCGCCCCGTGCCGGCGCCGCGCGGCGCGGGAGTGCCGGCCACCGGCACGGTGTCCTCGGCCGCCGCCTCGCCTCCACCCGCGGCCGGCGACGTGCCCGCTGCGACGCCCGCTGCGACCCCCGCGCCGCCGGCCGACGGGTCGGCGGCCGGGGCGGGAGCCAACGTCGAGCTGTTCGCGCCGAGCGGGATGGCGATCGCGAAGATCACGCCGACGGCGCCGGCCACCGCCGCGGCGCGCCCGAGCACGGTACGCACGGAAGGCCTCCCGGTCGCCCGTCCTCCGCGCGGCGGGTCGGACCCCGCCGCCGCCTCGTCCTCTGTCTCCACACGGGCCTCCTCGTCAGGTTCGCAGAATGCGTCCCGGGGGCCCGGGCGGCTCTGAGGCGGCCCGGCCTCCACCCCCGGTCGGCGACGAGAACTCTGGGCGCTGACGGCGCGCGCTGGGTTTCCCGACCGTGAAGGTCTCCGCAACGACACGGCGTCGCGAATGGAGAAAGCGCCGGCCCTTCCGGGTCGACGGGCAGCCCCACCCCCTGGCCGGCGACCACCGGCGACCCCGAGACGACGTTCCGGAGAAACCAGGCGGTAACTCCGCACTCCTATCGTCTGGGCCCGGGGGCCGGCCTCCCGCCGGCCGCGTCGTGAAGGGGGGAGCGGTGACGCCTGGACCGAGCGGGACGTGGGCTGCGCCCGCGCCGGCAGCCGCTGCCCCGGGCGGGCTTCCCGGGCGCCAGTCCCATGCGGTGCGCAACGCGTTCGCGCTGCTCGAGGAGGTCGCCCGCGCCGGCCCCGGCGTGACGGCCAAGCAGGTCGCGGGCGCGCTGGGCATGTCGCCCGCCACCACGTACCGGCTGCTCAACCTGCTCGTCGCGCTGCAGTACGTCGAACGACAGCCCGGCGCCCGCGGCTTCACGCTGGGGCACAAGGTCGCGCACCTGGCAGGGCTGGTCGCGCTCGTGCACGTGCCCGTGGCCGCCCGCCGGCTGGTCGAGGACCTGCGGTCCCGTGCCCGGACGGGCGTCCACCTGGCGTCCTACGCCGGCGGCGTCCCGGCGCTCGTCGACCCCGACCCGGCCCAGCCGCCTCCCCCCGCCGACGCGTTCGCCCGGCACCTGCACGCCTCGGCGTTCGGCAAGCTGCTGCTCGCCGAGTCCGGGGACTGGCGCCGTTCCCTCGGTGAGGCACCGCTGCGCAGGCTGACGCCGCAGACGCTGGTCTCGCCGGCCGACCTGGACGCCGAGCTCACGGGCGTCGGGCGCGCGGACAGGGCGTACCAGATCGGGGAGCTGCGCCCGATGCGGGCGTGCCTCGCACTGCCCGTGCGCAGCTCCGCCGGCCGGCTCGTCGCGGCCGTGGCGCTGACCGGCGTGCCCGAGCAGATCCGCTCGCTCGACCCGCGCGACGTCGCGGCCGCCGCCCGCACCGCTCGCGAGCTGTCGCCCTTGTTGACCTGAGGCTCAGCGCACCGAGGAGGCGACGAACGGGGGCCGCACCACACGGGCCCGCGAGATGCGCCCCCGCACGTCGAGCGCGACCTCGCTGCCGACCTCGACCCCCGGGTCGAGCAGCGCCAGGCCGATCCCCACCCCCCGGGTCGGGGAGAACGTCCCGCTGGTGACCTCCCCGACCCGCGCCCCGTCGGCGCCCTGCACCGTCATGCCCCGGCGCGGGATTCCCCGGTCGAGCGCCTCGATCCCGTGCAGCACGCGGTGCGGGCCGGACGCCCGCTCGGCCAGCAGGGCCTCGCGGCCCCAGAAGGCCGGCTTGGCCCAGCCGACCGCCCACGAGGCCCTGGCCTGGACGGGGCTGATCTCCAGCGACAGGTCCTGCCCGTGCAGCGGGTAGCCCATCTCCAGCCGCAGGGTGTCCCGCGCGCCGAGCCCGCACGGCTCGGCGCCGGCCGCGAGCAGCGCGTCCCAGAGCGGCCCCGCGGCCGAGGCCGGCAGGACCAGCTCGTAGCCGCGCTCCCCGGTGTAGCCGGTGCGGCAGACCGTGACCGGCATGCCGTCGCGCGCGGTCTCCACGAAGGACATGTACGGGTGGCCGGCCGGTAGCGACACGGCTTCGAGAGCGGCGTCACTGCGCGGCCCCTGCACGGCCAGGACCGCGTAGGACCCGGAGACGTCCTCCACCGTCACCCCCGCGGGGGCGCCGGCCGCGAGCCGCCGGGCGACCTCCGCGACGTTGGAGGCGTTGGGCACGAGCAGCAGGTCGTCCTCGTCGCGCAGGTAGACGATGAGGTCGTCGACCACGCCGCCGTCCTCGGTGCAGCACAGCGTGTACTGCGCCATGCCCGGCGCGATGCGGCCCAGGTCGTTGGTGAGCGTGGAGTTGACGTACGAGGCGGCGGAGGCGCCGCGGACCAGGACGGTCCCCAGGTGGCTGACGTCGAACGCGCCCACCCGCTCGCGGACCGCGGTGTGCTCGCGGACCACCCCGGCGTACTGCAGCGGCATCTCCCAGCCGCCGAACGGGGCGAGCTTGGCCCCGAGCGCGACGTGCCGGTCGTACAGAGCGGGACGGAGGGGGGCGGCAGCGGCATCGGCCATGGGGCCGGACGCTAGCATCGAGCGCTTCAGGCCCCTCGGGGCCGATCCGTCGGGAACGATCACGACCCGGAGCGCCCCTCCGGCCGCGGCCCGTTCCCCGGGCGGAGTCGCGACACCTGCAGTTAGGACGGACCGTGCCCGAGCTCACGCTGACCAGCTCCTCCCCCGCGGGCCTGCGGGTCGACGCCGTGGTCGTCGCCACGCTGCAGGGGCCGCGCGGCCCGGTGCTCGCAGAAGGCGCCGAGGAGGTCGACAAGGCCCTCGGCGGCCGGCTCGCCCGGACGCTGTCCGCGCTCGGCGCGACCGGCGCGACGGGAGAGGCCGTCAAGGTGCCCGGGGGCGACGGGGTGACCGCTCCGGTCGTCCTCGCCGTCGGCCTCGGCCCGGCGCCGGCCCGCCGGCGCGGGGAGGCCACGACGTACGCGGCCGAGACGCTGCGGCGAGCGGCGGGCGGGGCGGCGCGGGCACTGGCCGGCACGCGGCGGGTGGCGCTCGCCCTGCCCGCGCCCGACGCGGCGGCCGCGGCGGCGGTGGCCGAGGGCGCGCTGCTCGGGGCGTACTCCTTCACCCGCTACCGCAACACCTCGGCCGACCAGCACAAGGCACCGGCGGAGTCCTTCACGCTCGTCACGCCCGCAGCCCGCGAGCGCGCGGCCCGGGACGCGGCGGACCGGGCCCGCGCCCTGGCCGAGTCGGTGGCGCTCTGCCGCGACCTCGTCAACACCCCGCCCTCGGACCTGCCGCCCAAGGCCCTCGCCGAGGCCGCGGCCTCCGCCGCCGAGGGCCTGCCGATCACGGTCGAGGTGCTCGACGAGCGGTCGCTCAAGCGCCGCGGCTTCGGGGGCATCCTCGGCGTCGGCCAGGGATCGGCGCGGCCGCCCCGGCTGGTCAAGCTGAGCTACGCCCCCGACGCGGGCGGGCCCCATCTGGCGGTCGTCGGCAAGGGCATCACGTTCGACTCCGGCGGCCTGTCCCTCAAGCCGCCGGCGTCGATGGAGACGATGAAGTGCGACATGGGCGGCGCCGCCGCCGTCCTCGCCGCCGTGGTGGCGGTCGCGCGGCTCGGGCTCCCGGTCCGGGTGACGGCCTGGATGCCGCTCGCGGAGAACATGCCCTCCGGCTCGGCGATCCGGCCCTCGGACGTGCTCACGATGTACGGCGGCCGCACCGTCGAGGTGCTCAACACCGACGCCGAGGGCCGCCTCGTCCTCGCCGACGCGATCGTCGCGGCCTGCGAGGAGAAGCCCGACGTGCTCGTCGACACCGCGACGCTCACCGGGGCGCAGATGGTCGCGCTCGGCTCTCGCACCGCGGCGGTCATGTCCAACGACGAGGCGCTGCGCGAGTCGGTGCAGGCCGCCGCTGCCCGCGTCGGCGAGAACGTCTGGCCGATGCCGCTCCCCGAGGAGCTGCGCAAGAGCATGGACTCCCAGGTCGCCGACATCGCCAACATGGGTGACCGCTACGGCGGCATGCTCGTGGCCGGGCTCTTCCTCAAGGAGTTCGTGGCCGAGGGCGTGCCGTGGGCGCACCTGGACATCGCCGGGCCGGCGTTCAACGAGGGCGAGCCGTTCGGCTACACCCCCAAGGGGGGCACCGGCGCGAGCGTCCGCACGCTCGTCGCCCTCGCGGAGGACCTGGCGGCCGGGACGCTGCGCAAGGGCTGAGCCACGGGGCGGCCCTGCCCGGGCGGGTGCGGCCGCTCAGACCGTGCCGGTGCGGCGCGTCTTCTCCTCGGCGGCCTTGCGGGCGTTCCACGCCCGCATCCGCTGGGGGTAGCCGACCACTGACGCGTCGTAGCTCGGGATCCCGAGCGCGTTCGCCAGCGCGTGGGCCGCGTGCGCGTCCCGGACCCGGCGCCGCGTCCACTCCCCGGTGTTGGCGACGTAGACGACGGTCGTGGTCGTGACAGCGGTGGGCGGCTCGACGTACGCCTCCACCCCGGTGCGCGAGGCGGCGAACTCGCGCAGGTGGCGCTCGTCCTCGGAGGTCGCTGAGCGCTGGGCGACCGGCTTCCGCGACCCTCGCGAGAAGATCCTGCCGAGCCCGCGCATCCGTCCCCCTGGTCGGTCCGTGCCATGACGGGCGGGCCGACCGGGCCCGCCGTGCGCCGGGAATCGGCGTACCGATAGGAACGCTAGGACAGCCCGGGCGGTGCCCGCGCCGGATTGGACCAACCCGGCGCGCTCCTCCCCCGTTCGAGCACGCGGCGCGCCAGTGACAAGATTGGCGCGCACGTGCATCCACCACACCCAAGGAGAGCCACGTGGCGGACAACGCCTTCGACGTCGTGATCCTCGGCGGAGGCAGCGGCGGCTACGCCTGTGCCTTCCGCGCCGCGGAGCTCGGCCTGACCGTCGCGCTCATCGAGAAGGACAAGGTCGGGGGCACCTGCCTGCACCGCGGCTGCATCCCCACCAAGGCGCTCCTGCACGCGGCCGAGATCGCCGACGGCGCCCGGGAGAGCGAGCAGTTCGGCGTGCGCGCCACGCTCGAGGGCATCGACATGCCCGGCGTGAACAAGTACAAGGACGCGACGATCTCCCGCCTCTACAAGGGCCTGCAGGGCCTGGTGAAGGCGCGCAAGGTCACCTACGTCGAGGGCTACGGCAAGCTCGTCGCGCCCAACGTGGTGGAGGTCGACGGCGCCGCCTACCGCGGCCGCAACGTCGTGCTGGCGACCGGCTCGGTGCCGAAGTCGCTGCCCGGCCTCGAGATCGACGGCGACCGCATCATCACCAGCGACCACGCGCTGCAGCTCGAGCACGTCCCCAGCTCGGTCATCGTCCTGGGCGGCGGGGTCATCGGCGTCGAGTTCGCCAGCGTCTGGAAGTCCTTCGGCGCCGACGTCACCATCGTCGAGGCGCTCCCTCACCTCGTCCCTCTCGAGGACGAGTCCAGCTCCAAGCTGCTCGAGCGCGCGTTCCGCCGCCGCGGCATCAAGTACGAGCTGGGCAACCGCTTCAACGGGGTCGAGCGCACCGACTCCGGGGTCAAGGTCTCGCTGGCCGACGGCAAGCAGATCGAGGCCGACCTCATGCTCGTCGCCGTCGGCCGCGGCCCGGTGTCGCAGGGCCTCGGCTACGAGGAGGCCGGCGTCCGGACCGACCGCGGCTACGTGATCGTCGACGAGTACTGCCGGACCAGCGTCCCCAACGTGTACGCCGTGGGCGACCTCATCCCGACGCTGCAGCTGGCCCACGTCGGCTTCGCCGAGGGCATCCTCGTCGCCGAGCAGATCGCCGGCGTCGCCACGACGCCGATCGACTACGACGGCGTCCCGCGAGTCACCTACTCGGAGCCGGAGGTCGCCTCGGTCGGCCTCACCGAGGCCAAGGCCACGGAGAAGTACGGCGAGGTCGAGACCCTCGTCTACGACCTGGGTGGCAACGGCCGCAGCCAGATCCTCAAGACGCAGGGCTCGGTCAAGCTCGTCCGGCAGAAGGACGGCCCCGTCGTGGGCATCCACATGGTCGGCTCGCGCGTCGGCGAGCTCATCGCGGAGGGCCAGCTCATCTACAACTGGGAGGCGCTGCCGGCCGAGGTCGCGCAGCTGATCCACCCGCACCCGACCCAGTCGGAGGCCCTCGGGGAGGCGCACCTCGCCCTCGCCGGCAAGCCCCTGCACGTGCACGGCTGATTTCCACCCCTTCTTCGGATCGGTGTCGATCCGTTAACACGAGACCCGGAGGCATCCCTTGCCGTTCTCGGTGACCATGCCGGCCCTCGGAGAGAGCGTCTCCGAGGGCACCGTCACCCGTTGGCTCAAGCAGGAGGGCGACTCCGTCGAGGTCGACGAGCCGCTGCTCGAGGTGTCGACCGACAAGGTCGACACCGAGGTCCCGAGCCCGGCGGCGGGGGTGCTCCAGCGCATCGTCGTCGCGGCCGACGAGACGGTCGACGTCGGTGCCGAGCTGGCGGTGATCGCCACCGCGGGCGAGGAGCCCAGCGGTGCCCCGGCCAGCCAGGACAACACCGCCTTCGACGACGTCGCGGCGGACTCCGCGGCCCAGGGGGGCGCGTCCGCGAGCTACCCCGCCGCGCCGTCGTCGGTGCCCGCACCGTCCGAGCAGCCGATCGTGTCGGCGGGCAACGAGGAGCAGGCCGCGGCCGACGCCCCGCAGGGCGCTCCCGCGGCCGGTGGGCAGGGCGTGCCGGTCACGATGCCCGCGCTCGGCGAGAGCGTGACCGAGGGCACCGTCACCCGCTGGCTCAAGCAGGTCGGCGACTCGATCGAGGTCGACGAGCCGCTGCTCGAGGTGTCCACCGACAAGGTCGACACCGAGGTGCCGAGCCCGGTCGCCGGCACGCTGCTCGAGATCACGGTCCAGGCCGACGAGACGGTCGAGGTCGGCGCGCAGCTCGCGCTCGTGGGCGCTCCCGGCGCGGCTCCGGCCGCAGCGGCCGCGCCCGCGGCTCCGGCTCCGGCTCCGGCGGCTCCTGTTCCCGCCCCGGCCCCGGCTCCCGCGCCGGCCCCGGCTGCCCCGGCGCCCGCTCCCGCAGCGGCTGCCCCCGCTCCCGCCCCGGCTGCTCCCGCCACCGCTGCTCCGGCTCCGGCTGCTCCCGCACCGGCGCCCGCGCCGAACAACGAGGGCGCCTACGTCACCCCGCTGGTGCGCAAGCTCGCCGCCGAGCACGGCATCGACCTGTCGGCGCTGTCGGGCACCGGCGTGGGCGGCCGCATCCGCAAGCAGGACGTCCTCGAGGCGGCCGAGCGCAAGAAGCAGGAGCAGGCCCGGACGGCCCAGCCGGCGGCGCCCGCCGCGCCGGCGGCGGCGACGACCTCGGTCGCCGCACCGCTCGGCGAGCCCTCGCCGCTGCGCGGCACCCGGGAGAAGATGACCCGCCTGCGCAAGGTCATCGCCAGCCGCATGGTCGAGTCGCTGCAGACGTCCGCGCAGCTCACCAGCGTCGTGGAGGTCGACGTCACCAACGTCGCCCGGCTCCGCCAGCGGGCCAAGCGCGACTTCGAGGCCCGCGAGGGCGTGAAGCTCTCCTTCATGCCGTTCTTCGCCAAGGCCGCGGTCGAGGCGCTCAAGGTCCACCCGAAGATCAACGCGAGCATCGAGGGCGACGAGATCGTCTACCACGGCGCCGAGCACCTCGGCTTCGCCGTGGAGACCGAGCGCGGCCTGCTCGTGCCGGTCATCAAGGACGCGGGTGACCTGAACATCGGCGGCTTCGCGCGCAAGATCGCCGACCTGGCGGCCCGCACCCGCGACAACAAGGTGATGCCGGACGAGCTCGGCGGCGGCACGTTCACCCTGACCAACACCGGCAGCCGGGGCGCGCTGTTCGACACCCCGATCATCAACCAGCCGCAGGTCGCGATCCTCGGCACCGGCGCGGTCGTCAAGCGCCCGGTCGTCATCGACTCCCCGCAGCTGGGCGAGACGATCGCGATCCGGTCGATGGTCTACCTGTCGCTCTCGTACGACCACCGTCTCGTCGACGGGGCCGACGGCGCGCGCTTCCTGGTGACGATCAAGCAGCGGCTCGAGGAGGCGGCCTTCGAGGCCGACCTGGGACTCTGACCCCTCCGCTCCTCCCAGCACGACACGGCCCAGGGCCGGCTCGGACGTCGTCCGGGCCGGCCCTCGGCCGTCGCGCGCAGTGGCGCGCCCGGTCAGGGTGACCACGCCCACCGCCTCCGGGCCTGCCGCGGACCGGAGATGTAGGACACAATGGTCGGTGAGGGCTGCGCCGAGCTGCGCGCCCGAGGTCGTCGCACCGCCCTCAGGGCGGGTCCCCATGGACATGCGCAGCGGCCACCGCATCCAAGGGACTCGATTGACCAAGCACGCCTCGTCCACCCCTGCCTCGACGCGCCCCGGCGCCGCCTCCCCCGGCCGCCGGGCCGGCCGGCGCGCGAGCGCTCCCAGCGCCTCCGGCCCGCAGGCCCCGCGTCAGGCGCCCACCCGCCGCCGTGCGCCGGAGGCGGCCGCTCCGTCCCCGGTCCTCGACGACGCCGTCACCACCGCCGCCGAGGCCGCTCCGGTGACCTTCGCCGCCCTCGGGATCCCGGCTCCCCTGGTCGCCTCGCTGGCCGCCGAGGGCAAGACGGACGCCTTCCCCATCCAGTCCGTCACCCTGCCGGACTCGCTGGCCGGGCGCGACGTGCTCGGCCGCGGCGCGACCGGCAGCGGCAAGACGCTGGCCTTCAGCCTGCCCATCGTGGCGCGGCTGCTGGCCGCTGGCACCCGCCGCGAGCGGCGCCGTCCGCATGCCCTCGTGCTCGTGCCGACGCGTGAGCTGGCGAACCAGGTGCAGGCCACGCTCGACCCGCTGGCCAGGGCCGCGGGCCAGGTGACCGCGGTGGTCTTCGGCGGCGTCGCTCAGTCGCGCCAGGAAGCCGCGCTCAACGCGGGCGTCGACATCCTCGTCGCCTGCCCCGGCCGCCTCGACGACCTGATCAAGCAGGGCGTCTGCGACCTGTCCGCCGTCTCGATCAGCGTGCTGGACGAGGCCGACCACATGGCCGACCTGGGCTTCCTCCCCGTCGTCCGGCGCATCCTCGACCAGACGCCCACCGGCGGGCAGCGGCTGTTGTTCTCCGCCACCCTGGACAACGGCGTCGACGTCCTCGTCAAGCGCTTCCTCACCGACCCGCGGGTCCACGCCGTCGCGCCCGCCGCCGCGCCGGTGCAGACGATGGAGCACCACATCCTCGAGGTCGCGGCCGACGCCAAGGGCGCGATCGTCCGCGAGCTCGCGTCCGGAACGGGGCGCCGCGTCCTGTTCACCCGCACCAAGCACCAGGCCAAGAAGCTCGCCAAGCAGCTCACCGCGTCCGGTGTCCCGGCGGTCGACCTGCAGGGCAACCTCGCCCAGAACGCCCGCGAGCGGAACCTGGCCGCCTTCACCGACGGCTCCGTACGCGTCCTGGTCGCGACCGACATCGCCGCCCGCGGCATCCACGTCGACGAGATCGAACTGGTCGTGCACGTCGACCCGCCCGCCGAGCACAAGGCGTACCTGCACCGGTCCGGGCGCACCGCGCGTGCCGGAGCCTCCGGCGCGGTCGTCACGGTGATGCTGCCCGAGCAGCGCTCCGACGTGTCGACGCTGCTCCGACAGGCCAAGGTCACCGCCCCGATCACCCGGGTCGCCCCCGGTGACGCGACGCTCTCGGCGCTGGTGGGCGAGCGTGCCCCGCACGTCGAGCCCGCGCCCGCTCCGACGGCGCCGGCACAGCAGCCGGCGCGCAAGGCCAAGGTCCCGGGCCCGCGCGCGAGCGGAGGCGGGCGCACCGCCGGCGGCCGCGGCCAGCAGCCCGGCGCTCCGCAGCGACGCGCGGCGGGGTCGGACGGCGAGGCGACGCCCGCCGCCCGGCGCTCTCGCAGCCGCGGCGGCAGGGGCAGGGGCGGGCGCTTCAGCGCGGCCTGATTCCCTCTCGCCGACACGCCGGTGGCCCGGCTCCTGGGGAAGGAGCCGGGCCACCGGTGTCTTGCCGGAAGCGCGTCGCGTGTCAGGTCCCGCAGAACCTCCGGTACGGCCCCGAGCCCTCTGCCGCGGGCTCGGCGTAGCGCTCGAGCCCGGCCCGCTCGTCGTACGGGCGGGCCAGCACCTGCAGCAGCTGGTCCAGGGGCGCGAGGTCTCCGGCCGTGGCGGCGGCGAGCGCCTCCTCGACCCGCTCGTTGCGCGGGATGTAGACCGGGTTGACCCGGTCCATGGCGTCGGCGTCGGGCTCGAGGGCGCGCCAGCGCTCGAGCCAGCTGTCGATGCCCGCGAGGTCGAGGAACCAGCCGCGTACCGGCTCCGCCTGCCCCCGCGCGGCCCTCGCCAGGTCGCGGAAGAAGGACGTGAAGTCCGCCCGGGCCGCCTGCAGCAGCTCGAGAAGGTCGTTGACGAGCGGGGCGGCAACGGCGTCGTCGAGGCCGGCCGGGAGGCCGAGCTTCGCCCGCATCCCGTTCAGCCACGCCGCGGCATGCAGCGGCCGGTACGCGCCGAGCGAGCTCATCGCCAGCTCGACCGCCCGCTCCTGGTCGTCGGAGAACAGCGGCAGCAGGGCCTCGGCCAGCCGGGCGAGGTTCCATTCGGCGACGAGCGGCTGGTTGCCGTACGCGTAGCGCCCGCCCTCGTCGATCGAGCTGTAGACCGCCGCGACGTCGAAGCCCTCCATGAACGCGCACGGCCCGTAGTCGATCGTCTCGCCGGAGATGGTCATGTTGTCGGTGTTCATCACCCCGTGCACGAACCCGACGAGCATCCAGGACGCGACCAGCGACGCCTGGGCGGCGAGCACCGCGTCGAAGAGCGCGAGGTGCGGGTTCTCGGCCTGCGCCGCCTCCGGGTAGTGGCGCGCGATCGCGTGGTCGGCGAGCCGGCGCAGCAGCTCGGTGTCCCCGCTGGCCCCCGCGTACTGGAAGCTGCCCACCCGCAGGTGGCTGGCGGCGACGCGGGCGAGGACGGCGCCGGGCAGGACCGTCTCGCGGCGTACGCCCCGGCCGGTCGCGACCACGGCGAGCGAGCGCGTCGTCGGGATGCCGAGCGCGTGCATCGCCTCGCTCACGACGTACTCACGCAGCATCGGCCCGACGGCGGCCAGCCCGTCCCCGCCGCGCGCCCACGGCGTGCGCCCCGATCCCTTGAGGTGCAGGTCGCGAGCCCGGCCGGCCGCGTCGACGAGCTCTCCGAGCAGCAACGCCCGCCCGTCGCCCAGCCGGGGGCTGTAGCCGCCGAACTGGTGCCCGGCGTAGCCCTGGGCCACCGGCGTGGCACCGGCGGGGACGGCTGCGCCGGTCAGCAGGCGCAGGCCCTCCGGGGCGGCCAGCGCCGCCGGGTCGAGGCCGAGGTCTCGGGCCAGCGGCTCGTTGAGCACCAGCAGTCGAGGGTCCGGCGCCCCCTCGGCGCGCCAGGCCACCGCGAGCTCGGGCAGCTCGCGGGCGAAGCGGTTGTCGAGGGTGACGGTGGGGGCGGGGGCGACGGTCACCCCAGAGCCAACACGGCCGTCCATACCGGGCATTCCGGGGCAGCGGCCGGGCTACCCGCGGTCCCGCCCCCGGCTCCCGCCCGCCGGGAAGCGCTCTCGCCGCACGGTCGGCTTGCGGCCGCGCAGCGTCGTCCCCCGCAGGCTGGTGATGACCGTGTCGGCCATGTCCTCGGGCACCTCGACGAGGGAGAACCGGTCGGTGATCTCGATCGCCCCCACGTCGCGGCCGGTGAGCGAGGTCTCCCCGGCGATCGCGCCGACGAGGTCCTGCGGCCGGATGCCGGCGCTGCGCCCCACCCCGACGTACAGCCGGGTCATGGGGCCGTTGCCGCGCCCCGGGCCCGGGCGCCCGCCGGCCTGAACGCCGCGCCCGCGCTCGGGCCGCCCGCGGTCGCCGACGTCACGCTTGGACGGCAGCCGCTCCTCCGGGATCTCGTCCTCGTCGCCGTCACGGCCGACCGTCGACTCGTGGGCCAGCTTCACCGCGGCCAGCGCGACCTGCAGGACGTCGAACTCGTCGCTCAGGGTCTCGACGACGCTGCGGAAGCGTTCCAGGTCGTCGGTCAGCAGGCTCTCGCGCAGCGCCGCCCGCGTCAGCTCCAGCCGACGGGCCTGCAGGTCGGCGATGGTCGGCAGCGTCTCGACGGAGATGCGCTGCCCGGTGACCCGCTCGATCGTCTTGAGCATGCGGTGCTCGCGGGAGCTGACGAGGGTGATCGCCACGCCCTCGCGGCCGGCGCGTCCGACGCGCCCGATGCGGTGGACGTAGGACTCGGGCGCGCTCGGCACGTCGTAGTTGACGACGTGGGTCAGGTGCTCGACGTCGAGCCCGCGGGCCGCGACGTCCGTCGCCACCAGCAGGTCGGCGGTCTGCGCCCGCAGCCGGCCCATGACCCGGTCGCGCTGGTCCTGGCTCATGCCGCCGTGCAGCGCCTCGGCGCGGTAGCCGCGCCCGTTGAGGCTCTCGGTCACGTCGTCGACCTCGTCGCGGGTGCGGCAGAACACGATCGCCGCCGTGGGTGCCTCGAGGTCGAGCACCCGGCCGAGCGCGGCCGTCTTGTGCGCCCGGGCGACGAGGTACGCGCTCTGCCGGACGCGCGGCACCTCGCCCGCCGCGACCGGCGCCTTCTCGATCTGCACGTGCACCGGGTCCTGCAGGTGGCGCCGGGCCAGTGCCGCCGTGCGTGCCGGCATGGTCGCCGAGAAGAGCACCGTCTGGCGCCCCTCGGGTGTGGCGTCCAGCAACGCGTCGATGTCCTCGACGAAGCCCATGTCGAGCATCTCGTCGGCCTCGTCGAGCACGACGGTGCGCAGCGCGTCGAAGCGCAGTGCGCCCCGGCCCAGCAGGTCCAACGCCCGGCCCGGGGTGGCCACCACCACGTCGACGCCGCGGGACAGCGAGCGCAGCTGCTGCCCGATCGGGGTGCCGCCGTAGACCGGCAGCACCCGGGCGCCGAGCTCGCGGCCGTACTTGTACATCGCCTCCGACACCTGGACGGCCAGCTCCCGCGTCGGGGTCAGGACGAGCGCGGTCGGGCTGCCCGGCCGCTCCTCGATCGGCGCGAGGGCCTGCAGCAACGGCAGCGCGAAGGCGGCCGTCTTGCCGGTGCCCGTAGCCGCGACCCCGAGGACGTCCCGCCCGGCGAGCAGCGGCGGGACCGCCTCGCGCTGGATGGGCGTCGGCTCCTCGTAGCCGAGCGCCGCGAGTGGGCGCAGCAGCTCCTCCCGGAGCGCGAGGTCGGCGAACAGCGGGCCGTCGGAGGTGGTCATGCCCACGAGTCTGCCCGGCGCGCGCGGCGCTGCCCCTCCTCCCCTACCCCGGGGGCGTGCGGTCGGCCGGCAGCGGGCGCGCGTAGCCGCCGAGCACGGGCATGACCTCGGCCGTCGCGGTGCCGGAGGTGACGGCCGGGTCGTCGGCACGGACGGCGTCCACCTCCTCCGGCGAGCCGGCCTCGAGGATGCCGAGGCCCCAGACCCCCGCCGGGTCGCCGACCGGGCCGAAGAACACGGCGGTGCCTTGGTCGAGCAGCTCGAGCCAGTAGTCGGTGTGGCGCTGCATGGCGTCGGCCTCGGCCGGGGTCATGTCCTGCGGGAACGTCGGGCGCGGCCCGGTCAGCCGGTAGACGTACAGCTGCCGGTCGGTGGCCTGCTCGGTGGTCACGGCTCCCCTCCTGGGCTCCGCGGACCCGGATGGGCGGCCTCGCTGGCCAGCGCGGCGGCGAAGCGGCCGAGGATGAGGGCCCAGCCCTGCGTGAAGGCGCCCCCGGCGTACCCGTCGGGCAGCGCGCAGGCGGCGGTCAGCTGGGCCTCGCTGAGCGCCTCCCACCCGCGGTGCTCGACCGCCACCCGGGTGAGCGCGGGCGCGAGCGCGGCGAAGGTGAGCTCGACCTCCGTGGGGGCGCCCGTGACCAGCCAGGTCATGGCGAAGCGCTCCGGCGGGTCCCAGGTGAGGACCGTGCCCCAGTCACGCGTGCTGCCGTCGTCCCAGGTCTCGAACACCCGCCCGCCGACCTGCCGCTCGAGGACGACCTGCCGGGCCTGCTCGCCGCCGATCGAGAACGGCTGCAGCGGCCACCACGTCCCCAGCGTGCGGACGAAGACGTCGAAGGTGTGCGCGCGGTCGCTGCGGACCACGACGGACTGCCGTACGGGCGGCCGCCGCAGCGGCGTCACGGTGATGTCATCCGGCACGTCGTGCCTCCTTGCCGCCCTCGGCGCCGTCACGAGCGGCGCGCTCGGCCTCGACCAGTTGGCGGGCCACGCCCAGGGACGCGGCCCACGTCTCGTCGAGGAACTCGCGCAGCCCGGCGAGCCCCTCCGGCCTGGCCCGGTAGAGCCGGCGGGTCCCCTCGCGGCGTTCCACGAGCAGCCCCGCGTTCTTCAGCACCGTCAGGTGCTGGCTGACCGCCGTCCGGGTGACGTCGAAGGCGGTCGCGATCTCGCCCGCTGCGAGCTCGTCACGGGCGACGAGGCGCAGGATCGCCCGCCGCCGTGGCTCGGCGAGCGCCCGCATGGCCTCGTCCAGGCCCTGCTCGTCCCTGGAGGTCACGTCGTCACGCCCATAGCCCGACCGTGTTGCCGTCGGGGTCGGCGAGCAGGGCGAACCGGCCGAACCCGCCGGGCAGCTCCGTGGGCGGGACGAGCGCGGTGCCGCCGAGCTGCTCGGCTCTCCGCAGTTGCTGCTCCAGGTCGTCGACCCGGACGTACACCCGGACGCCCGGCGCGTCGCCCTCCTCCACCGGGCCGATACCCCCACCGATCGCCCCGTCGCCGGCGCCGGTGTCGACCAGCCCGTAGCCCCCCATCTCCTCGTCGGCCGCCACCTGCCAGCCGAACAGCTGGGCGTAGAACCGCTGCGCCCGCTCGTGGTCCGGGCTCGTGACCTCGAAGAACGCGACCGGAGCTCCCATCGCTACCACTCCCTCACCTCGCAGCGTCCGTCAGATATTACTAACGTTAGTGGAAATTGACGGACAGGGCAAGGCTCCTGCGGCGACGTCCTCGACAAGCCGGAGGGAGCCACGGGACGCGAGGGCACCGCCGGCCGTGGGGCGCCACCGGCGCCCGAGACTCGGACGAGGGAGCACCTCGCGCCCCAGGCGTCCACCAAGGCCGACGCCCCGGCCGTCGCCGCGCTGCTCGACGGGTTCAACCGTGAGCACGACACGCGGCCCGGGGGCCCGCGTCCTCGCAGCCCGCCTGACCCGGCTGCTGGCCACGGACCGGGCACTGGCCCTGATCGCGGGCGACCCCCCGGCCGGGCTCGCCCTGGTGGCCTGTCGGCCCGACGTCTGGCACGACCGCCCGGTCGCACTGCTCGACGAGCTGCACGTCGCGCCGCAGGGCGCGGCCAGGAAATCGGGGCGCCGCTCCTGCGCGCCGTCGGGACGGACGACGGAGCACGGGCGCGAGCTGGTGGAGACCAACGTCGACGGGGACGACGTGGCCGCGCGCCACTCCTACGAGCGACACGGCTACGTCAACCACGAGCCGGGCCGGAACGAGCAGTTGCTCTTCTACTACCGGGAGCTGGGGGCCTGAGCAGCGCAGGTGCAGGGCGCGCCCTCGACGCCGCCTCCCGTCCGGCCGAGTGCCCGGCCGCGGGCCCGGCGGCTGCCGGCGAGCCCGTCCGATCGCACCCAGGGGACGATCGCGGCCGAGGAGGCGAGCAGGGCGAGGGCGGAGGCGAGCTCGGGAATCATCGTCATGGCTCGAACTGTGCCGCCCTGGCGTTCCCGCCACGAGTGGCAGGAACCCCATGGTTCGCAGGTTTTCCGCCAATGGCGTGGAAGGCTGTCCCCATGCTGCGCAACGTCGTCGCCATAGCCCTGCCGGGTGTGGCTCCTTTCGAGCTCGGTGTGGTCTGCGAGGTCTTCGGGCTCGACCGCAGCGATCAGGGCGTCCCCGGGTTCGACTTCGACGTCGTCGCCGAGACGCCCGGCCTCGTCCCCACGTCGATGGGCTTCTCGCTCGACGTGCAGCACGGCCTCGACCGGGCGCGGGAGGCCGACCTGGTCACCGTTCCGGCCTCTCCCCGCCATGCGGACACCCCTGAGCCGGTGCTCGCCCTGCTGCGGGAGACGTTGGATCGCGGCGCCCGCGTCCTGTCGGTCTGCTCGGGCGCCTTCGTGCTCGGCCGGGCCGGGCTGCTGGACGGTCGCCGGTGCACCACGCACTGGCGCTACGCCGAGGAGCTGCAGGCCGCCCTGCCGGCCGCGCGGGTCGACCCCGACGTGCTCTACGTGGAGGACGACCGGGTCATCACCAGCGCCGGCACCGCGGCGGGGATCGACGCCTGCCTGCATCTGGTGCGCAGCGAGCTCGGCGCAGGGGTCGCGGCGACCATGGCCCGGCGCATGGTCGTGCCTCCGCATCGGGACGGCGGGCAGGCGCAGTACGTCGAGACGCCCATCGCCGCGACCCCGGCGGACACGCTCGGCGGCCTCCTCGCCTGGGCCACCGCGAACCTCGACGCGGACCTGTCGGTGCAGGAGCTGGCGCGACGGGCGCACATGTCCGAACGCACCTTCGCCCGTCGGTTCCGCGCGGAGGTCGGGACGACGCCACTGCAGTGGGTCACCGCACAGCGTGTCGCTCTCGCGCAACGCCTGCTCGAGGAGGGCGAGGACTCCGTCGAGCTCATCGCCGCTCGTTGCGGCTTCGGGACGGCGGCCCCGATGCGCCACCACTTCGCGCGGCTGCGGGGGATCACGCCGCTGGCGTACCGGCGGCAGTTCCGCACCACCGCCTGAGCACGGGTACAGCCCTTGGATTTCTGCTCTCCGGAGCGGCCGGCCCGGGTGGCGCGCCGTGCCCGGGTCGGGGAGCATCGCGGCGTGGACAGCAACCGAGGGACCGTCGCCGTCACCGGCGCGTCCGGCCTCATCGGCCGTGCGCTCGTCGCGGACCTCGAGTCGGACGGGTACCGCGTGCTCCGGCTCGTCCGCCGCGAGCCGCAACGGCCGGAGGAGGTGCGCTGGGACCCCAAGGGCGGGACCGTCGACACCGCCGAGCTGCAGGGCGTGCGCGGCATCGTCCACCTGGCCGGCGCGGGCGTCGGCGACCGGCGCTGGACCGCGGCGTACAAGCGGGAGATCCTCGACAGCCGCGTGCTCGGCACGCGCACGATCGCGCGCGCCGCGGCGCAGCTCGACCCGCGGCCGGAGGTGCTCGTCTCCGGCTCGGCCGTGGGCTTCTACGGGGAGACGGGCGACCGCGCCGTCGACGAGACCGCTCGGCGCGGGGGCGGCTTCCTCGCCGATGTCGTCGAGCAGTGGGAGGCCGCCGCCTCCCCCGCCCGCGACGCGGGGATCCGCGTCCCGTACGCCCGCACCGGGATCGTGGCGTCCCGCAAGGGCGGGGCCTTCGGCCGGCTGCTGCCGCTGCTCCGCCTGGGGCTGGGCGGCCGGCTCGGATCCGGTGATCAGTGGTGGAGCCTCATCTCCCTCACCGACGAGGTCCGCGCGCTCCGGCTGCTGCTGGAGGACGCGCGCGTCGAGGGGCCGGTGAACCTCACCGCCGTGCCGGCACGCGTCCGGGACGTGATCTCGGCGCTGGGCCAGGAGTTCTCCCGGCCGACGTTCTTCGCCGTCCCCGCGCCCGCGCTACGGCTCGCGCTGGGTGAGCTGTCGAGCGAGGTGCTCGGCAGCAACCGCGTCGAGCCTCGCCGTTTGCGGGAACTCGGCTTCAGCTTCCGGCATCCCGGCCTCGACGAGGTGGCGGCCTACCTCCACGGTTGAGCGCCGGGCCGGGCCTCGGCCACGAAGCTGAGCCCGGACGCGTACGCCGCACGTGTGTGCGGGTGCGGCTCGTGCACGGCGGGCGGCCCGTCGACCGCGGTGTCGCGCACACCGAGCAGGGCACGCGTCACCCCCTGCGCGCTGTCGAGCAGATCGTCGAGAGCGCGCGCGAGGTCGGCGTCACGGACGACGACGCCGCCGTCCGGGGCCGCCCCGTGGCTCTCGAGGGCCTCGAGCACCGCCCGGCGGAGCAGCTCCTTCACGAAGGACGCCGTGACGCCGCCCATGCGCTCGACCACGTCGTCGACCGCGCCGGCGGACACCTCGAGCCGGAGGCCGCGGGCGTAGACCTCCAGCAGCCGGCGCCGGGCATCGGCGTCGGGCAGGCCGATCTCGACCGCCACGTCGACCCGGCCCGGCCGCGCCGCCAGCGCCTCCTCGAGCAGGTCCGCCCGGTTCGTGGTCAGCAGGAACAGCAGGTCAGCGTCGGCCGCGGCCCCGTCCATGGCGTCCAGCAGCTCGAAGAGCACGGGGCTGGAGCCGGGCCCGAAGCCCCGGTCCTCGGCGACGAGGTCGACGTCCTCGAGCACGATGGCAGCGGGCTGCAGCTCCCGGGCCAGCGCGGTCACGGCTCCGATGAGGTGCAGCGACCGGCCGGACAGCAGCAGCACCGTCGCGCCCGGCAGGTGCTGCACCAGGTAGCGCGTGGTGTGGGTCTTGCCGGTCCCCGGGGGCCCGTAGAGCAGCAGCCCCCGCTTGAGGTGACGGCCGGCGGCGCGCAACGCGTCGCGCCGGGCGGCGATGCCGATCGCGTGCCGCTCGATCCGGGCGAGGACGGCCTCCGGCAGCACCACGTCCGCCCGCTCGGTGCGGGGCAGGACCGGGAACACGACCGTGACCGCGCCGTGCACGTCGGGCGAGAGCTCGACGGTCTGCCCGCGGTAGACGTTGTGGCGCGAGCGCAGCTCGTCCAGCTCGCGCAGCACCTCCTGCGCCTGGGCCGTGGGCAGCCCCGCCAGCTCCAGCTGCAGTGACGGGTCACCCTGGTTGGGCGCCGGTGCGCGCACGAACATCGCGTAGCGGCCGCGCACCCGGTCGTCCACCAGGAAGAGCCCGTTGCGCAGGCACGCGATCGTCCGGGCCGGGCCGGACGGCAGGTCGACGAGCTCCGGCGCGGTCAGCCGGGTCGGCGGCAGGCCCTCACCGTGCAGCAGCTGCTGCAGCGAGAACGTCCCGTAGTGCGGCGGGTTGGTGACGCCCTCGACGGTCACCGACCGGTCGGGGTGCTCGCACCACCGGTCCAGCGCCACCTGGACGTTCACCTGCTCGAAGGGCGCGAAGGCGCGCGAGACCACCGAGTGCCGCCGCGCGGCCTCCTCGACATGGGCTTGGACCCGGCGCACGACCTCGTTGCCCTCGCTGCGCTCGCCCAGCTCGTGCATCGCCTCCAGGAACCGGCGGAAGGACCGGGCGAACTCGCGGGCCTCGTCTTCGGACATCACGGCGCGAGCCTAGGCACGGCACGCTCGTCCTGGCGCGGCGATAACGCCGCCTGGCGCGGCAATAACGCCGCCGCTGCCGTCACGGCGCGGCCCCTGCGGCCGGGCGCACGTCCCAGTAGCGCCACTCCCCGCCCACCGGGGTCAGGACGACGGTCCACCACCGCTCGTCCCGGCCCTCGACCGGGTGCTCGACCCCGGCCGCGTCCACCACGTCGTAGTCCGGCATCCGGTCCCGGACGCGCAGCGCGACCCGCGGCGCCGCCGCCTCCTCGACCGGGTGGACCGACAGGACCTGCAGCCGCAGGCCGCGGGCTCGGTAGCCGGCGGACAGGTGCCGGCCCAGCAGGTCCCGGTCGCGAGCGAGGGCCGGCGCCCGCGGCGCATACGCAGCGGCGAGGGCCTGCTCGTCGCCGGTCGCGAAGGCCTGGGACCGCTGCGCGTCCAGGCCGGCGAGCACGTCGGGCCAGCGCGTCGGGTCTGCACCCTCCGGCGAGGCAGGTGGCCGGTCGAGATCGGCGGGAAGGCCGGCGGGGCTGGCAGGGCTCGCAGGGATCGGGGAGCCGGCAGGGCTCGGCGGCTCGAGTGCCGGCGCACGGACCGGCCCGTCGGCCACGGATGGCGCCTCCCGGGGAGGCGACGGCGACTCCTCGGAGTATCGGGACGGCGAGGCCTCCACCGCGAGCGCCGCCGTCCCGTGCGGCCGCTCCCCCGGCTGCAGGAGGACGGCCGCGAGCCCGACCGCGACGGTGACCGCGATGGCGAGGGCTCCCAGGACGAGGACGACCGGCGCCGCTCCGTGGGGCAGCACGGCCGCGAGCCCGCCCCGCTGCCCCGCAGGCGCCCCGCGCCGCCTGCCGCCGCGGCCGGCGCGCCCGCCGCCGTCGACCGCTCGCCGCGCTCCCGGCCGTCCTGTTCCCGGCCGCCCTGTTCCCGGCCGTCCTGTTCCCGGCCGCCCTGATCCCGGCCGGCGGGACCCCGCTCGCCCCGTGCCCGGCCCCCGGCCCGGAGCGGAGTCCGGGTCGCCGCTGAAGCGCAACGAGCCGACGGCCGGGGACGGGGCCTCGACCGGGCCCGAAGCCGTCCCCGCAGGCAGCGTCAGTGGAAGCGCCGTGCAGGTGTCGAAAACGGCAGCCGCGAGCTGCGCGGCCGAGGGGCGCCGCTCGGCCGGCGCGTCCAGCACCGAGGTCAGCAGGGCCGCCAGCGGTCGTGGCACGCCCGGAGCGAGGCGTGGCAGCGGGGTCCCGCCGGACGCCTCGTACGGCTGGCCGGTCAGTGCGTGCCAGCCGACCGCCGCCAGTGCCCACACGTCCCCGGCGGGCGAGCCGGCCCGGACGTCGAGCCCTTCGCCCACTGCGGCCAGGACCGGGCGCCCCTGGGCATCGACGCGTACGGACTCGACCGAGACCCGCCCGTGAGCTTGCCCGACGGCATGGACCGCAGCGAGGGCCTGCGCCACCGGCACCAGGAGCGTGACGGCCTCTCCCGGGTCGAGCCGGGCGCGGGCCGCGAGCAGGGCGGCGACGGTGGGCGCCGGCTCCTCCTCGCCCACCAGAGCCAGCCCCTCGCGCAGGGGGACCGCCGCGAGCAGCCGCGCCAGGTGCGGGTGGGCCGCCCCGGCGAGGGCCGCCGCCCGGCGGATCGCCTCCTCCACCCGGCCCGCGCCGGGCAGAGCGACGCGCCGCACCGTGACCGAGGCGCCGGTGGCCTCGTCGCGTGCGAGCCAGACGCCCCCGCCCGCCCCCGGGCCGAGCCGGCGCAGCGGCTCGTAGCCCGGCACCTCCCACGAGGGCAGCCCCGCCGGCTGCCCTCGCGAACCCCGTCTCCCTGTCGCCATGGCAGGAGGATCGGGCCTGACGGCGCCGGCGTGCCGCGGCCGTCCACAGGGGGTAGCGTCCGACGGCATGCCCGATGTCGTGGTTGTAGGAGCCGGGCTCGCCGGCCTGCACGCAGCACGCCGGCTCGCCGCCGCCGGCCTCGAGGTGCGGGTGCTGGAGGCGAGCGACGGGGTGGGCGGGCGGGCCCGCACGGACGTCGTCGACGGCATGCTCCTCGACCGCGGTTTCCAGGTGCACAACCCGGCGTACCCGGAGGCCGAGCGCGCCCTCGACCAGGAGGCCCTCGACCTGCGGCCCTTCGCCGCGGGGGTCGTGGTGGCCATCGGGGGGCGCCGTGTGCGCGTCGGCGACCCTCGTCGGGAGCCGCGCTGGGCGCTGTCCAGCGCGCTCGCACCGGTCGGCGGGCCGCTCGGCAAGGCCCGGCTGGCGGAGTACGCGTTGGCGACGACCCGCACGCCCGTCGCCGAGCTGCTCGCAACCGCGGACGGCACTGCCCGGCAGGCGCTGGCCGAGCGGGGGATCGCCGGCGGCGTCCTCGAGAGCGTGCTGCGCCCGTTCCTCGCCGGTGTCCTCGGCGAGGAGGAGCTGACGACCTCACGGCGCTTCGTGGACCTCGTGGTCCGCTCGTTCGTTCGCGGCACGCCGAGCCTGCCGGCGCGGGGCATGGGGGCGATCGGCGCGCAGCTGGCTGCCGGCCTTCCCGAGGGGTCGGTGGAGCTCGGGCACCGCGTCGACGACCTGGCGCCGTTGCGCCGGGCGGCCCGGGCCGTCGTCCTGGCCGCGGACGAGGTGGGCGCCCACCGGCTGCTGCCCGGCCTGCCCACGCCGCGGCAGCGGGCCCTCACGACGTTCTACTTCCTCGCTCCCGAGCCCCCCTCGCAGCTCGCGGCGCTGCACGTCGACGGCGAGCGCCGGGAGCACCTCGCCCCGGTCGTCAACACGGCGGTCCTCACCAACACCGTGCCGGAGTACGCCCCCGGCCGTTGCCTGGTGCACGCGAGCGTGGTCGGCGACCGGGCCGACGCGGCGACCGAGCGTGCGGTGCGCGACACGCTGGCCCGGATCTACGGCTGCGGCACCACGTCCTGGGAGCTCGTGCGGGTGTACGCCATCCCGCACGCGCTGCCCGCGATGCTGCCGCCGCTCGACGTCCGCAAGCCGGTTGCCCTCGGCGAGGGCCTGTTCCTGGCCGGGGACCATCGCGACACCGCCTCCATCCAGGGCGCCCTCGTCTCCGGACGGCGCGCCGCCGACGCCGTTCTCGAGGAGCTCCATGGCCGCCGCTGAGCCCACCGTCGTCGCGACCTCGATGGGCTTCCGCCCCGGGCGACGGACGTACCTCGAGCCTGGCCCGGTCTTCGACCTCATGGCCGACCTGGCGGGCGGGCCGTCGCGCCCCAAGCTGTGCTACATCGGCACGGCCAACGGCGACCAGCTGCACCGGCGGCAGCTCGTCCGAGAAGCCTTTCAGGGAACCGGCTTTCAGGTCACGGACCTCGCTCTGTTCACCATGCCCAACCACGACGACATGCGCGCGCACCTGCTCGACCAGGACGTCGTGTGGGTCGACGGCGGCAGCGTCGCCGGCTTGCTGGCCATGTGGCAGCTGCACGGGCTCGGCGACGCGCTGCGCGCGGCGTGGGAGGCCGGTGTCGTCCTCGGCGGGGTCAGCGCGGGGTCGCTCTGCTGGCACGTCGGCGGCACCACCGACTCCTTCGGGCCGGACCTGCGGCCGGTGACGAACGGGCTGGCCTTCCTGCCGTACGGCAACGGCGTGCACTACGACAGCGAGCGGCAGCGCCGCCCGCTGCTGCAGCGGCTCGTGGCCGACGGCACGCTTCCGCTGTCCTACGCCACGGACGACGGGGTGGGGCTGGTCTACCGCGGGACCGAGCTGGTCGAGGCCGTCGCCGACACCCGTGGCGTGGCGGCGTACCGGGTGCGGCGCGTCGACGACGGGCGGGCCGAGGAGACGCGGATCGAGCCGCGCCTCCTCGGCTGAGCGCAGCCCGGTCAGGCGTCGACCGGCTCGCGAGCCGGCTCCACCGGGCGCCGGTGGCCGCTCGGGCGCGGCGGCCCGAAGGGCCACCACACCCTGTCCCCCAGCTGGTGGACGAGAGCCGGCACCAGCAGCGACCGCACGACGAGGGTGTCGAGCAGGACCCCGAAGGCGACGGCGAAGCCGAGCTCTGCGAGGAAGACCAGCGGCAGCACGCCGAGTGCGGCGAAGGTCGCGGCGAGCACGACGCCGGCCGAGGTGATGACACCGCCGGTCACGGCCAGCCCGCGCAGCGTCCCCGCGCGGGTGCCGTGGTGGGCGGTCTCCTCCCGCACCCGGGTCATGAGGAAGATGTTGTAGTCGATCCCCAGCGCCACCAGGAAGACGAAGGCGAACAGCGGGAACGAGGGGTCGGCCCCGGCGAAGTCGAAGAGGAACTCGAAGACCAGCGCGCAGACGCCGAGGGTGGCGGCGAAGGACAGCACCACGGTCGCGACGAGCAGCAGCGGGGCGACGAAGGCCCGCAGCAGCACCGCGAGGACCACGAAGATCACCAGGAGCACCACGGGGATGATGACGCGGGTGTCGCGTGCCGACTCCTGCTTGACGTCGTACGTCACTGCGGTCGTTCCGCCGACGAGCACGTCCGTCCCGACCTGGTCCACCGCCGAGCGCAGCCGCAGGATCGTGTCCTCGGCAGCCGGCGAGTCCGGCGCGTCGCTCAGCACGGCCTGCACCTGGACCTGCCCGTCGACGACCTTCGGGGGCGCCCCCTCCTGTGCGCCGGCGCCGGGGGGCGCCTCGGGCACCACGAAGGCCTGCGCGACCCCCGGGTCGGACTGCACGACCTGCAGGATGCGGTCCGCGTCGCCCTGCGGCCCGATCACGCTGGCGGGCGTCCCGGTGCCGCCCGGGAAGTGCGCGCCGAGAACCTCCTGACCGAGGACCGACGGCACCTCGTTCGTGAACTGCTCCTCGGTGGTCAGGCCGGTGGCGTCCAGCCGGAAGATCGCGGCCGCGAGGCCGATCAGCACGACGGCGGTCGCGGCGGCGACCACCCGGGCCCTGCTGCCGACCAGGGCCGCGACCTTGCCCCACAGGCCGCGGCCCGCCGCAGGGGCCTCGTCGTGACGGGGCACGAAGGGCCAGAACCAGTGCCGGCCGAGGGTGACGAGCAGCGCGGGGAGGAAGACCAGCATCGAGAGCATCGAGCACGCGATGCCGATGGCGGCGACCGGGCCGAGCGACTGGTTGCTGTTGAGGTCCGAGAGCAGCAGGCAGAGCAGGCCGAGGATGACCGTCACGCCGGAGGCGACGATCGGCGGGGTGGCACCGCGCAGGGCGCCGCGGATCGCCAGCCAGGCCGAGTCGTGCGTATGCAGCTCTTCCTTGTAGCGGCTGATCAGCAGCAGCGCGTAGTCCGTGCCCGCGCCCACGACCAGGACCGACAGGATGCCCTGGCTCTGGCCGTCGACCGTGATCCAGCCGGCGTCCGCGGCCAGGTAGACCACGGCCTGGGCCAGGAAGAGCGCGCCGCCGACGGCCAGCAGGACGGGCACGAACACGGGGCTGCGGTAGATCAGCAGCAGGATGACGAAGACGACACCGAGCGCCGTGAACAGCAGCCGGCCGTCGATGCCCGCGAACGCGGCGGCGAAGTCGGCGAAGCTGCCGCCGGGGCCGGTGACGTACGCCTGCGTGCCCTCGACCCGGTCGGCGATCGCCTGGATCTCGTCGACGACGTCGGGCAGCTCCTCGAACGCCGAGTTGTCCCCGGGCAGCGGGACGAGCGCCTGCATGGCCTCGCCGTCCTCGGACACCGAGGCCCCTTCCGGCGGCCCGGCGACCCCGTCGACGCGGCCGATCTCCTCCAGCGCCGACTCGATGGCAGAGCGGTCGTCGTCGGTGATCCCGCCGGTGCGCTCCCAGACCACGATGGCGGGGATGTCCTGGTCGCCGGCGAAGCGCTCCTCGATCAGGAGCGACTTGGTCGACTCAGCGGACTCGGGGAGGAAGGCGGCCTGGTCGTTCTCCACCACCTCACCGAGCTTGGCGCCGAGCCCGCCGGAGACCCCCATCACGAGGAACCCGAGGACGACGACGATCGCGGGGACGAGCCAGCGCACGGCGCCGGGGCGTTTCTCCGGGGGACGGCGAGCGGCAGGGACGGTTGTGTGGGGCGGAAGCGGCGAGGCAGGCATCGACAGCTCCTCATCGGGGCGACGCGACGCCCCGAGCGTAGGGAAGGACAGTGGCCCGGCGCACCAGGGAAATCCCCAGTCGACCGGTGGGCCCGGCGCGGTGTGCCGCCGGACGTACTCTGCAGACGTGTCTGACCCCCTCCGACTCATCCGTGAAGGGCACGTCGCGTTCGCGGAGGCGTGGGCGCGCCAGCGCGAGCTGCACGCGGCCCGGGTCGCGGACGAGGCACCGGACACCGTGCTGCTCGTCGAGCACGACTCGGTCTACACGGCCGGGCGCCGCACCGCGTGGTACGACCGCCCGACCGACGGCACCGAGGTCGTCGAGGTCGACCGGGGCGGGCGGATCACCTGGCACGGCCCCGGCCAGCTCGTGGGCTACCCGATCCTGCGGCTGCCCGACCCGGTGGACGTGGTGGCCCACGTACGCCGGGTCGAGGAGGTCGTGATCCGGGCCTGCGCGGACCTCGGGCTCGCGACCGACCGCGTGGACGGGCGCAGCGGGGTATGGGTGCTCGGCGGGGACGGGGCGCAGGACCGCAAGGTCGCGGCCATCGGATGCCGGGTGGCCCGCGGGGTGACGATGCACGGGTTCGCCCTCAACTGCGACAGCGACCTCTCGGCCTTCGAGCGCATCGTGCCGTGCGGCATCACCGACGCCGGCGTGACGTCACTGACCCGGGAGCTCGGCCGCCGGGTGAGCATCGAGGAGGCGCTCCCGGTCGTCGAGCGCCACCTCGTCGACGTCATGGGGCAGTCGGTGCCCGGCAGACGGCTGGCCACCACCGGCTGACGGCCGACCTCACACACCGGCCGGCTCCCACGGGCGCACCCAGTCGCTGGCCGGCCACCCCTCGAGCCCGGCCAGCAGCTCGATGGCGTTGGCCCCGTCGACGGCCTCGCGGACGATGTCGGCGTGCCCGGCGTGCCGGGCGGTCTCCTGGATGAGGTGGAGCAGGACCCAACGGACGGACCAGGCGTCGACGTCCTGCGGGAACCACGGCACGCCCTTCGGCACCGGCACCGGGCGGTCCAGGCTCTCCTCCGCGCGGACGAGGCGCTCGGTCTGTGCGGCCACCTCGGCGTACCGGTCGAGAACCTGCGCAAGGGTCTCGTCGGCGCGCAGCCGGAAGCCGTCGTCGTAGGCCTCCGTGGCCGCCGCGTCGCCCTCGTCGCTGACCTCGGGCAGCCCGAGCATGGTGCGCATCCAGCCGCTCTCCATGTCCGCGAGGTGCTTGACCAGCCCGCCCACGCTCAGCGTGCTCGGGGTGGGCGTGAGCCGGGCCTGCTCGTCGGTCAGCCCGAAGCAGGCCGCACGCAGGGTGAGCCGCTGCTGAGCGAGGAAGGCGAGCAGCCCGTCGAGCTCGTCGCGGACGGGTCGGACGTTGGCCGGCATGGAGGGCTCCTTCAAAGGCTTCTCGGTGGGGACGACGGCAGCCTCCTCGCCCTTGCGGTCAGATCCTGTCCACTACAGGAACGCTCGTTCGGGAACGTCACGGTGGCCGTCGGCGCGCCCGGGCCGGCCATCCGGTGCCCCGCGCGGCCGGGCTACGGCCGGCTCACCCCGCGGGGTCGCGACGTACGCTGTTGCGGCAGGTAGGGATCTCTGGCAGGAGGCGCCGGATGACGGCGGTCGCACCCGATGGGCGCAAGCTGCTCCGACTCGAAGTCCGCAACGCGCAGACGCCGATCGAGAAGAAGCCGTCCTGGATCAAGACGACGCTGCGCACCGGCCCGGAGTTCACCGAGCTCAAGGGCCTGGTCCGGCGCGAGGGGCTGCACACCGTGTGCGAGGAGGCCGGCTGCCCCAACATCTACGAGTGCTGGGAGGACCGCGAGGCGACGTTCCTCATCGGCGGCGACCAGTGCACCCGACGCTGCGACTTCTGCCAGATCGACACGGGCAAGCCGCAGGCCCTCGACCGCGACGAGCCGCGGCGGGTGGCGGAGTCCGTCCGGACGATGGGGCTGCGGTACGCCACGGTGACCGGCGTCGCGCGTGACGACCAGCCCGACGGCGGGGCCTGGCTGTACGCCGAGACCGTGCGCCAGATCCACGAGCTCAACCCGGGCACCGGGGTCGAGGTGCTGATCCCGGACTTCAACGGCCTGCCCGACCAGCTCGGCGAGGTCTTCGCAGCCCGCCCCGAGGTGCTCGCGCACAACCTCGAGACCGTGCCGCGGGTGTTCAAGCGGATCCGCCCCGGCTTCCGCTACGAGCGCTCGCTCGACGTCCTGACCCAGGCGCGCGCCGCCGGGCTCGTGACCAAGTCCAACCTCATCCTCGGCCTGGGCGAGACCCGTGACGAGGTCGAGGAGGCGCTGCGCGACCTGCACGCCGCCGGCTGCGACCTCGTCACGATCACCCAGTACCTGCGCCCGAGCCCCCGGCACCACCCCGTCGAGCGCTGGGTGAAGCCGGAGGAGTTCGTCGAGCTGGCGGCGGTGGCCGAGCAGATCGGGTTCGCCGGCGTCCTCAGCGGGCCGCTGGTCCGCTCGTCCTACCGCGCCGGCCGGCTGTACGCCCAGGCGCTCGAGCGCCGGGCCGTGCCCGCCCAGCGCTGAGCGCGCGAGGCAGATCGAGGCGGCCGCTCCCCGAGCGGGGAGCGGCGTCCCGGTCGCCCCGTGTCGCCCGTTCTTGAGCTGCTTGTCACCTGCGCGCAACATCGTCCTGCTTGCCTGGTGGCATGACGCCGACGACCTTTCCGCCGGTCGTGGCCGCCTCCGGCCCCGTCCCGGCGACCAGCTCGCCCGTGCCGTTCGTCCGGCTGCTCGCCACCGCGCTGCGCTCGGCCGTCGCCTCCGGCAGGCCTTCGCCGGTGCCCCCGTGCAGCAGGCGCCTGCACCCGGGCCGCTGACCGAGGCGTACCCTCGTCCGTCGGCCGCCGCGGACCGTACCCTGTGCGGCATGGCCAGCAGTTCTTCCCAGTCCGCTCCGCCCAAGCCCCGCAAGCAACGGTTCGGGTGGGTGCGACAGCTGTCGCAGGCCTACAAGCTCACGGCCAAGACCGACCCGCTGATCGGGCTGCTGCTGGCTGCGGTCTTCCTCCTCGTCCTGGCGGTCTTCGTCGCGATCGGCCTCTGGGTCGACCACCCGATCTACTTCACGATCGTCGGCCTGCCGTTCGCGGTGCTCGCGGCGCTCATCCTGTTCGGCCGGCGCGCGCAGAAGGCGGCGTACGCGTCGGCGGAGGGCCAGCCCGGCGCCGCGGCAGCGGTGCTGCAGACGCTCAAGCGCGGGTGGACCGTCACGCCCGGCGTCGCGGTCACCCGGCAGCAGGACATCGTCCACCGGGCGACCGGGCGCGCCGGCGTCGTCCTCGTCGGCGAGGGCTCCCCCGCGCGGCTCGGCCCGCTGCTCGCGCAGGAGCGCAAGAAGCTCGGCCGGGTCGCGCCCGACGTGCCGGTCTACGACTTCCAGGCCGGGCAGGAGGAGGGCCAGCTGCGCCTGAACGAGCTGCAGCGCAAGGTCGCCAAGCTGCCGCGCACCCTCTCCCCCGGCCAGGTCGACGAGATCGAGAAGCGGCTGGCCGCGCTCGGGTCGCTCAACCTGCCGATCCCGAAGGGGCCGCTGCCGCGCAACATGCGCCCCCCGCGCAGCATGCGCTGAGGCTCCTTACGGAAGCCTGACGGCTCGCCCGAACAGGGCCCCTGCGAGTTCCCGCCCCCCTACGCTCGCCTCATGCGGGGGCGTGTGCTGGTGGTGGACGACGACGAGACCGTCGCCGGCGTGGTCGTCGACTACCTGCGGCGCGCCGGCTTCGACACGGTGCATGCCGGCGACGGGCCCTCCGCGCTGGCAGCGGCGACGCCCTCCACCCCGGGCGGCGCGGTCGACCTCGTCATCCTCGACGTCATGCTGCCGGGCCTCGACGGCATCGAGGTCTGCCGTCGGCTGCGAGCCGTCGAGCCCGCGTGCCCCGTCATCATGCTGACCGCGCTCGGCGAGGAGGAGGACCGCGTCCTCGGCCTCGAGGTGGGCGCAGACGACTACGTCACCAAGCCGTTCAGCCCCCGCGAGCTGGTGCTGCGGGTGGAGTCCGTCCTGCGCCGGGCGCGCCCGGTACCGGCCCAGCATCCCGTCGGGCCGCTGGCCGGCGGCCCGGTCGAGGTCGACCTGCAGAGCCGGCAGGCCTTCCGGCACGGGGTGGAGCTGGCCCTGACCGTGCGCGAGTTCGACCTGCTCGCCCACCTGCTCGCCCACCCGGACCGCGCGTTCAGCCGGGAGGAGCTGCTGGCCCAGGTCTGGGGCTGGACCTTCGGGGACCAGTCGACGGTCACCGTCCACATCCGCCGGCTGCGCGAGAAGGTCGAGGTCGACCCGTCGCGCCCGGCCCTGATCCAGACGGTGTGGGGCGTGGGCTATCGCTGGCACGCCTCCGGAGCGGCCGATCCGGTCCCGAGCGACCCCGTCGAGCTGGCGGGGCCCGGCCAGCTCGCCCAGGCCTGACCTCGGCCGTGCTGTCCGCCTACCCCTCCGTGCTCGCGGACCCGCTGGCGAACACGTACGTCTGCGTCGCGGCCTACTCGGCCCTCGGCGCGGCGGCCGTCGCCCTCGTCAGCCTGGCCGGCAGCCGGCTGGCCCGCCGGCTGTCCCTGCGGGCGAACCTCGCCCTCGTCGTGCTCACCACCGTGCTCGCCGTCGTGGCGGGGACCGCGTTCGCCGTGCACAAGATGGTGCTCACGCCGCAGCAGATGCGGGTCGTCCTCGTGGTGTGCGCCGTCTCCGGCCTGGTCGCCGCGCTCGTCGGGCTCGTCCTGGCCCACGGCGTCCTGCTCGACGCACGTCGGGTCCGGGAGCTCGCGGCAGCGCTGGCCGAGGCACCGCAGCGGCGGGTGCCGGAGCGGGCACGGCCGCTGCGCACCAAGGAGCTGGAGCAGATCGCGGGCGAGCTGGAGCAGAGCGCGCGGCGGCTCGGCGAGGCGGCCGCGCGGGAGCGCGCCCTCGAGGCGGCCCGTCGCGACCTCGTCGCCTCGGTCTCGCACGACCTGCGCACACCGCTCGCCGGCCTGCGGGCGCTGGTCGAGGCGCTCGAGGACGGGCTGGCCGAGGACCCGACGCCGTACGTGAAGTCCATGCGCGTCGAGGTCGACTGGCTCTCCCGGATGGTGGCGGACCTGTTCGAGCTCTCCCGGCTGCAGGCCGGGCGCACCGCCCGACGGACGGACTCGCTGCCCGTCCACGACCTCGTGAGCGACACGATCGCCAGCGCCCAGCCGATGGCCCAGGCGCTGGACGTGAGCCTCGCCGGCTCTGCCCCGCCCTCGCTGATGGTCACCGGGGACGCCGCGGCGCTGATGCGCGCGCTGGCCAACCTCGTGGCCAACGCGGTCCGCTACACGCCGGCGGGCGGCCGTGTCTTCGTCGAGGCCGAGCAGCGGGGCGAGACGGCCGCGATCTCGGTCTCGGACACCTGCGGCGGCATCCCGGCGGCCCACCTGCCGCGCGTGTTCGACGTCGGGTTCCGAGGCGACCCGGCCCGCACGCCGGGGGCTGACGCCGGCGCCGGGCTCGGGCTGGCGATCGTCAAGGGGATCGCCGAGGCCCACGGCGGCACCGTGTCCGCGGCGAACGCGGCCGACGGCTGCTGCTTCACCCTCCTCCTCCCCCTGGGCTGAGCGACACGGCGCAGGCGATGGCCGGGGTCGGCGGGCGGTGGCAGAGTCGGGAGCGCACGCCGTCCCGACCGTGGCCCGTCGGACCGACACCGTCAGCGGCTGCCGGTGGCCGGCCGTACGACATCTGGCCGTAGGACATGAGGAGGAGCGATGCCCACCCGTGACACCGCGTGGCCGCCCGGCACCCCGTGCTGGGTCGACTACGGCGCCGCCGACCTCGAGGCGGCCAAGGAGTTCTACGCCGAGCTGCTCGGCTGGGCCTACACCGGCGGCGAGGCCGAGTTCGGCGGCTACCTCGACTGCCGACGGGGCGGCCGGGCCGCGGCGGGCATGGGGCCGCAGCAGGACCCGTCGGGCCCGCCGACGTGGACGACGTACTTCGCCACCGAGGACGCGGCTGCCGCCTGCGCTCGCGTCACGTCAGCGGGCGGCACGGTGCTGGCCGGGCCGGTGGCCATCGCCGACTTGGGGGCGATGGCCGTGGCGCTCGACCCGCAGGGCAGCGTCTTCGGGCTGTGGCAGGCGGGCCGGCACATCGGCGCCGAGATCGTGAACGAGCCGGGCTCGCTGGTCTGGAACGAAGCCGCTGTCGACGACCCGGTGGCGGCCCGCGAGTTCTACACGTCGGTCTTCGGCTTCGGCTGGGAGGAGGTCGACGAGCTGCCGGGGTACGCGACCTTCGCGATGGACGACGGCCGGCCGCTCGGCGGGCTGGGCGGCCTGACCGCGGGCTCCCCCAAGGGCTGGGCCACGTGCTTCTCCGTGGCGTCCGCCGACGCGGCGATCGCGGTCGCCGAGCGTCGCGGGGCGACGGTGACCTACCCGGCCGAGGACACGTCCTTCGGCCGCTTCGCCGTCCTGCAGGACCCCTGGGGAGCCAGCTTCTGCGTGATGTCCGAGATCACCGGCGGCTGAGCGGGCGCCTACGCGCGGACGACGGCGGTGCCGGCGGCCTTGTCGTGCAGCCCTCGGCCGTCCGCGTCCCACACCGCTGCCGGGACGACCAGCACGAGCAGCAGGCTGCGGATGGCCGTACGCAGGCCCCACACCGTGCGCGGCTCGGTGGGTCGGGCCATCTCCAGGCGCAGGCCGAGCAGCTGGTAGCCGGGCGTGCGCCCCGTCGCCGCCAACGTGCCCCAGGTCATCGCGGCGAAGACCGCCAGCACGAGCAGGTCCCAGGCCTGACCGTCGACGTCCGCGCCGATGGTGGCCAGGCGGGTGAGGCCGAGCGCCAGGGCCCAGTCGACGAAGAGCGCGACGAGGCGCCGCCCGAAGCTCGCCACCGAGCCGCTGCCGTCCGCAGGGCGCCCGAGCCGCTTGCCCCGCGGCGGGAGCTGGACGCCCTCGGCCTCCAGCGTGGCGCGCGGCCCGTTGAGCCACGATCCGAGCGTGCGGCGGTCCAGGCTCGACGGCATGGGATCAGGCTATCCCGGGTAGGCCGAGGCCACCTCTTCGTCAGCGAGCAGCCACGGCCCGCTCACATCCCCCGGACCGCGACGCCAGGTCACCCGGGCGTAACACCCAGCCCTGATCCCGTAACACTGGTGAAACAGTAGGGTCATTGCCGGGTAACGGCGCCCGCCTAGCCTGCGCGCAGGCGGCGGCTCGCGTCGCAGCGACCAGGAGGGTGCATGTTCAACAACGCGGACGAGGTCCTGCGGTTCATCAAGGACGAGGGCGTCAAGTTCGTCGACGTCCGGTTCTGTGACCTGCCGGGCGTCATGCAGCACTTCAACGTGCCGGCGGACTCGGTGGACGAGTCGTTCTTCACCGACGGCCAGATGTTCGACGGGTCCTCGATCCGCGGCTTCCAGGCCATCCACGAGTCGGACATGAAGCTCATGCCGGACCTCGACACGGCGTACGTCGACCCGTTCCGCGTGCAGAAGACGCTCAACATCAACATGAGCATCGTCGACCCCTACACGGGTGAGGCCTACAGCCGCGACCCGCGCCAGATCGCGGCCAAGGCCGAGGCCTACCTGCGCGGCACCGGCATCGCCGACACCGCGTTCTTCGCCCCCGAGGCCGAGTTCTACATCTTCGACGACATCCGCTTCGAGACGAAGCAGAACGCCGGCTACTACTTCATCGACTCCATCGAAGGCGCCTGGAACACCGGGCGCGTCGAGGAGGGTGGCAACCGCGGCCACAAGACCCCCTACAAGGGCGGCTACTTCCCGGTCCCGCCGGTGGACCACTTCGCGGACCTGCGCGACGCGATGGTCACCGAGCTCGACAACCTCGGCCTGCAGGTCGAGCGCTCGCACCACGAGGTGGGCACAGCGGGGCAGGCGGAGATCAACTACCGCTTCGACACGCTGCTGAAGTCGGCCGACAAGGTCATGCTCTTCAAGTACGTCATCAAGAACGTCGCGCACGCCGCCGGCAAGACGGTGACGTTCATGCCGAAGCCGATCTTCGGCGACAACGGCTCGGGCATGCACTGCCACCAGTCGCTGTGGAAGGACGGCGCGCCGCTCTTCTACGACGAGCTCGGGTACGGCGGACTCTCGGACATCGCCCGCTGGTACGTCGGCGGCCTGCTGCACCACGCGCCGTCGCTGCTGGCGTTCACCAACCCGTCGGTGAACTCCTACCACCGCCTCGTCCCGGGCTTCGAGGCCCCGGTCAACCTGGTCTACTCGGCCCGCAACCGCTCCGCCTGCATCCGCATCCCGGTCACGGGGTCGAACCCGAAGGCGAAGCGCATCGAGTTCCGCGTGCCGGACCCGTCGAGCAACCCCTACCTCGCGTTCGCCGCCATGCTCATGGCCGGCATCGACGGCATCAAGAACAAGATCGAGCCGCCGACGCCCGTCGACAAGGACCTCTACGAGCTTCCCCCCGAGGAGCACGCCGAGATCGCCCAGGTCCCCGCCTCGCTCGGCGAGGCCCTGGACGCGCTCGAGGCCGACCACGACTACCTCACCGAGGGCGGCGTCTTCACGCCCGACCTCATCGAGACGTGGATCGCCTACAAGCGCGCCAACGAGATCGACCCGATCCGGCTGCGCCCGCACCCGCACGAGTTCGAGCTGTACTTCGACATCTAGGCCCACGCGGCCTTCGCCGCGGCCACGAGCCGCAGGGCCGTCGACCGCTTCCGCCAGGAAGCGGCCGGCGGCCCTTCGCGTCCCGGCGCCGCGCAGCGCCGGCGCTAGCGGCCGGCCCCGGCCTGCTGGCGCTCGACGACCTGCGCCGCGATGTCCCGCAGCTTCACGTTCATGTGCGAGGAGGCGGCGCGCAGCACGCCGAAGGCGTCATGTGCGGAGATGTGCCGCGTCGCCATCAGGATGCCGACCGCCTGCCCGATCACCCGGTTGGTCGCCTGGGCCTGGGACAGCTGGTCGGCGCGCTCCTGCTCGGCCGCGCCCTGCAGGGCGACCGCCGAGTGCGCGGCCACGATGGCACCCACGGCCTCGTCGGTCTCGTCGAAAGCGTCCCGCCGGCTGGAGTAGAGGTTGAGCGCGCCGAGCGTGTCCTTCCGCAGGAAGAGCCGGAAGGACAGGATGCTGCGCACGCCGGTCTCGGCCGCCGCTCGCGCAGCGAAGCTCGGCCAGCGCGTCTCCGCGAGCAGGTCCCCGACCCGGTAGGTTCCGTGGCCGCGGATCGCGTCGAGGCACGGGCCCTGGCCGGTCTCGTATTGGATCGCATCCACGCGGACGGGCACGTCGCTGCTCGCCGCCCGGGTCGAGATCGCGCGGCCGCGGATCCAGGAGACCCCCGCGTGCTCGCAGTGCTCGACGAGCGCGACGGTCCGCTCGGTGCAGAGCTGCAGCGTCTCGTCCACCCCGTCGGCCGACCCGAGCTCGCGTGCCAGGTCGGCGAACGCCCTGCCCAGCGCCTCCGGGGTCTCGAAGTGCATGAGTCGCAGAGTAGCGGGACAACTCGGGCGGCCCCAGCCCCCGTTTGCTCGAGGGCTGGGGCCTTGCGGCCGCCCTCCCGGGTCGGGCGACCGCAGGTCCGTCTGCCCATCTGTTGCACGTCCACGCCCGACGCTCATGATCCACTCGAGGCCGCCGCGCTCGGGCGGTCGAGCTGCAGGGGCCGTCCGCGCCCGCCCCGCCCTCCGTCCGACCACTCGTTCTGACCAGCAACCAAGCTTGAGCTGCGCCCATATCGGGAGGATTCTCGGTCGGGCGGTTCCCCCGGCAGGAAGAAGCTTGCGATGAGGCGTCGTAGCGACAGGATGCGGAATGCCGTGCTGGCCGCGGCCACGGCGGTAGCGGCGTGTGTCGCAGCGGTCCCGCTCGGGGCGAGCGCCCAGGCCGCTCCACCGGTCGCCCAGGTGCCGGCCGGCCACGGCATCGCCGATCTCATCGTGCTGGTCAACCAGCTGCGGGCCGAGGGCCGCATCGGCGTGAACGCGACCACCAGCCTGCTGGACCGGGCCCAGCGGGCCCTGCGCGAGGAGCAGGGCGGCAGCGAGGCCCGCCCGATCGCCCTCCTTCGGCATTTCCTCGCCCGGGCGGAGAACCAGGTGCGTGACCTCGGCGCCCGCGCCGAGCTGGTCGCGGCCGCGCAACGCTCCATCGCCTGGCTGGAGGAGGACGACTACGCCGAGCTCACGGGCTCCGCCCAACTGCAGCAGGACGTGACACTGGCGGGCCTGCTGCGCCACCTGCAGGCGTTCCAGGAGATCGCGGACGCCAACGGCGGGAACCGGTTCGCCGGCTACCCGGGGCACGAGGACTCGGCCGAGTACGTCTACAACCTGCTCGACGCGGCCGGATACGACGTGAGCTACCAGCACTTCCCGTACTCCATCGCCGACTCGACGTTCCAGCAGGTCGCGCCGGACCCTGTGGCCTACACCCCGGTCGCGCAGTACAACCCGGCCACCAACACCGGCTACGGGGACGTCACCGGCCGCGTCGTCCCGGTCGACGTCAACAACAACCCGGGCCCGATCCCCAGCAGCAACACCTCCGGCTGCGAGGAGAGCGACTTCGCCGCGTTCCCCGCCGGGGCTGTCGCGCTGCTGCAGCGCGGTACCTGTGACTTCGTCGTCAAGGCGGCCAACGCGCAGGCGGCGGGTGCGGCGGCGGCGATCATCTACAACGAAGGCACGACCGGCGTCGCCGACCGCAACAACACCCTGAACCCGACGGTCGCCGGGCGCGAGATCCGGATCCCGGTGGTCGGCGTGAGCTATCTGCTCGGCCGTGACCTGATGGAGCCCGCGACGACAACGGTCCGTGTCCGCACCGAGGTCGTGGGGCTCACCACCCGCAACGTCATCGCCGAGACGCCGGGCGGCGACGCGGACAACGTGGTCATGCTCGGTGGGCACCTCGACTCCGTGGACGAGGGCCCCGGGGTCAACGACAACGGGACGGGCACCGCAGCCCTGTTGGAGACCGCGTTGCAGTTGGCCGGCGACCCGGTGAACAACAAGGTGCGCTTCGCCTTCTGGTCCGCGGAGGAGTCCGGGCTGCTCGGCTCGAACTACTACGTCAACAGCCTGCCCGTGGCCGACCGCCAGCGCATCGCGTTGTACCTGAATTTCGACATGGTCGGCTCACCGAATTACTACCGCGGCGTCTACGACGGCAGCGGGTCATTGGGCGGCACCGCTCCCCGCCCGCCCGGCTCGGCGCAGATCGAGCAGTTGTTCAACACGCATTTCGGCTTCCGCGGGCTGCCGTACGAGGACACCGAGTTCAACGGGCGGTCGGACTACCAGGCGTTCATCAACAACGGCATTCCGTCGGGAGGCCTCTTCACCGGGGCGGAGGGCGACAAGTCCGCGGCCCAGGTCGAGCGCTACGGCGGGGTGGTGGCCGACTACGACCCCTGCTACCACCAGGCCTGCGACAGCCTGACCCCGACGGCGGACGGCGCGGACGCCGCGCTGTACGCCCAGCTCGCCGCCGCGTACGGGAGCCAGCTGGTCGGCAACGTCAACACCTACGCCCTCGACACGAGCGCGGACGCCATCGCGCACGCCGCGGCGACCTACGCCTACAGCACGGAGACGGTCAACGGCGGCGAGTAATCACGCGGACTCGGGAACTTCTCAGGTGTGAGCCGCTCCAGACGGGGGATCACTGGTCCTGCAACGATACGTCTGGAGGTCAAGATGTTCTTCATCATCGGGATGATTATCGTGGCGCTGATCGCGGGTTTCATCGCCCGCGCAGTCGTCCCGGGCCGGGACCCGATGGGCTTGGGCGGAACGCTTCTGCTCGGGGTCGTCGGCTCCTTCATCGGCGGATTCCTCGGGTTCCTGCTCTTCGGGCGTGACTTCGAGGACGGCGCCGCGCAGACGTCCGGCATCATCGGCTCGGTGATCGGCGCGGTCATCGCGCTCCTG
This sequence comes from Motilibacter aurantiacus, assembly GCF_011250645.1. Classification (NCBI taxonomy): domain Bacteria; kingdom Bacillati; phylum Actinomycetota; class Actinomycetes; order Motilibacterales; family Motilibacteraceae; genus Motilibacter; species Motilibacter aurantiacus. Next base: position 101,432 of record NZ_JAANNO010000003.1, read on the forward strand.
ATCTACCGCCAGGTGCGCGGCAACCACCACGCCCGCATCTGACCGAGCGTCACCCGAGGGCGCCGCGGCCGACCGGCCGCGGCGCCCTCGTCGTGTCCGGGCGCCTCATCCGGCCTGCCCCGCGCCGCGCGCGAGCCCGGCGCGCACGCGGGCGGCGGTCACCGGGTCGACCGGAAGCTCCGGGAGCAGTCCCTCGATCTCCTCCGGCTCCAGCCCCTCGGCGAGCAGCCGCTGCAGCAACGTGTCGGCCTCGTGCGGCGGCACCGGCAACGTGAGGCCCGTTCCGGCCAGCGCGGCCTGGGCGAGGAACCGCGCGCCGGCGAGGTCGGGCGGCCCGGTGGCCGGCTCCGGCGGGGGGACGGCGCCCCGGGCCGCGGCCTCGGCAGCGCGTACGAGCGACAGCGGAAGCCCCTCGTTCTCCACCTCGAGCAACGGCACGTCCCCCAGCGCGGCGAGCACGAGCTGCTCGGCCTCGGCCTGCAGCGGCACTGCCCACTCGGCCGCGCGCACCACGGCTGCCACGTCGTCGAGGCTCTCGCCCACGTCGTCCACCAGCTCGGCCCAGGCCCCCGGCTGCTCCCTGCGGGCATGCTCGCCGGCCAGCACGCAGGTCTCCAGGACGAACGGGTCGAGCACCTGCTCCTCGAGCCGCTCGGCGTAGACGCGCCCGTCGGGCGTCAGCGCGCTCAGCGCGTCGCGGAAGCTTCCGGGACGGCTCTCCCCCAGCGCGAGCGGGCGGTCCTCCTCCCCGCCCAGCGGCAGCTCCGCCGCTGCACGGGCCCCCAGCGTCTCGCCGCTGGCCACCACCCGGCCGTGCCGGCGGTGCTGGTGCGGCTGGTCCGACAGCCCGACGGCCCATGCGCACGCCTCCGCGATCAGGGCGGGGGCGCGCTCGCGCAACAGCCGTCGCGGCAGCAGGTCCAGCTCGGTCTCGTTCTCGAACACCTGCCCAGCATGCCTTCCGAGCCGCCCGCCCCGAGGGGCCCGGTCAGCCGAAGAACACACGGTCGAAGGCGGACCGGGCCCGCCGCGTGGCGCGCTTGTGGTCCTCGAGCAGCTGGCCTCCGTGGCCCGGGGGGTAGCCGAGCAGCCGGGCGACCGCCGAGAGCTCGCGCAGGTCCTTGGGCAGGTCGGACCCCGCACGGCCGCGCACGAGCACGACCGCGTCCCGCAGCCGGGAGGCGAGCACCCAGGCCGAGCGCAGCGCCTCTGCGTCGTCGGCGTCGAGCAGCCCGGCCTCCGCAGCGGCGGCCAGCGCCGGCAGCGTCCGCGGCGTGCGCAGCCCGGGGACGGCGGCCGCGTGCCGCAGCTGGAGCAGCTGGACCGCCCACTCCACGTCCGAGATGCCGCCCGGCCCGAGCTTGAGGTTGCGCGAGCGGTCCCCGCCCCGGGGCAGGCGCTCGGCCTCGACCCGCGCCTTGATCCGCCGGATCTCGCGCACGTCCGCCTCGGGCAGGCCCTCCGCGGGCCAGCGCAGCGGCTCCACCATGGCCAGGAAGCCCTGGCTGAGCTCGGCGTCGCCCGCCACGGGCGCGGCGCGCAGCAGCGCCTGCCGCTCCCAGACCAGCCCCCACCGGGCGTAGTACGCCGCGTAGGAGCCCAGTGTCCGGACGAAGGGGCCCTGCCGGCCCTCGGGGCGCAGGTCCGCGTCGACGACCAGCGGCGGGTCGGGCGCCGGCAGCGCGAGCACGCGTCGCAGCTCGTTCGCCACGGCGTACGCCGCCTCGGCCGCGTCGTGGTCGTCCGCGCCGGGCAGCGGCGAGTGCACGAACAGGACGTCCGCGTCGCTGCCGAACCCCATCTCACCGCCCCCCAGCCGGCCCATCCCGATGACCGCCACCCGCGTGGGCAGCGGGCCTCTCCGCTCGCCCGCCACGAAGCGCTGGGCGGCGTCCAGGCCGCCCGCCAGTGTCGCCGCGGCGACGTCGGTCAGCGCCGTGCCGACCCGCTCCACGTCGAGGAGGCCGAGCACGTCGGCGGCGGCGACCCGGAAGAGCTCGCGCCTGCGGATGGCCCGGCTGACCGCCGCGGCCACCGTCGGGTCCTCGTGCCGGCGGACCGTCGCCAGCACCTCCTCGCACAACTGCATGCTGCGCCGGGGCTGCAGCTCGGCGTCGTCACCGAGGATCGGCACGGCATCCGGCGCGCGCAGCAGGAGATCGGCCGCATAGCGGCTCGAGGCGAGGACGCGGGCGAGGCGCTGGGCGGTCTCGCCCTCGTCGCGCAGCGTCCGCAGGTACCACGGGGTGTCCCCGAGCGCGTCGCTGACCTGCCGGAAGGCCAGCAGCCCCGCGTCGGGGTCGGCGGCGTCCGCGAACCAGCCGAGCAGCGCCGGCAGCAGGGCGCGCTGGATCGCGGCCCGGCGGCGCACGCCGGTCGTGAGCGCCTCCAGATGGCGCAGCGCGCCCGCGGGGTCCGCGTAGCCGAGCGCCTCCAGCCGGGCCTTCGCGGCCTCGGGGGCCAGCCGCGCCTCCCCCGGCGAGAGCCGCGCGACCGCCTGCAGCAACGGCCGGTAGAAGAGCTTCTCGTGCAGCCGGCGCACCTCGAGGGCGTGCCGCTTCCACTCGCGGACCAGCTCGTCGGCCGGGTCGCCCGCCAGGCCCAGCGAGCGCCCGATGCGCCGCAGGTCCGCCGAGTCCTCGGGGACGAGGTGGGTGCGGCGCAGCCGGTGCATCTGGATCCGGTGCTCGAGGGTGCGCAGGAAGCGGTACGCCTCGTCGAGCTTCGCGGCGTCCTCCCGGCCCACGTAGCCGCCGTCGGCCAGGGCCGCGAGGGCGTCCAGCGTCGTCGAGGAGCGCAGCGTCTCGTCGCCCCGCCCGTGCACGAGCTGCAGCAGCTGGACGGCGAACTCGACGTCGCGCAGCCCGCCACGCCCGAGCTTGAGCTGGCGCGCGGCCTGTGCCCGCGGCACGTGCTCCTCCACGCGCCGCCGCATCTTCTGGACGTCCTCGACGAAGTCGGGCCGGGCGGCGGCCTGCCAGACGAGCGGCGCGACGGCGTCGACGTAGTCCTCGCCGAGCCGCAGGTCGCCGGCCGACGGGCGGGCCTTGAGCAGGGCCTGGAACTCCCAGGTCTTCGCCCAGCGCTCGTAGTAGGCGACGTAGCTGCGCAGCGTACGGACCAGCGGCCCCTGCTTGCCCTCGGGGCGCAGCGCGGCGTCCACCTCCCACAGCGGGCCCTCGGGGGACGGCGCCATGCAGGCGCGCAGCAGCCCTTGGGCCAGCCGTGCCGCGACGCGCAGGGCGTCCGCCTCGTCGGCGCCCGGCGCCGGCTCGGCGACGAACACCACGTCCACGTCGCTGACGTAGTTGAGCTCGCGGCCGCCGCACTTGCCCATCCCGATCACCGCGAGCCGCGCCGACCGGCCCGCGTCGGGCTCGGCCGCCCGGGCGACCGCGAGCGCGGCCTCCAGCGCGGCGTCGGCCAGCTCGGCGAGGTCGGCCGCCGTGCCCGGCAGGCCGCGCTCGGCCACCAGGTCGCGGGCGGCGATGACGAGCAGCGCCCGCCGGTACGCCGCCCGCAGCGCGTCGACGGCCGACTCGACGGTCGCGACCGGCGGGTCGGCCGACGGGTCGGCGCCGACCGCGGCCAGCAACTGCGCGCGCAACGGCCGCAGGCTCAGCGGCGCGGCCCCCCGCAGCAGGCGCCACGTGTCCGGGTGGCGGACGAGGGTCTCGCCCAGGGCGAGGCTGGCCCCGAGCACGCTGAGCAGCCGCCGTCGGAGGGCCCCGTCCTGCTGCAGGGCGAGGAGCAGGGGCCCGGGATCGGGCTGGGCGGCCACGACGTCGGCGAGGCCGCTCAGGGCCTGGTCCGGGTCGGGCGAGGCGCCCAGGTCGGCCAGCAGGCGGCTGTCCTCGGCGAGCGCCGCCAGGCGGCCGGACCCCAGCCGGCTCGCGGCGTGCGCGGCGTCGGTGAACCCGAGCCGGGCGAGCCGGGCACGCGGGTCCCCGCCCTCGGGCCGGGCCGGCGGTGGCTGCGCCGGCAGCATCGTCACCTGTGCCCTCCGTCCACGGGCGCATCGTGCCACCCGCCGCCGGCTGCGGCACGACGACGGGCCCGCCGCAGGGGCCGCAGCAGGCGCACGTACGCCGTCCAGCCCGCGGGCGCGTGCACCCGCCCCTCGACGGCCAGCTCGGCCCGGTCGAGCAGGTCCTCGAGCAGCGCGTCGTGCAGGGGCCGCAGCACGAGGAGCCAGCCGAGCAGCAGCCTGCCGCGCAGGGAGGCCTCGAGGGTGTGCCGCAGGACCACGCCGACCCCCTGCCGGGGCTCGACCTCGAACCGGTGCACGCCGACGAGGCCGCGCGGCTCGGTGAAGCGGAAGACGACCCGCCGGCCCGGCTCGTGGGCGACCACGGCGTACCCGATCGGGCCGTGTCCCCCGGCAGCCTCGACCCGCAGCGGGCGGTCCAGCCGCAGCGGTGGCCAGCGGCCCGCCGGCCAGAGCCGGTCGTGGGCGCCGCCGAGCGCGTCGAGCAGCTCCCCCACCGCGTCGGGGCTGGCGAGGAGGAGCCGCTCGTGGACGCTGCGGACCAGCACGGCCCGTCAGAGCACGGGCAGGTAGCGGTTCAGCTCGAACGGGGTGACCTCGCGGCGGTACTCCACCCACTCCTGGCGCTTGTTGCGCAGGAAGAAGTCGAACACGTGCTCGCCCAGCGTCTCGGCGACGAGCTCGCTGCCCTCCATGACGCGGATCGCCTCGGCGAGGTTCGACGGCAGCGGGTTGATCCCCAGCGCGCGGCGCTCGGAGTCGGTCAGCGACCAGACGTCGTCCTCGGCGCCCTCGGGGAGCTCGTAGCCCTGCTCGATGCCCTTGAGCCCGGCCGCGAGCAGCACCGCGAAGGTGAGGTACGGGTTGCACGCCGTGTCGGGCGAGCGGATCTCGATGCGCGTCGAGCCGCCCTTGTTCGGCTTGTACATCGGCACCCGGACCAGCGCGGAGCGGTTGTTGTGGCCCCAGCAGATGAACGCGGGCGCCTCGTTCTCACCGGAGAGGCGCTTGTAGGAGTTCACCCACTGGTTGGTGACCGCGGTGATCTCGGAGGCGTGGCGCAGCAGCCCGGCGATGAAGGAGCGGCCCACCTTCGACAGCTGGTACGGCGCCCCCGCCTCGTGGAAGGCGTTGCGGTCGCCCTCGAAGAGCGAGAGATGGGTATGCATGCCGGAGCCGGGGAACTCGGTGAACGGCTTGGGCATGAAGGAGGCCTGCACCTCCTGCTCGAGCGCGACCTGCTTCATGACGAGGCGGAACGTCATGAGGTTGTCCGCCGTCGTCAGCGCGTCGGCGTAGCGCAGGTCGATCTCCTGCTGGCCGGGCGCGCCCTCGTGGTGGCTGAACTCCACCGAGATGCCCATGGACTCGAGCATGGTGATCGCGGCGCGGCGGAAGTCGTGGCCGATGCTGTGCGGGGTGTTGTCGAAGTAGCCGGCGCGGTCCACGGGGACCGGCCGCCCGTCGGGGGCGAGCTCCTTCTCGAAGAGGAAGAACTCGACCTCGGGGTGGGTGTAGAAGCTGAACCCCAGGTCGGCCGCCCGGCTCAGGGTGCGCTTGAGCACGTAGCGCGGGTCGGCGAACGACGGGGAGCCGTCCGGCATGAGGATGTCGCAGAACATGCGCGCAACGCCCGGGGACTCCGCGCGCCACGGCAGGATCTGGAACGTGGTCGGGTCGGGCTTCGCGAGCATGTCGGACTCGTAGACCCGGGCGAAGCCCTCGATGGCCGACCCGTCGAACCCGATGCCCTCGTTGAAGGCGGCCTCGAGCTCGGCCGGCGCGACCGCCACGGACTTCAAGAAGCCGAGGACGTCGGTGAACCACAGCCGTACGAAACGGATGTCGCGTTCCTCGATCGTCCGGAGGACGAACTCTTCCTGCCTACCCATGGGCGCATCCTCCTACGAACCGTGTGTCGCCGAGGTTACGGGGCCGCCGCGTGTCGTGAAGAGTGCTCGCGCGCCTAGGCTCGTGCCGTGCCTCAGTTGCGAATCGCGCTCGCTCAGGTCAACCCGGTCGTCGGCGCCGTCACGGCCAACGCCCAGCTCGTGGTCGACAGCGTCCGGGCCGCCACGGGGCAGGGCGCCCACCTCGTCGCGCTGCCCGAGCTCGCGCTCACCGGATATCCCGTCGAGGACCTCGCGCTCCGCAAGACCTTCCAGGCCGCGTCCCGCCGGCAGCTGGACGCGCTGGCGGTGCGGCTGGCGGACGAGGGCCTCGGGGACACGGTCGTCGTCGTCGGCTACCTCGACGCGCTGACCGACGCGGTGCCCCAGCTCGGCAAGCCCGCCGGCTGCCCGCAGAACTCCGCCGCGTTCCTGCACGGCGGCCGCGTGGTCGCACGCTACGCCAAGCACCACCTGCCCAACTACGGCGTCTTCGACGAGTACCGCTACTTCGTCCCGGGCAACTCGCTGGCCGTCGTCCGGGTGCACGGCGTCGACGTCGCGCTCGTCATCTGCGAGGACCTGTGGCAGGACGGCGGCCCCGCAGCCGTCGCGCGCGAGGCCCGCGCCGGGCTGCTCCTCGTCGTGAACGCCTCGCCCTACGAGCGCAACAAGGACGACGCCCGCGTGGAGCTGCTGCGGCGCCGGGCGGCCGAGGCCGGCTGCGCCGCGGCGTACGTGAACATGGTCGGGGGCCAGGACGAGCTGGTCTTCGACGGCGACTCGATGGCGGTATCCGCCGAGGGCACCATCCTGGCCCGCGCCCCGCAGTTCGAGGAGGCGATGCTGTACGTCGACCTCGAGCTGCCGGCAGCGACGGCCTCCGAGGACGACACCCGCAGCCACCTCGAGGCGCCCGACGGCAGCCGGGTGCGGATCGAGCGGTCGGTGGTCTCCGCCGAGCCGGCCCCGGCGTACGACCCGGCCCCGGCTCCCGTGGCCGAGCGGACCGCCGACGAGGCGGAGGTCTACGGCGCGCTCGTCCTCGGGCTGCGGGACTACGTCCGCAAGAACGGCTTCCGGTCGGTCGCCCTGGGCCTGTCCGGCGGCATCGACTCCGCGCTCACCGCGGCCATCGCGTGCGACGCGATCGGCGCGGACAACGTCCACGGCGTCTCGCTGCCGAGCCGCTACTCCTCCGACCACTCCAAGGGCGACGCTGCCGACCTGGCCGAGCGCACCGGGGTGCACTACTCGACCGTCGCGATCGCGCCGATGGTCGACGCGTTCATGGGCGAGCTCGAGCTGACCGGGCTCGCGGAGGAGAACCTGCAGGCGCGCGTGCGCGGCACGACGTTGATGGGCCTGTCGAACCAGCACGGGCACCTCGTGCTCGCGACGGGCAACAAGAGCGAGCTCGCCGTCGGCTACTCGACCCTGTACGGCGACGCGGTGGGGGGCTACGCACCACTCAAGGACGTCCCGAAGACGCTGGTCTGGGGCCTGTCCCGGTGGCGCAACCGGGTGGCTGAGGAGCGCGGCGAGCGCCCTCCGATTCCGGAGAGCTCGATCACGAAAGAGCCTTCGGCCGAGCTGCGGCCCGACCAGCGCGACACGGACTCGCTGCCGGACTACACACTGCTCGACGCGGTGCTCGACCTCTACGTGGAGCAGGACCTCGGGGTGGCGGACATCGTCGCCGCCGGGTTCGACCCCGACCTCGTCGAGCGCATCCTGCGCATGGTCGACGCCGCCGAGTACAAGCGGCGGCAGTACCCGCCGGGCCCGAAGATCTCGGCCCGCAACTTCGGGCGCGACCGCCGACTGCCCATCACCAGCCGCTGGCGGGAGACGGCCCCGGGCGCGCACGCGCGGACGGAGCCCCCGGCCGTGACCTCCCCGCCCGGCGAGGGGTCTGCGGTCACCGGCCCCTGAGAGCCTGCGCGACGGCGCCGACAGGCCCGTCGGTGGCACGATGGCAGCAGTCCGGGGACGCGTCGGAGCGCCTCGAGATGCGCAAGGAGCCCTCATGTCCGAGCCCAGCCACTTCTCGTCCCTGCCTGCCGGGCGCCGCGTCACGGTGCGCGACGTGGCGGAGGCCAAGGCCCGTGGCGAGCGCTGGCCCATGCTCACGGCCTACGACGCCCTGACGGCCGCGGTCTTCGAGGAGGCGGGGGTCCCCGTCCTGCTGGTCGGGGACAGCGCGGGCACGACGGTCTTCGGCCACGCCACCACCGTCCCCGTGACGGTCGACGACCTGCTCCCCCTCGTCGCGGCCGTCGTCCGCGGGACGAGCCGGGCCCTGGTGGTCGCGGACCTGCCCTTCGGCAGCTACCAGGCCTCCCCGGCCCAGGCGCTGGAGTCCGCGGCCCGGTTCCTCAAGGAGGGCGGCGCCCACGCGGTGAAGCTGGAGGGCGGCCGGCGCGTCCTCGGGCAGGTCGAGACGCTCGTCGCCGCCGGGGTGCCCGTCATGGGCCACCTGGGGCTGACGCCGCAGTCGGTGAACGCGTTCGGGGGCTACCGGGTCCAGGGTCGCGGCGCGGCCGGCGACCAGCTGGTCGAGGACGCGCTCGCGCTCGAGGCCGCGGGAGCGTTCGCGATCGTGCTCGAGGTCGTCCCCGCCGAGCTCGCCGAGCGGGTGACCAAGGCCCTGGCGATCCCGACCGTGGGCATCGGCGCGGGCCCCGCGACCGACGCCCAGGTGCTGGTCTGGCAGGACATGGCAGGGCTCACGCCGGGCCGTCCGCCCAAGTTCGTCAAGCGGTACGCCGACGTCCGCGGGGTGCTCACCGACGCGGCCCGGCGGTTCGCCGACGACGTCGTCGCCGGCACCTATCCGCCGGAGGAGAACACCTACCACTGAGCCCGCGGCCCACCGGCACGCACGCCGCCCGCTTCTCCAGGCACACTCGTCGTTCGGGGCACGTTCCCGCACCGGCCGCTTCGACCCTGCACAATGACGCGGCGCACCTCGACGACACGCCCGGAGGACCGAGTTGACAGCTGAGATCACCACGCTTGCAGGCCCCGTCACAGGCCTACCGCTTGAGAAGGGTCTGCGCCGCAACGCGATATCGGCGTTCGGAAGCGCGGTGATCGGCCTCGCCTCGACCGCCCCCGCGTACAGCCTCGCCGTCACCGTCGGGCTGCTCGCGGACGAGGCGGGTGGCCACGCCGCCGGGATCATGCTCCTCGCGGTCGTCCCCATGCTTCTGGTGGCCCTCGCGTACCGCGAGCTCAACGCCCACGAGCCCGACGCGGGGACGACCTTCGCCTGGGTCGCCCGCGCCTTCGGCCCACGCACGGGCTGGCTCGGGGGCTGGGCCGTCGTGGTGTCGTCCCTGTTCGTCATGGCGAGCCTCGCGCAGGTCGCCGCGCAGTACCTCTTCCTGCTCGTCGGCGCCGACGGGCTGGCCGACTCGCGCGTCGCCCAGCTCGTCGCCGGCCTGGTCTGGATCGGGCTGCTCACGTGGCTGTGCAGCCGGGGCATCACGACGACCGCCGCGACCCAGACCGCGCTGCTGCTCATCGAGCTCGTGCTGCTGGTCGTGTTCGCCGGGAAGGCGCTCTGGGAGGTCCTGATCGTCGGCCACCCCGGCTCGACGACCCCGGACGCCACCTGGCTCGACCCCTTCGGCGCGGGCATGGGCGCGACCTGGACCGGCCTGCTGCTGGCGGTCTTCCTCTACTGGGGATGGGACAGCAGCTTCTCCGTCAACGAGGAGACGGCGGCGCCGCGGCGCGGGCCGGCCGTCGCGGCCCTCGTCGCGATCGGCATCCTCGTCGTGATCCTCGTCGGGGCGACGGTGGCCGTGATCGCCTGGGGCGGCATCGAGCGCACCGCGGCCCTGGGCGACGAGGACGTTCTCGCCGCCTTCGCGCAGGAGGTCCTCGGAGGCCAAGGCGGAAATCTGCTGCTGCTGTGCGTGCTCTCCAGCGCGGTGGCCGGCACCCAGACGACCATCGTGCCGATGGTCCGCACGGTGCTGTCGATGGGCGCGCACGGCGCGATGCCCGCTCCGCTCGCCCGGGTCGAGAAGGACAGCGGCTCTCCCGCCGTGGCCACGTGGGTCATCGGCGGGATCTCCGCCGCGCTGTTCGTCGCCTTCCTCATGTCCAGCGAGAACGCCCTCGCCGACTCGGTCGAGGCCACGGCGCTCGGCATCTGCGCCTACTACGGGCTCACCTGCGCTGCGGTTCCGGCGTACTTCCGCGGACACCTGTCCGGCCGGCGCAACCTGCTCTTCCGGGTGGTCGTGCCGATCGGCGGAGCGGCGTGCATGATCGCGCTGCTCATCGGGTCGGTCACCTCGCTGCTCGAGGGCGAGTCCAAGGTCTTCGGCATCGCGACGCCGGTCCTCTTCGCCGCCGGCGCGTTCGCTGCGGGCCTCGTGCTGATGGCCACCCAACGGCGCGGGGCCTACTTCACAAGCCGGTGACGCGTATCCCGGCGTGCGTCCGGTGGCGGCGGTTGACCGAGATCAGGTTCGCGGTCAACGCCTCCACCTGGGCGGCCGAGCGCAGCCGGCCGGCGTAGACGCCGCGTACGCCCGGGAGCCGGGAGGCGAGCGCCTGCACGGTGTCCGTCGCCTCCCGGTCGTCCCCCACGACCATGACGTCGAGGTCGAGGCTCTCCACCTGCGGGTCGAGGAGCACGACCGCGGAGATGTGGTGGAAGGCCCCCACCACACGGCTGCCGGGCAGCAGCCGCTGCGCCTGAAGGCACGCGCTGCCTTCCTCGACGGGCAGCGCGTACGCCCCCCGCTCGTCGAAGCCGAGCGGGTTCACGCAGTCGACGACGACCTTGCCGTCGAGGGCCTCGCCGCATCCCTCCAGGAGTGCGGCGTGCCCGTCCCACGGAACCGCGACCACCACGACGTCGGCGGCCCGCGCGCACTCGAGGTTGTCGGCCCCGCGCACCGAGCCGCCCCCGAGCGGCAGGCTCTGCGCGGCGGCGACCGCGCGCTCGGCGTCGCGCGAGCCGATCACGACCTGCTGGCCCGCAGCGGCGAAGCGGGCCGCCAGCCCGCGCCCGAGGTCTCCTGTCCCTCCGAGGACACCGAGGACGACACCGCTCACATCGGGAAGCTCGAAAGAGGTCGGCATGAGGCGATCGTCGCACCGGTCGTCCGCAGCGACCGCATCGGCCGGACGCCGCTGCCCTGCTCGGCCGACAGGGCACTCCTGTGGCCGCTGCAATCTCCGTGTGCATTGAATGGGCGGACCCGACGACCAAAGCCGACTTCAGGTGCCGAGGCCGTCAATCACAACGCCCGCACCTGCAGCTCGTGGGGAACGGCACGACGTGGGCTTCGGTCATCGATGTTGGCAGACCCAGCGCTGAAGTGCGATCTTTGCGGGTAAAGGTGCGTCCGGGCCCGCCGGGCGGTCCGCCAATCGCGAAGCTCAGGAGGCACTCGTGCCAGCAACGTTCGTTCTGAAGAAGGATCGGGCCGGCCGGTTCAAGTTCGAGGTCGTCAACCGCAACAAGGTCATCGCCTCCTCGACCAACACCTACAGCGTCAAGACCCTCGCGCAGAACGCCATCCGAGCCATCGCCCCTGAGGCGGCGATCGACGACCAGACCCTCGTCGCGCGCAAGGCGCCCGCGGGCACGACGGCCGGAGCCAGGAAGGCCGCCTCCGCCGTCGCGAAGAAGACAACCGCCACGGCCAAGAAAACCGCGGCCACGGCGAAGAAGACGGCGGAGACCGCGAAGAAGTCGGTCACCGGCGCCAGGAAGGCGGCGTCGGCCGGCACGGCGAAGAAGGCACCGGCCGCACCGCGGGGCGGCGCCGCGCGCAGCACGACGCGGGCCACCGGCGTGCGCACCGCGGCGACGAGAGCGGCCAAGGCCGCTCCGGCCAAGGCGACGACGGTCAAGGCGACGACGGCCAAGGCGACGACGGCCAAGGCGACTGCCACGAAGACCGTTGCGACCAAGACCGTTGCCACGAAGCCCGCCGCCACGAGAGGCAGGGCCACGAAGACAACGACCTCCGGGGCCGGTGCCAAGGCTCCCGCGAAGAGCACTGCGGTGAAGGCCACTGCCACGAAGGCTGCGGCGACGAGGGCCGCTGCGACGAAGGGCACTGCGGCGAGAAGCACGGCCGCGAAGAGCACTGCCGCGAAGGGCACTGCGGTGAAGAGCACTGCAGCGAAGACTTCCGCGCGCGGCACCACCGGGCGGGCGACGCCCGGCCGGACGGCCACTCCGGCTGCGACACCGCGCAAGGCGGCCGCGCGTACGCGGGCCGCGTCCACCGCCACGGCTCGTGGGACCGCATTGACCGGCCCCGCGAGGCGCACTGCGAAGCAGGCTGCTCCCACTGCCGTGGAGCAGGAGCAGCAGGCCACGGCAGCGCCGGCGCCGGCGCCCGTCGAGACGGCCCCGGCGGCAGCAGCACCGACGCCTCCGCCCTCCCCCTCGGCACCCGCCCCCACGACGCCCGCCTCGCCCGCACCCGAGCAGGGGCCCGGGGAGTCCTGAGCCGGCTGTCCCGGCCGAGCGGCCCGGCGCCCCGCTGTGGGGTGTCGGGCCGCTGCGCTCTCAGTCGTCGTTCCAGCGCTCGTCGTTGTCCCACGCCTCGGTGCGCTCGGCGGCCGACGCGAGCGCGTTCTCCGCCTCCTGCCGGGTCGCGTACGGCCCCATGCGCTCGGAGCCCGGGCAGATCTGCTCGGTCTCGACGGTCTTGTGCCGCAGGCAGTACCAGTACTCGTGGCTCATCGTCGGCCCCTTCGGCGCCGGGCCGCTGCCCGTCGCTCGCCTAGACTCGTTCCGTGGCAGTGCTCGTCCCGGGGTCCGTCTCCCCGCAGCGCAACGTTCCCACGCGCATCGCGCGGCCCGAGTACGTCGGCAAGCCCCGCCCCACCCGCTACACCGGGCCACACGTCATGGACGCCGCGACCGTCGAGCGCATCCGGCGGGCGGGACGGGTCGCGGCGGACGCGATGGAGGAGGCGGCGCGCCACATCCGGCCGGGCATCACGACCGACGAGCTGGACCGCATCGGCCACGAGTACCTCGTCGCTCATGACGCGTATCCCTCGACGCTGGGCTACCGCGGCTTCCCGAAGTCGATGTGCACGTCGATCAACGAGGTCATCTGCCACGGCATCCCCGACTCGACGGTGCTGCGCGACGGCGACATCGTCAACATCGACGTCACCGCCTACGTCGACGGCGTGCACGGCGACACGGATGCGACGTACCTCGTGGGCGACGTCGACGAGGAGTCGCGGCTGCTCGTCGAGCGGACCCGGGAAGCCCTGAGCCGCGCGATCAAGGCGGTACGCCCGGGCCGGCAGGTCAACGTGATCGGCCGGGTGATCGAGTCGTACGCGAAGCGCTTCGGCTACGGCGTGGTCCGCGACTTCACCGGGCACGGCGTCGGACCGGTCTTCCACTCCGGCCTCGTCATCCCGCACTACGACGACCCCGCGGCGACCACCGTGATGGAGCCGGGGATGACGTTCACCATCGAGCCGATGCTCACCCTCGGGACGATCGAGTGGGAGATGTGGGACGACGGCTGGACCGTCGTCACCCGTGACCGGAAGCGCACTGCGCAGTTCGAGCACACCCTCGTGGTCACCGACACCGGCGCCGACGTCCTGACCCTGCCCAGCGCCTGACGGCTCCCCACTCACCACGGAGGCGGCCCGCCCGGCAGTCGCCGGCCGAGCCGCCCCGTCCCGTCCAGTCGGCACCGTCAGCGGCGCGCGAGCCTCCGCTCACCGGCGGCACCGGTGGAGTAGGCCAGGTCGTAGTGGGCGAAGATCGCCGGCTCCGCGTCGGCGAGCAGCTCCCCGTCGGTCTCGATACCGGGAGCGTTCTTCACCAGGTCCTTGGCGTGCTGCACCTTGAGGTAGTCCGGGCCGACCACTGCGCCGTCGAGCGGGACGAAGACGATGCGGTGACGGCCGATGATGCCGGTCTTCACCCCCGCGAACGACGGCCGGTCGGTCGCGGTGTCGACGTACACCGACTCCAGCGAGCCGATCTTCGAGCCCTCGCGGTCCACCACGTCGTGGTCCCGCCAGAGGTTGATGTTCTCCGCCTCGAACACGGCGTTGTCCCCTTCCTGTCCGGATCGGTACGCCCCTCCCCCGGCGGCGCAGGAGCGAACCACGCTCGCGGCGCCTGCGCGATCACGCACCGGCCGGCGGCCGGCGCACGTCCTCGGCCCACCTCGCCTGCTGGTACTGGCTGCCGGGGCCCGCGTAGTAGCGCACGACGGCGCGCCAGCGATCGCCGACCCGGTACGCGTGCAGCAGCGTTCCGGGAAGCCACTCACCGTCGTGCAGCACCTCGACGCGGCGTTGGCGGCCACGGGCGGCCGGCTCGGGGGACGGGTCGGGCGGTGCGTGCACGGGTCGGCCTCCACTCTCGAAGCTCGACCCGAGCAGATCCTGCCCCAGCCGCCGGCGGGCTGAACGTCCCGGGTCCGGCGCACCCGCGGCGCGTCGAGGCCATTGGGCCGTGCGGCGCTAGACTCGGAGCCCGTGACCCGACTCGGCGGCCTGCGCCCCAGCAACGGACAGCCCGCCTTCGGCGAGGTGAGCGTGCGGCGGGCGGGCGCACCGAAGGCGGAGTGGAGCCCCGAGCAGGCGATCGCGTTGCTGCAGCAGGGCTACAGCGTCCCCCACGTCGCCACCCGCACCGGGTACGACGAGCGGTGGCTCGCCGCGCAGCAGCGCTCGGACGACTGAGGCACCGCCGCTCATGACGAGCCCGGAGCTCGGCTACGACCCGGCGTTCCTCGGCGTCGACGCGCCCTTCCCCCACGTCCGGGGGGTCGAGACGGCCCTGCTGGACTACACGCACTTCTCGATCGCCATGCACCCGGACCGCCGCTTGGCCGCGGTGACCGGCGTCGTCATCGACGGGGCACAGATCGTCGAGGTCGAGCGCTCGCGCGACCGCTGGTCCTTCGACCCCCGGCTGCCCGCGTCCGCCCAGACCGGCGAGGACGTCTATGCCGACAACGACCTCGACCGCGGTCATCTCGTACGCCGCCGCGACCCGGCCTGGGGGGCTCCGCAGGTGGCCGAGCGCGCCAATGCCGACACCTTCTTCTTCACCAACTGCGCGCCGCAGGCCTCCGCGTTCAACCAGGGCCTGCAACTGTGGAACGGGCTGGAGAACTACCTGCTCGACAACGCGGTGACGGGCGGGCGCCGGCTCGCCGTCTTCACCGGCCCGGTCTTCGCCGACGACGACCCGCCCTACCGGGGGGCCCTCATCCCGCGGCGCTTCTACAAGGTCGCCGCGTTCATGGACGCGGGCGAGCTCGCGGCGACCGCGTACGTCCTCGACCAGACCCCGCAGCTGCCCGACCTGGAGCTGTCCCGGGTGACGTCGGCCCGGGCCGCCACCGGCGACGCGCCGCCGCTGGGGCCGTTCCGGACGTTCCAGGCCCCCGTGGCCGACGTGGCCCAGCTGACCGGCCTCGACCTCGGGGTGTACGCCGACGTCGACCGCTACGCCCCGGCGGCGGGGGTGCGGGAGCAGCGGTGGCGGCTGCTCACCGGCTACGGGGACGTCGTCCTCAGCTGAAGGCCCCGCCGCCGCCCGGCCGGCGCAGGCTCTCGAGCTGCTTGATGCCGATCGCCTGCTCGATGTAGTCCATCTCCTGCCAGAGCCGCTCCCGATTGGCAGCGCTGCGGGAGACCGCATGGCAGAGCATCACCGCCTGGCGGGCCTTCTTCTCCTGCAGCTCGGCCTCGCTGAGCTCGAGCAGCCGGGCCATCGCGGCGCGGAACTGGAGCAGCGTGTAGGGCAACGTGTCGGGCGGGCAGTCCGGGAAGTAGGTCACGGGCGTACCGAAGCAGAGGGCACCGACAAGGGTGCCCGGGCGCACCGCCGCCGGTGCGTCGACGTCCGGGCGCGCCGGGACTGGCGTGGCCTCACCGTGTCGGGCGCGGCGGAAGGGCCGGGATGGCTACGGGTGAGGGCGCGGCGTCGATGCTCCCCGGCTACACGGCCCGTCACGACCTCGTGGTGAGCCGTTCCGGGGCGATGTCCTTCGCCGACCTACGAGCGGTCTTCACGACATCGGCGGGGCGCCGCGACCCGGCGGGCGGCTCGCCATGCTCGAGAGGCAGGCGGCGGCGGGCGACGAGTGGGACGTCGCCGTGCGGCGTGCCCGGGCACCGGCCGTCCCGCCACCGGCGGGCGCCTACCCGTTCTCGATCGCGGACCCGTCGCTCGTGCAGGGTGTGCTGGCCCGTGCTGGGTTCACCGAAGTGGGTTTCGGCGGAGTGACGCCCTGGTCCGGCCCCCACGTCGAGGCGGCCCTCGCCTGGGTACGCGGCTTCAGCAGCACGAGCGCGACGTTGCCGGACTCGGCCGGGCTGCGGCAGCCGAGGCGCTGGCCCGGCTGCGTGCCGAACTGGCGCCCACCCCCGCGAGGACGGCGCCCGGCCCGGCTCCCGCGCCTGGCTCGTCACCGCCCGCCGCGCCTAGCCGCGCGCGATCCCGTCCGGCACGGCATCCACCACCGTGGTTGTGCCACGGGCAGGCCGGGAGGAGGGGACGAGCCGGCCTGTAAGCCGGATTCTGTCCCGCCACCGGAGCGGCGGGGGCGGCCATCCATCTAGGGCCGCCGTTGCCGACGGCCTCGTGCGGCCTACCCGGAAGCTCGGGCGGGCCGCCCTTCCCAGCTGACGCTGTGCGCTTCCTGTCTGGCCTTGCTCCGGGCGGGGTTTGCCGAGCCGCCCGGGTCACCCCGGGCGCTGGTGGTCTCTTACACCACCGTTTCACCCTTACCGGTGCCAGAGGCACCGGCGGTCTGCTTTCTGTGGCACTTTCCCGCGGGTCGCCCCGGGTGGGTGTTGCCCACCGCCCTGCCCTGTGGAGTCCGGACTTTCCTCGGCGGCGCCCGAGGGCGCCGACGCGACCGCCCGGCCGGCTCGTCCGTCGCCAGGGTACCGCCACGTACAGTCGCTCCCCGTGCCCGCAGTCGTGGCCCTGGCCGGGGCGCTCGCCGTCCTGACCGGCTGGCTCTCGCCGGCGGGCGCCGTGGAGGTGCTGGAGCGCAGCGCGCCGGTCCTCGGGTTCCTCGTGGCGGTCACGGTGCTCGCCGAGCTGGCCGACGACGCCGGCCTGTTCGAGGCCGGCGCGAGCGTCACCGCCCGGCTGGGGCGCGGCAGCGTGCGCCGGCTCTTCCTGCTCGTGTGCCTGCTCTGCACCGTCACCACGGTCGTGCTGAGCCTGGACACGACCGCCGTGCTGCTCACCCCGGTCGTGCTGGCGATGTGCCGGAGGCTCGGCCTGCCCGCGCTCCCGTTCGCCTTCGCCACCATCTGGCTGGCGAACGCCGCGAGCCTGCTGCTGCCCGTCTCCAACCTCACCAACCTGCTCGCCGCCGAGGGCCGGGGGCTGGGCGCGCTGGAGTACGCCCGCCACGCCGCGCTCCCCCAGCTCGCCGTCCTCGCCGTGACCCTGGCCGTCCTGCTGCTCCGCCACCGGCGGGCGCTGCGGGGCGCGTACGGGATCCCCGAGAGCCCGCAGGCTGCGGACCCGGCACTGCTGCGCACGGCCGGCCTGGTGACCGCAGTGGTCGCCGCCCTGCTGGTCGCGGGCCTGCCCCCGTGGGCGGTCGCTACCGGCGGCGCGCTCGTGCTGGTGTCCGTCTACGCGGCGAAGCGCAGGGACCGGCTGCGCCTGGCCCTCCTGCCCTGGCGCCTGGTCGTGATGACGGTCGGGCTCTTCCTCGTCGTGCAGGGGCTGCAGGAGCACGGGCTCACCCGGCTCCTGCACGACGCGGCCGGCGACGGTGAGGGCAGCGGGGCGCTGCTCCGGCTCACCGGGGTGGCGGCGGGAGCCGCGAACGCGGTGAACAACCTGCCGGCGTACCTCGCCGTCGAGCCGGTCGCGGGCAGCGCCGAGCGCCTGCTGGCCGCGCTGGTCGGGGTCAACGCGGGGCCGCTCGTCCTGCTCTGGGGCTCGCTGGCCACGCTGCTCTGGCGCGACCGCTGTGCCGCGCGCGGCCTCCACGTCGGCGCCTGGGCCTTCGCCCGCGAGGGGCTGCTGCTGGTCCCACCGGCCCTGGTCGCCGGGGCCCTCGCCATCGGCATCTAGC
Organism: Motilibacter aurantiacus; assembly: GCF_011250645.1. Lineage (NCBI taxonomy): Bacteria > Bacillati > Actinomycetota > Actinomycetes > Motilibacterales > Motilibacteraceae > Motilibacter > Motilibacter aurantiacus. The sequence goes on from NZ_JAANNO010000003.1 coordinate 119,395, forward strand.
ACTCTAGAACTGGTTAGCCCAATCGGGTGATGGCGCAGAGCGATCACCCGAAAGGCTCTGCGCTACGCCGTTTGTGGCCGACATGATGGGGGCGTCAACAACGCAGGGTCGCAAGGAAGTCGCGGTCCGTAACTTTCTCGCCTCGCAGGAGCCTCTCATGTCGCGCACCGTCACCCGCCGTCACGTCGCCTCGCTCGCCCTGGCCGCTGTCGGTGCCGGCGCCGCCCTGGTCGCCACGGCCGGCGCCGCCGACGCCAAGCGCCTGCCCGTCGCCACCATGACGCCGGACGTCGTCACCACCGAGACCGCTCCCACGGCCCCCACCGTGATTGGCAGCACCGTGAGCTCCTCCGGCGTGACGATCCGCTTCGTCGACAACGCCGACAACGAGACCGGCTTCCGCCTCCAGAAGTCGACGAACTACGGCGCCACCTGGGCCGACGTGGAGGGCAGCGAGATCGCCGCGCTCGAGGGCACCGGCGGGTACGGCTTCGCGCGGGCCGCTCGCACGGGCTTCGGCACGCAGCTGCGCGTCGTGGCCTTCAACGACACCGGCGTGGGCGCCGGCGCCCCCGTCACCTGCTGCTGAGCATGACCGGGGCTACAGCCCCGGCTCGCCCAACAGCCCGCTCAGATGGGATGTGCTGTTGAAGGCACGCAGGGACGCCCCGCCGTCCGGCCACCACTGGACCAGGTGCAGCGACGCCGGCGTCATCTCCATTCGGAACAGCGAGTGCGCCGGCGCGTCCAGCGCCAGCCGCACCAGCTGCTTGAGCGGCGTCACGTGGCTGACCACCACGACGGTGCGCCCCGCGTAGCGCGCGATCACCTTGTCGCGGGCCCGCTTCACCCGGGCCCCGACCTCGTCCAGGCTCTCCCCACCCGGCGGCGCGGCGGCCGGTGAGTCGAGCCAGGCCTGCAGCTGCGCGGGCCACTGCTCCCGCACCGCCGCCAGGTCGAGCCCGTCCCACTCCCCGAACGACGCCTCGGCGAAGCCCTCCTCGACCTTGACCGGGACGCCGACGAGCGCCGCAGCCGCCTCCGCCGTCTCGCGCGCCCGCCGCAGCGGGGAGGACACCACGGCGACCGGCCGGTCCGGGCCGCAGAAGCCGGGCAGTGCTCGGGCGGCGGCCTCCGCCTGCGCGCGGCCCCGCTCGGTCAGCCCGGGGTCCGCTCCGCCGCGGCCGCAGAAGAGCTTGCGGAGCGTGTTGGCGGACTCGCCGTGGCGGACGAGCACGAACGTCGTCGGCGTGCCCACGTCGTCCCAGCCGGTCAGCTTGTTCGCCGGGACGGCCGGCTCGGGCTCGGCCTCGTCGATGGCGACCGGCAGCGCGCCGCCGCCGCGCACGCCGACCGTGGGCGTCCACTGCTCCCCGCGCGCCTGGGCGTCCATCGCCTCGTTGCCGAGCCGGTCGGCGTGCGAGTTCTGCGCCCGCGGGATCCAGGTGTAGCGGACCCGCGACTGGTCGAAGGCCTGGCGGGCGGCGAGGGCGAGCGGCTGCAGCGGGGGGTGCTTGATCTTCCAGCGCCCGCTCATCTGCTCCACGACGAGCTTGGAGTCCATCCGGACCTCGACGCTCGCGCTCGGGTCGATCTCGGCCGCGGCCCGCAGGCCCTCCACGAGGCCGGTGTACTCGGCCACGTTGTTGGTCGTGTGCCCGAGCCCGCCGGCCCGCTCGGCCAGCACCTCGCCGGTCGCGGCGTCCTTGACCAGCGAGCCGTAGCCCGCCGGCCCCGGGTTGCCCCGCGACCCTCCGTCCGCCTCGACGACGAGCCGACGCTGCCCGGCCTGGGACGACGCGTCGGTCACAGCCCGGACTCGGCAGTGCGGACCAGGATGCGGCGGCACTCCTCGCAGCGCAGCACCTCGTCGGCCGGGGCGTCGCGGAAGCGCCCGAGGTCGACCGTGTTGAGCTCGAGCCGGCATCCCATGCAGCGGCGCTGCTTCAGCTCGGCCGCCCCGACGCCGTCGGAGGAGGCGCGCAGCTTCTCGTACAGCGCCAGCAGCTCGCCCCCGACGTCGCGCACGACCGCCTCGCGAGCCTGCTGGGTGAGGTACGCCTCGCTGTCGATCTCCTCGACGGCCGCGTCCCGCCGGCCCACGGCCGCCGCGCGCTTGCCCTCGACGCCGGAGGCGTCGGCCCGCAGCCGCGCCACCTCGCTCTGGACCTCCTCGACCCGCTCCATGACCGAGAGCTCGACGTCCTCGAGCTCGGCCTGCCGCCTGGCCAGCGAGGCCAGCTCGGACTGCAGGTCCACGAGCTCCTTCGGGGAGGAGACGCGGCCGGAGTCGAGGCGCGCCTGGTCGCGGCGGGCGCGGGCGCGCACCTGCTCGACGTCGGCCTCCGCCTTCGCCTGCTCGCGCTCGAGGTCGCTCGCCTGCGTCTCGGCCGCGACCGTGAGGTCGCGCAACCGGCGCAGGTCCTTGTCGAGCTGCTCGATCTCGGCGTGCTCGGGAAGGGTGCGGCGACGGTGGGCGAGCTGGTCCAGGCGGGCGTCGAGGCCCTGCAGGTCGAGCAGGCGCTGCTGCTCGGCGGGGTCGGCCTTCAGGGCGAGCTCCTCAGGAGTGCGGGGACGGGACGTGCAGGGCCCACGGGTCGGTCACGGCCCGCGAGACGGCTGTCTCCACCGTAGTGCCGTTCGCCGCGAGCGCGGCACGCAACCGTGCCGCGGCGTCGGCCAGCCACGGCCACTCGCTCGCCCAGTGCCCCGCGTCGACGAGCGCGAGCCGGCCCTCGGCACGCTCGTCGGAGACGGGGTGGTGGCGCAGGTCGGCGGTCACGTAGGCGTCGGCGCCCGAGCGCCGGGCCGCGGCGAGCAGAGAGTCCCCGGAGCCGCCGCACACCGCGACCGTCCGGACCGGGGCGTCGGGGTCGCCGGCCGCGCGGATCCCGACCGGGGCGGCGGGCAGCGCGCCCGCGACGCGCCGGACGAACTGCGCCAGCGGCTCGGCCTCCGGCAGCGTGCCGACCCGACCGATGCCGCGCGGGCCCGGCGGCAGCGCCAGCTCGAGCACGTCGAACGCGGGCTCCTCGTAGGGATGGGCCGCCCGCAGCGCGCGCACGACCTCGGCCCGCCGCCCGCGCGGCAGCACCATCTCCAGCCGGGTCTCCGCGACGTGCTCGGCGGTGCCGACCTGCCCGATGGCCGGCTGCGCCCCGGGGCCCGGCAGGAACGTGCCGGTCCCGTGGCCGAGGAACGCGCACCGGGTGTAGTCGCCGATCGCCCCCGCGCCGGCGGCCGCGAGCGCGTCCACGACCCGCTCGGCGTCGGGTGTCGGCACGAACGTCACGATCTTGTCCAGCGGGTCGGCCGGCCGGGGGTCGAGCGGGCGCAGGCCGGTGAGCCCGATGGCCGTCGCGAGCGCGTCGGAGACGCCGGGGTCGGCCACGTCGGCGTTGGTGTGGGCGACGTGGAGCCCGACGCCGTTGCGGACGAGCCCGTGCACGACGCGGCCCTTCGGCGTCGTTGCCGCCACGCTGGAGGTTCCGCGCAGGTAGAGCGGGTGGTGGGTGACGAGCAGGTCGTAGCCGCCCCGCGCCGCCTCCGCTGCGGTCGCCTCCACGGGGTCGACGGCGAACAGGACCCGGCGCACGGGGGCGTCGGGGTCGCCGCACACCAGCCCCACCGCGTCCCAGGGCTCGGCCCAGCTCGGGTCGTAGAGCTCCTCGAGGGCGGCGGTGACCTGGGCGAGCGTCGGCGTGGTGGCCACTCAGGCCCCCTCGTCGCGCACCAGGGCGTCGTCCTCGCCCGGCCCCGGGCTGCCGCCCGCGTTGGCGTCCCCGTGGGTCACCTCGAGGGCGCAGACGGGACAGGCCGCGACAGGACGCTCGCTGGGCCAGCTGGCTCCACAGCGCAGGCAGATGAGGCGCTCCACGCGCTCACCTTCTCGCAGCCGACACCGCGGGCGGCAAGTGGGCCCGGACGGGTTCGAACCGCCGACTCCCTCGGTGTAAGCGAGGTGCTCTACCGCTGAGCTACGAGCCCGACGGCCCTCAGGGTACGGGCTCGGCGAGCGCGGCGACGGCCGCTCGGTAGTCCGCCGGGTCCCGCGCGTCGCCCGGGCCGTTGACGACCGACCAGCGGACCACGCCCTCGCCGTCGAGGAGGAAGCTGCCGCGGGTGGCGAAGCCGCGGGGCGCGAAGAACACCCCGTAGGAGCGCGAGACCTCGCCGTGCGGCCAGAAGTCCGACAGCAGCGGGAACGAGATCCCCTCCCGCTGGGCGAACACGCGCAGCGCCGGCGCCGGGTCGCAGGAGATGCCGAGGATCTGCACCCCGTCCAGCCCGGGGGCCTGCTCGTCGGTCGAGGCCAGCTCGTCCCGGACCGAGCACAGCTCGCCCGTGCAGGTGGGGGTGAAGGCGTGCGGGAAGAACACCAGGAGCACGGGGGTGCCGCGCAGCGCCGACAGTCGCACGGGCGTGCCGTGCTGGTCCTCGAGCTCGAAGTCGGGGGCGAGCGAGCCCACGGCCGGCACGCCCCCGGGACCTGCGCTCACTTGCGCGAGGCCTTCGGCGCGACCAGCCGGGTCCCCTGCCATTCGCGGCTGGCGCTGACGCTGCTCGTCGACGAGAGCCCCGCCGTCGGGGCGGCATCGCCGATCTCGCTCGGCTCGACGTAGCCGGGCCGCCCGGTCTTGGGCGTGAGCAGCCAGACGACACCGCCGTCACCGAGGTCGGTGAGGGCGTCGACCAGCGCGTCGACGAGGTCGCCGTCGCCGTCCCGCCACCAGAGCAGCACCACGTCGACGACGTCGTCCGGCTCCCCCGACACGAGCTCGTTGCCCGAGAGGGCCACGATGCTCTCGCGGAGCTCCTCGTCGCAGTCGTCGTCGTAGCCCAGCTCCTGGACCATCTGCCCAGGCTTGATGCCGAGCCGCGCACCAACTGCGCGCTGGCCTTCCGCGGGCCCCGCGGTCGCGCTCACCCTGCTCCTCCCCGACGCGTCCCTAACCCCGTCGCTGCCGTGCGTGCATGCGCCGTTGCCGTAGTCAACGCCGTCGAGCGGAGCGCGCGCAAGCTCAACGGGCGGTTACGTGCTCGGCGAGTCGGGCATCGGGCACCCATGCAGGCGGATGCACAGCGCGGGAGCGGGCGGGTCGTGCGCTGGGACGCGCACTCCAGGACAGGGGCCGTCGTGATCGACTCACTGCCGGCCGAGGTGGAGTTCGACGCCGACGCGCTCGACGCGCCCGGGCGCAACGCGGTCGAGCCGGGCGAGCTGGTCGAGGTCGTGTACGCCCTCGTCGGGCCGCGCGCGCAGAACGACGAGCGCGCCGTCGCCGGCGCCGCCTACCGCGCCAGCAAGGTCACCCCCACCGACTGAGCCGGGCCGAGGCCTGCCCCCGCCGCGCGGGACGGTCACCCGGCCAGGAAGCTCAGCCGGACCTCGCGGCGCGGGTTGTCGACGTTCGTGTCCACCAGCACCACCGACTGCCAGGTGCCGAGCGTCATGGACCCGCCGACCACCGGGACGGTCGCGTGCGGCGGGACGATCGCCGGGAGCACGTGGTCGCGGCCGTGGCCGGGCGTGCCGTGCCGGTGCCGCCACCGGTCGTCGGCGGGCAGCAGGTCGCGCAGCGCGGCGAGCAGGTCGTCGTCGCTGCCGGCCCCGGTCTCGATCACCGCGATCCCCGCGGTGGCGTGCGGGACCCACAGCGAGAGCAGGCCGTCGCCGCCTCCGCTGGCCTCGCGGACGAACACGGCACACCGGTCGGTGATGTCGTACGCGGCCTCCCGGCCACCGGTCCGTACCTCGATCACCTGCGTCTTCATGAGCGCCTCCTTCCCCGGCTGCCGCCCAACGGGAACGTGTTCGGCCGGGTGCTGCGGGCCGCAGCGGCCCCGGCGTGCAGGGCATGACCGCCCCCCTGGTGACGAGCACCCCTCCGGGGAGGGACACTGGGGGGGTGGCGAACGATCAGAGTCCGGTGGGCGTACCCGTCCCCCCGGTGCAGACCGCCCCGGCGTCGTACCAGGACGCCGACTCGGCGGAGACCCAGGAGTGGCTCGAGTCCCTCGACGCGCTCGTCAAGAACGCAGGCCCCCGCCGGGCGCGCTACATCGTGCAGCAGCTGCTGCAGCACGCCGGCGATGCGGGTGTGCCGGTGCCCGGCGTGGTCCGCACGGACTACGTCAACACCATCGGCCCCGCCCAGGAGCCGGAGTTCCCCGGTGACGAGGCGCTCGAGGAGCGCATCGCCAACATCGACCGGTGGAACGCCGCCGTGCTGGTGTCGCGGGCGAACCGTCCGGGCGTGGGCGTCGGCGGGCACATCGCGTCGTTCGCCTCGTCGGCGACGCTCTACGAGACCGGCTGGAACCACTTCTTCCGCGGCCCGGACGCGCCGGGCGGCGGCGACCAGATCTTCTGGCAGGGCCACGCCTCCCCCGGCATGTACGCCCGCGCCTTCCTCGAGGGCCGGCTGTCCGAGGACGACCTCGACAGCTTCCGCCAGGAGCTGACCGGGCCGGGGACGGGCCTGCCGTCGTACCCGCACCCGCGGCTGATGCCGGGCTTCTGGCAGTTCCCGACGGTGTCGATGGGCCTCGGCCCGATCGACTCGATCTACCAGGCGCGGTTCAACCGCTACCTGCAGAACCGCGGGATCAAGGACACCTCGAGCCAGCGCGTCTGGGCCTTCCTCGGCGACGGCGAGATGGACGAGGTCGAGTCGCTCGGCGCCCTCGGCGTCGCGGCCCGCGAGGGGCTGGACAACCTCACCTGGGTCGTCAACTGCAACCTGCAGCGCCTCGACGGCCCGGTCCGCGGCAACGGCAAGATCATCCAGGAGCTCGAGGGCTACTTCCGCGGCGCCGGCTGGAACGTCGTCAAGGTCGTCTGGGGCCGCGAGTGGGACGAGCTGTTCGCCCGCGACACCGACGGCGTCCTCGCCGAGGCCATGGCCAACGTCGCCGACGGGCAGTGGCAGACCTACAGCGTCGAGTCCGGGGCGTACTTCCGCGAGCACTTCTTCGGCAGCGACCCCAAGCTCGCCGAGCTCGTCGAGGGCATGAGCGACGAGCAGCTCAAGGGGCTGCGCCGCGGCGGCCACGACCCGCGCAAGGTCTACGCGGCCTACAAGGCGGCGACCGAGCACAAGGGCGCGCCGTCGGTCGTCATCGTGCAGACGGTCAAGGGCTGGGGCCTGAAGAGCTTCGAGGCCCGCAACGCGACGCACCAGATGAAGAAGCTCACCAAGGTCGACGTCAAGGAGTTCCGCGACCGGCTCGGGCTGCCGATCCCGGACGAGGCGCTCGCCGACCTGCCGCCGTACTACCACCCGGGCGAGGACTCCCCCGAGGTCCGCTACCTGCGCGAGAAGCGCAACGCGCTCGGCGGCTCGGTCCCGGAGCGGCGCGACCCGAACAAGGCGCTCGACCTGCCCGACGACAAGGTCTACGCCGAGCTCAAGGCCGGCTCGGGCAAGCAGCCGGTCGCCACGACGATGGCGACGGTCCGGCTCATCAAGGACCTGGTCAAGATCAAGGGCTTCGGCGAGCGGGTCGTGCCGATCATCCCGGACGAGGCGCGCACCTTCGGCCTCGACGCCCTCTTCCCGACGGCGAAGATCTACTCCCCGCACGGCCAGCGCTATGAGGCCGTCGACCGGGCGCTGCTGCTCTCCTACAAGGAGTCCGAGCAGGGCCAGCTGCTCAACGAGGGCATCACCGAGGCCGGCTCGATGGGCTCGATGATCGCGGCGGGAACGGCGTACTCCACGCACGGCGAGCCGATGATCCCGATGTACATCTTCTACTCGATGTTCGGGTTCCAGCGGACCGGCGACCAGATCTGGAAGTTCGGCGACCAGCTCGGCCGCGGGTTCCTGCTCGGCGCGACCGCGGGGCGCACCACGCTCAACGGAGAGGGCCTGCAGCACGAGGACGGCCACTCCCCGCTGCTCGCGTCGACCAACCCGGCCTGTGTCTACTACGACCCGGCGTGGGCGTTCGAGGTCGGGCACATCGTCAAGGACGGCCTGCGCCGGATGTACGGCCAGGACGCGGAGAACGTCTTCTACTACCTGACGATCTACAACGAGCCCTACCTGCAGCCGGCCGAGCCCGAGGGCCTGGACGTCGACGGCCTGCTCAAGGGGCTCTACCGCTACGCCCCGGCGCCGCAGGTGCACGACGGCGCACCCGGCGCGCAGATCCTGGCCAGTGGCGTCGCCATGCAGTGGGCGCTCGAGGCGCAGCAGCTGCTCGCCCAGGACTGGGGCGTGGCGGCCGACGTGTGGTCGGCGACGTCGTGGAACGAGCTGCGCCGCGAGGCGCTGTCGTGCGACGCGCACAACCTGCTCAACCCCGACGGGGAGCAGCAGGTCCCGTACATCACGCGGACCCTGGCCGGCACCCCCGGCCCGGTCATCGCGGTGTCGGACTACATGCGCACGGTCCAGGACCAGGTCCGCCCGTGGGTCCAGCACGACTTCGTCTCGCTGGGCACGGACGGCTTCGGCCTCTCCGACACCCGCGGCGCGCTGCGCCGGCACTTCAAGGTCGACGCGGCCTCGATCGTGGTGGCGACCCTGATGCAGCTCGCGCGCCAGGGCGGGGTCAAGCCCGAGGCTCCGCGCGAGGCCGTCGAGAAGTACCAGCTCGGGGACATCCGGGCTGCGGGGGCGGGCAACACGCTCGGGGAGTCCTGACCCGGGCGGTGCTCTGAACCAGGGGGCTCGCCCCCATCGATGCTGGGGCTTGGCGCACGATCCGCCGTCGGCGGTGCGCCAAGCCCCACCGTCGTCTCCGGCCGGGACCGTGCTCAGCATCGGGCGGCCCCGAGCGGCAGGGTTTCCGCGCCACACGTTGGGCACGGGACGGGCATCGTCCACCGCCGTCACTGGAGGCACCTCGTCCATGAGCCCGCGCATCGGCTACTTCCTGTCCTGCGAGGAGTACTCGCCCAGCCAGCTGATCGAGCAGGCCAAGCTCGCCGAGCGGGCCGGCTTCGAGGCGCTCTGGATCTCGGACCACTTCCACCCCTGGAACGACGCGCAGGGCAACAGCGCGTACGTCTGGGGCATGATCGGCGCCATCTCCCAGGCCTGCTCGCTGCCCATCACGACGGCCGTGACCTGCCCGATCCTGCGCCAGCACCCGGCGATCGTCGCGCAGGCCGCGGCGACGGCGAAGGTCCTGACCAACGGGCGGTTCACCCTCGGCATCGGGACCGGGGAGGCGCTCAACGAGCACGTGCTCGGGCAGCGCTGGCCCAACACCGACGTCCGGCTCTCCATGCTCGGGGAGGCCGTCGACGTGATGCGCCAGCTGTGGACCGGGGAGTCCGTGACCCACCACGGCGACCACTACACGGTCGAGGACGCGCGCATCTACACGCTGCCCGACGAGCCGGTGAAGGTGTACGTCTCGGCCTTCGGGCCCAAGGCCCTCGAGGTCGCGGCCCGGATCGGCGACGGCCTGTGCTCGACCATGCCGGAGGCGGACGTGGTCTCCTCGTTCAAGGAGAAGGCCGGGCCCGGCAAGCCGGCGCAGGTCGGGTACAAGGTGAGCTACTCGACCGACCCCGAGAGGGCGCTCGACTACGCGCACGAGCTCTGGTTCAACGAGGGCATCCCCGGTGAGGCCGCGCAGGTGCTCTCCTCCCCCAAGCACTTCGAGCAGCTGGCCCCGCTGGTCACCCGCGACGCCGTCGCCGGGTCGACGGTCCACGAGGCGGACGTCGACAAGCACGTGGCCGAGTTCGCCAAGTACGCCGACGCCGGATACGACGAGGTCTTCATCGCGGACATGGGCCCGGAGTACGAGGGCTTCTTCCGCTTCTACGAGAAGGACGTGCTGCCGCGGATCCGCGGGTGACCCGCCGGCGAGGGGCGACGGCGCCGGAGGGCGCATGCTCTCGCTCGTGATCGCCGGGTCGGGGACGTCGCTCGCGGGCCTGCTGGACGGGGACCCGACACTGCTGGTCCTCGAGGTCACCGACGACGCCGCGCAGGCGGCTCGGCTGGCCGGGCTGCACCGGCCCGACGTCGTCCTGCTCGACCTCGGCACGGACGGCGCCGGCGGCGAGACCGTTCGCGCGGTGCTCTCGGCCACCTCCGACACCAAGGTCCTCTGCATCGCCCGGCAGGCCACGCCGGCGGTGATCGCCGAGCTGCTCGCAGCCGGGGCCACGGGGCTGCTCGACCCGGCGGACCCGCCGCCGGACCCCGGCACGGTCGTACGAGCGGTCGCCGACGGGCACGTCGTCCTCGCCTCGCCCGCCGCCGGCGCGGCGTGGCGCGAGCTGCTGCCGCCCTCGGGCTGACTCTCGCGCCGCCCGACGTCACCCCGCCGCGCGCTCGAGCAACCGCTCGACCACGGCGGCCGGCCCGGGTCGGTGGAAGAGGTAGCCCTGTGCGGCGTCGCAGCCGAGCTCCTGCAGCAGCCGCCGCTGCGCCGTCGTCTCCACGCCCTCCGCGACGACGGCCAGTCCGAGAGCCCTGGCGAGAGCGACCATGCCCGCCGTCAAGGCGGTATCGGTCCGGTCGGCGCCCAGCCCCGCGACGTACGTCCGATCGATCTTCAGCGTGTCCACCGGAAGTGCCCGCAGCCGCGGGATGTCGCTGTGCCCGGTGCCGAAGTCGTCGAGGGCGAGCCCGCAGCCGAGCCGCGTCAGGTCGCCCAGCTCCTGCAGGACCGGCTCCGTCGCCTCGAGGGCCTGCCGCTCGGTCACCTCGAGCCCGAGCTTGTGGGCAGGCAGACCGGTCGCGCGCAGCGTCTCGGCCACGCAGGCGGCCAGCTGGTGCCGTCCGAGCTGTCGCGCCGACACGTTCACCCACACCCGCGGCGTGCGCTCACCGGCCCGCCGGTACCAGCCTGCCGCCTCGGTGCACGCCGCCCGCAACACCCACGAGCCGAGCGGGACGATGAGCTCACGCTCCTCGGCCACGTCGATGAAGTGGGTGGTGGTGAGCGGCCCGTGCACCGGATGCCGCCAGCGCAGCAAAGCCTCGACGGCATGCAGCGAGCCGTCCCGGAGCGCGACGGACGGTTGGTACGCCACGCTGAGCTGCCCCGTCGCCCGCAGCGCGACACCCAGCTCGGCTGCCAGCCTGCCTCGCCCGGGCGCGGAGCTCGGCGCGCGCTCGTGGCAGCACGTGTGCGGCGGCGGCCCTGCGCACTGCTCGGCGTCCTCAGGCGCCGGCGCGTACGTGGCGAGCGGCGGCCGCTCGGCCGTCCGGTCCGCGGGCCGCCGGCCAGGAGCTGCGAGCGCCTGTCCCGGCGCCTCCCGGGCCGGAGACGGCGCAGCCGGCCGGGCCGGCGCGAGCACCTCCCCCACCTGGCGCGCGACGCCGTCGAGCAGCTGCCAGGCCGTCGGGCCGTCGGCGAACCCGCCGCGGACGTGTTCCACGCACACAGCGCCCGTGACGGCGCCGTCCTCGCCCCGGGTCGGGATGCCGATGCTCCGGCCCCTGTCGGCCGCTCCGCGACGCAGCGCGCGCTCCGCGAGCGGACCGGGGACCGCGAGCGAGCGCCCGCTCGCGACCACGAGGTCACCCAGGGCGGCCGCGGAGAGCGTCGGCGGCCCGCCCCAGGCCGCGACGAGGCCGGACGCCGACGAGCCCCGCAGCCAGATCGAGGCGCGCGGCGCCCCGAGCAGCCGCGCCGCGAGCATGGCGAGCGACTCGAGGCGGGGCGGCTCGAGAGGGGGCGGCTCGACGCGGGGCGCGACCCGTCCTGCCCCCGCCGCGCTCGTGCCGGGCACGCGGCGGATGTCGAGCTCGTGCACGGCCCCCCCCGTGTATCCGTCTCGGGTGTGAAGGCGCTCTACCCAGAAGTCTTCTAGTAGAACATCGGGATGCTCCTGCACCACGGCCACGCTCGTGCCCGCTCCCCTCCCGTTCACCCGGCCGGGGGACGTGGCGAGGACTCCGGCGGGGCGGTCTCACCGGTGGCTGAACGGGGACCTACGTCAGATAAGCTTCGACACATCGGCCGGCGTCCCACGCGTCGGGCTGTGCGGCTGGACGGTGGCGATGTCGTCCTACGCGGCCCGGTTTCCCGTGCTCGAGGTCCAGCACACGTTCTACGAGCCGCCCGACGACGCTCTGCTCCGCCGCTGGCGCGCGTCGGTGCCGGACGGCTTCGAGTTCACCGTCAAGGCATGGCAGGTCATCACCCACGAGTCCTCGAGCCCGACCTACCGCCGGCTCAAGCAGCCGCTCCCGCCCGAGCAGCGCGGCCAGGTGGGCTCGTTCCGCTCGACGCCCGCGGTGCTCGAGGGATGGGCGCGCACCGTGCACTGCGCAGGCCTGCTCGACGCGACCGCCGTCCTCCTGCAATGCCCGAAGAGCTTCCGACCCACTGCCGAGAACGTCGACCGCATGCGTTCCTTCCTCGGCGCGGTGGACCGCCCGCCGGGCGTCCGGCTGCTGTGGGAGCCGCGCGGCGACTGGCCGGCCGACCTCGTCCGCACGCTCTGCCGGGAGCTGGCGCTCGCCCATGTCGCCGACCCGATGCAGGCCGAGACGGTGACGCCCGAGCAGACCTACTACCGGCTCCACGGCACGTCGGGGATGCGGCACGTGCACAGTGACGAGGAGCTGCAGCGTCTTCGCGGCCTCGTCGCAGAGCGGTCGGCGCCGTACGTGATGTTCAACAACCTGCCACGGGCCCGCGACGCCGAGCGCTTCCTCGCGCTCCTGGCAGCTGCAGGGCAGCCCGCGGCCGCGGCTGGTCGATCAGCCCCGGCCGCGCGCTGACCTGCGCTACTCCGCGGCCGGCGCGGGAGGCTCCGCCGGCACGGCGGCGGGCGCCGACGTCGAGGGCGCAGCGCTGGGCGTGGGGGCGAGGGTCGGCGTCGCCTCCGGCGTCGCGCTCGACGAGGGGATGACGGCCGGCGACGAGCTGGCGTCGGGCGCATGGCTCGCGGAGGGGGTCGCCTCCGGGGTCGGGGCGCCGCTCGGCGAGGAACCGGGCGTCGCCTCGTCCGAGGCCTGCGGGGACGGCGAGGACGCCGGGGCGGTCGGCTCGTCGTCTGTTGAGCCAGAGCCCTCCCCGACCAGGCGGGTCACGCTGGTCCCGCCCGAGCTGCCGTCGCCGAACAGCGACGAGAGCGGCCGGCCGGCGATCGCCTCGAAGCTCGTCACCACGACCATGGCGACGAGGAAGACGGCCAGCGCGGCGCCCGCGATCGAGAGCCAGGCCCGCCGGGAGAGGCCGCGCTCCGAAGCGCCCTCGGGAGGGGTGCCCCCCGCCGGCGCGACGGGCATCGCCTGCGTCGGTGCCGTTCCCTCGTCCGGGCCCATGGCGGGCCGGCGCAGGGTCTGCGCCAGCCGCTCCTGCCCGCGCCGCAGCGAGAGCCCGTAGATCGCCGACCCGGTCGTCGCCACCACGCTCATCACGGCCGCGCCGATCACCGTTCCGGCCACTCCCAGGAAGGAGCTCGCGACCGAGGCGGAGACCGCCGCCAGCGCTCCCGCCGCCACTTGCGTGACGGTGAGCCCCAGCTTGTCCTTCTCGTCCGCGCCTGCCACAGGTTGCCGAACCCTCCTCGCTCGATGGGGTGCCGGGCGGCACCGGTCGTCAATGGGCTACCCGGCCTTCCCCGGCAGCAACGGCCGAGGCGAGTGGGAAGTGTCATCCACGCGTAGCGCGTGCGAGCTTGCGCAGGTCCACCGACTCGTCGGCCAGCGTCGCCGGCTCGACCGCCGCCGCGGCGTCCACCAGCCGCCGCGAGGCCCGCGCCTCGGGGCCGCGATCGACCGAGACGGCCGCGGCCAGGCGTCCGGCCTCGAGGAAGAAGACGGCGAAGGAGCCGGACGCCGGGTCGCCGCGCAGCACGGGCGCCGCCTCCGGCGGTACCAAGCCCGCCACCTCGACGTGCACGCCGTAGCGGTCGGTCCAGAACCACGGCTGCACCGGCGCCGGCGCCGGCGTGCCCAGCAGGGCCGCCGCAGCGGCCTCACCGGTGCGCACGGCCGCCTCCCAGTGCTCCCGCCGCGCGAGCGGGCCCCTGGAGCCGCGCGGGCGGGCCACATCGCCCACGGCCAAGATCTCCGGAATCGAGCTTCGCATGTCCGGCCCGACGAGCACCCCCGCCCCGACGTCCGCCCCCGCCGCGGACGCCAGCCCGTCGTCCGGGACGATGCCGATGCCGGCCAGCACGACATCGGCCTCGACCTCCTCGGCCACGGGGTTCGCCGAGAGCCGTGCGTGCACCGCCGCGCCGCGCCGCTCCAGCGCGGTGACACCCGCCTCGAGGACGCGCACCCCCGCAGCCGGGTGCTGCGCGTGCAGGTGCGCCGCGACGACCGCGCCGACCGCGCCGGCGAGCGGGAGCGGGTCGGGGTCGGCGACCGTCACCTCGCAGCCCAGCGACATCGCGCTCGAGGCCACCTCCGCGCCGATGAGCCCCCCGCCGACGACGAGCAGCCGCGCCCCCGGCGCGAGGGCCGCGCGCAGCTCCTCCGCGTCGTCCCGCGTCCGCAGCACCCGGGCCAGCTCGCCGCCGGGCACGGGCAGCGGCCGGGGCACGCCGCCGGTCGCGAGGACCACGGCGTCGGCCCGGACCACCCTCCCGTCCCCGGTCTCGACGGCCCCCTCCCCCGCCCGCAGGGCGACCGCGCGCGTGCCGAGCCGCACGTCGACGCGGTTGTCGGCGTACCACTGCTCCGGCCGCAGCTCGACGCCCGCTGGGCTCAAGGCGCCCGTGAGCACTTCCTTGCTCAGTGGCGGCCGATCGTAGGGAAGGTGCGGCTCCGCAGCAAGCAGCACCAGCTCTTCAGCGAATCCGAATGCACGAAGCGCAGAACAGGTGCTCAGGCCGGCGAGCCCTCCACCGACGACCACCACCGACCGGAGCGAGGACTGCATGGCCCTAGTCTCCCCGACGCCTCAGCGCGGCATCGCCGACATCTCCCAGGCCAGGACCTCGGCCGCGCCGGTGGCGCAGAGCGTCCCGTCCTCGACCTCCCTCAGACGCGCCGCGTCCCCGGCGGAGAGCTTGCCCACGCCCTCGACCTGCACGTCCCCCCGGGCGACGAACAGGTGCAGGTACGGCGCGGCGGGCAGCGGCACGCGGCCGCCCGCCGGGAGCCGGGCGACGTGCAGCGCCGCGGCCGGCTGTGCGAGCGGGACGCCCTGCCCCGTCCCCGACGCGACCGTGACCCAGCCCCCGCCGCCGAGGGCGTCCCCCACGTCCCGTTGGGAGTACTCGGGCTCCGTGCCGTGCTCGGCGGGCCGCAGCCACATCTGCAGGAAGCGCACCGGCTCCGCGGCCGGCGCCCGCTCGGTGTGCTCCACCCCGCGCCCGGCCCCCATCCGCTGGACCTGCCCGGGGCGTACGGCGCCCGAGTGCCCGGCCGAGTCCGAGTGCAGCAGCGTGCCGGACAGCACCCACGTGACGACCTCGACGTCGCGGTGCGCGTGGGTGTCGAAGCCGGTCCCCGGGGCGAGCGAGACCTCGTTGACGGCGAGCAGCAGCCCGAAGGAGATGTTGGCCGGGTCGTAGTGGTGCTCGAAGGAGAACGACGAGCGCATGTCGAGCCAGTCGGTGCGGGTCGCGAAGCGGTCGGCCGACCGACGGACGTCGACGATCACGCGCCGAGCCGTTCCAGCAGCGCCAGGGCGTACGCGTCGTCGGCCCACAGCGCCTCGAAGGCGGCAGCGCCGCACACCACCCGGAAGCCGTCACCGGTGCGCTCGAGCCGGTCGAACGCGTCGCCGAGCCGCTCGCGCAGCTGCTCCTCCGTCGGCAGCCAGAGGGCGTCGTCGGCCGACACACTGTCCAGCGCCCACTCGACCGTGCCGTTGAACCCGATGACGGGACCGCTGGGGAAGTGGTGCACGTCCGCGACCATGTCGCTGAGCACGAACACGTCGTCGGTCATCTCCGGGCCGAGCAGCACGAAGCGGTCACCGCTCGCCGGCTCCCACGTCAGGCCGGCATCGCGCAGCCGGCGGGCGAGGCCGAGGGAGAGCACCCGTCCAGCGTGCCAGCGGCGCCCTCAGCCCGCACGGCCGGCCCACTCGAGCAGCCGCTCCACCGGCCAGGTGTTCACCACGGTCTCGGCCGGCACGCCGCAGGCCGCCGCGCGCTCGCACCCGTAGGGCTGCCAGTCCAGCTGCCCGGGCGCGTGCGCGTCGGTGTCGATCGACACGTAGCAGCCGGCCTCGACCGCCAGCCGGAGCAGCCGCTTCGGCGGGTCGAGCCGCTCGGGCCGGCAGTTCACCTCCACGGCCACCCCGTTCTGCGCGCACGCCGCGAACACCGCTGCCGCGTCGAACTCGGACTCCGGGCGCAGCCGGCCGCCCCGCCCTCCCGTGGTCACGTTGCGCCCGGTGCAGTGGCCGAGCACGTCGGTGTGCGGGTTGCTCACCGCGGCCAGCATGCGCTCGGTCATCACGTCCCTCGGTGAGCGCAGCTTCGAGTGCACCGAGGCCACGACCACGTCGAGCCGGGCCAGCAGCTCGTCCTCCTGGTCCAGCGTCCCGTCCTCGTTGATGTCCACCTCGATACCGGTCAGCAGCCGGAAGGGCGCGAGCTCGGCGTTGAGCTCGGCGACGACGTCCAGCTGGCGGCGCAGCCGCTCCGGCGAGAGCCCGTTGGCGACGGTGAGCCGGGGCGAGTGGTCGGTCAGCGCGGCGTACTCGTGGCCGAGCTCGCGCATGGCCAGCGCCATCTCCCGGATCGGCGAGCCGCCGTCGCTCCAGTCACTGTGGGTGTGCAGGTCCCCTCGCAGGGCCGCGCGCAGCTCCGCGCCGCCCTCCGCGACCGGCCGGCCGCCGGTCGCCTCCAGTCGGCGCAGGTACACCGGCACCTCGCCGACCAACGCCTCGGCGACCACGGTCGCGGTCACCTTGCCCAGCCCCTTGAGCTCGGTCAGCGACGACGCCTTCGCCCGCCGCTCCAGCTCCCCGCGGGGCAGCCCCTCCACGACCGCCGCCGCTGCGCGGAACGCCCGGACACGGTACGTGGGCTCCAGCGCCCGCTCGAGCAGGAACGCGATGCGGCGCAGGGCGTCCACCGGCTCGATCGGACCGTCGCTGCCCGCCGTCTGCTCTGCCACGGGCCGACGCTATCGCCGCGGCGCCTGCTTGTCGGCACGCCACAAGCGCAGAGGCCGGCGCGGCAGGCCGCGGGACGTACAGTGCCCGCGTGCCAGGCGCCCCGGTCCCACCTCCGGCGGAGACGGCGGCACGGCTGGAGCGGCAGATCGGCGCCCTCGCCACGGCGGCCGTCGCCCGGATGGAGACGCTGCCCTGGTACGGCGCCATGGCCGCGGAGGACCGGTCCTGGGTGAACCTGGTGGCACAGGCCGGCATCGCCGCCTTCGTCGAGTGGTTCCGCAACCCGCGCACGGACCGTGCCATCAGCGTGGACGTGTTCGGGACCGCTCCGCGCGAGCTGGCTCGCGCCGTGACGCTGCAGCAGACCGTCGAGCTCGTCCGCGTGACGATCGCCGTCGTCGAGGAGGGCATCGAGCAGCTGGGCAGCCCGGCGGACCGGGCGCTGCTGCGCGAGGCCGTCCTGCAGTACTCGCGCGAGGTCGCGTTCGCCGCTGCCCAGGTGTACGCGCAGGCCGCCGAGGCGCGCGGCGCGTGGGACGCCAGGCTGGAGGCGCTCGTCGTCGACGCGCTGCTGCGGGCCGAGGCGGACGAGGCCGTGCGCTCCCGGGCGGCAGCGCTGGGCTGGCGGGCCACCGACGCGGCGCTCGCCGTCGTGGGCACCACACCGGCCGGCGAGCCGGAGGCCGTCGTCGACGAGGTCCACCGGGCCGCGCGGGCAGCGGGCGCGGACGCGCTCGCCGCCGTGCAGGGCGAGCGGCTCGTGGTGATCCTGGGGGCGACCGCGGACGTCCTCGACGACCCGCGCGACCAGGTGGGCGCGGGCGGCCTGACGCTCGTCCGCCGGCTCTCGGCGTGCTTCGGCCCCGGGCCGGTGGTCGTCGGCCCGGTGGTGGCCGACCTGCTCGGTGCCGGCGGCTCCGCCCGGTCCGCGCTCGCCGGGCTGCAGGCGGCCCCGGCATGGCCGGGAGCCCCCCGCCCCGTGCTGGCCGGGGAGCTGCTGCCCGAGCGGGCGCTCACCGGCGACGCGGAGGCCCGCCGCACGCTGGTGGAGGGGACGTACGCGGCGCTGGCGGCCGCCGGCCCGGCGCTCGCCGACACGCTGTCGGCCTACCTGGAGCACGCGGGCTCGCTGGAGGGCGCGGCCCGGATGCTCTTCGTCCACCCCAACACCGTGCGCTACCGCCTTCGGCGCGTCGCCGAGCTGACCGGCTACGCCCCTGCCGAGCCGCGGGACGCCTTCGCGCTGCGCCTCGCGCTCGCCCTGGGCCGGCTCGCGGCGACCGAGGGGCAGCCGCCCGCAGGATGAGGGCGGCCCGCGCACATGCCCGGTCGTTTGTAGGGAACCTACGATCCGGGACGCCAGGATTCGTCCGCGTCGTTACCGGCTGTTCAACCGCCGGACAGGAAGGGTAGGCAGGGTGCTCGTCGTCGTCGCTCCCGGTCAGGGGGCCCAATCCCCCGGCTTCCTCACCCCGTGGCTGGCCCTTCCCGGCTTCGCCGCGCGCCTGGCCGCGCTCTCGCACGCGCTGCAGGCTCGTCCCGATGCGGCGGCCGGCGCCCTCGGCCTCGCCCACTACGGCACGGAGGCCGACGCCGACACGATCCGGGACACGGCGGTGGCCCAGCCGCTGCTCGTGGCCGCGGGCGTCGCCGCGCTCGCCGAGCTCGTGGGCTCCGACGACCCGGCCGGTGCCGGGGCGTACGACGTGGTCGCCGGGCACTCGGTCGGCGAGCTGACCGCGGCGTACGCCGCCGGGGTGCTGACCGGCGAGCAGGCCATGACCCTGGTGGGCGCCCGTGGGGACGCGATGGCGGCCGCCGCGGCAACCACCCGAACCGGGATGACCGCGGTCCTCGGCGGCGACCGCGACGAGGTGCTCGCCGCTGTCGCGGCCGCCGGGCTCACCCCGGCCAACGACAACGGCAGCGGCCAGCTGGTCGTCGGGGGCACCCTCGACCAGCTCGCCGCCTTCGCCGCGGCCCCGCCGGCGCGAACGCGGCTCGTCCCGCTGCAGGTCGCCGGCGCGTTCCACACCGAGCACATGCGCCCCGCCGTGGACGCGCTCGCCGCGGTGGCCGCCGGGCTGGAGCCCGCCGACCCGCGGGTGCCGTTGCTGTCGAACCGGGACGGCGAGCAGGTCGGCTCCGGGCGCGAGGCCCTCGACCGGATCGTGGCCCAGGTCGCCAACCCGGTCCGCTGGGACCTGTGCACCGAGGCGTTGCAGAAGCTCGGCGTCACCGCCCTCATCGAGCTGCCGCCGGCCGGGACGCTCGCCGGGCTGGCCAAGCGCGGCCTCAAGGGCATCGAGATCCTCGCCCTGAAGACCCCGGACGACCTGGACGCCGCGCGCGCCCTCGTGCGCGAGCACGGCACCGGCGGGGACACGGAGGGCCGGCGGTGAGCGGCACCGAGAAGGGATTCGAGATCAGGCTGCCGGCCACGCCGCGCGGCTCGCGGCTCGTGTCGCTCGGGGCCTACCGGCCGCGGCGCGTCGTGGACAACGCCGAGATCTGCACCTTCATCGAGTCCTCGGACGAGTGGATCCAGCAGCGCAGCGGCATCGCGGAGCGGCGCTGGGCCGCCGACGACGAGACGCTGGTCGGCATGGCCGAGGCGGCGTCCCGGCAGGCGCTGGCCGGTGCCGGGCTGACCGGCGCGGACATCGACCTGGTGCTGCTGGCGACCATGACCGGCTTCTCCACCACGCCGACCTCCGCGAACCTGCTGCAGGCCGCGCTCGGCACCCGCGGCGGCGCGCTGGAGCTCAACTCCGCCTGTGCCGGGTTCACCTACGCCCTCGCCGTCGCCGACCAGGCGATCCGCGCGGGCAACGCCCGCAACGTCCTGGTGGTCGGCGCGGAGCGCATCACCGACATCATGAACTTCCACGACCGCACGACCATGTTCCTGTTCGGCGACGGCGCCGGCGCCGTGGTCGTGAGCGCGGCGGACGAGCCGGGCATCGGCCCCGTCGCGTGGGGCTCCTGGGGCGAGCAGTCCGAGGCGCTCGGCGTCCTGCCGCCGCTCGCCGACGTGGCCCGTGGCCTGGCCGCCGAGCGGCCGCTGCTCTTCCAGAAGGGGCAGTCGGTCTTCCGCTGGGCCGTCACCGAGATGCCGCGGACCGCGGCGAAGGCGCTCGAGCTCGCCGGCCTCAAGGCCGAGCAGCTGGCGGCGTTCGTCCCGCACCAGGCCAACATCCGCATCATCGACGCGATGACGAAGTACATGAAGCTGCCGGAGCACGTCGTCGTCGCGGACGACCTGCGCCACACCGGCAACACGTCGGCGGCGTCGGTCCCCCTGGCCATGGAGCAGGTGCTGTCCGCCGGGCGTGTGCAGCCCGGCGACCTGGCCCTGCTCGTCGGCTTCGGCGGCGGGCTCTCGCACGCCGCGCAGGTCGTGACCCTGCCCACGCTCGGCCCGGCGGGCGCGTCCCGTCTGCCCGAGCCGGCACCCCTGGCATTCTGAGCCGTCCCGTCGCACCCGCGGCGGGCCCGTACCGAACATCTAGGAGAGCGCATGGCACTCAGCGAGCAGGAAGTCCTCGCGGGCCTCGCCGAGCTGATCCACGACGAGACCGGCCTCCCGCAGGACCAGGTCTCCCTGGACAAGTCCTTCACCGACGACCTCGACATCGACTCGCTGTCGATGATGACCGTCGTGGTGAACGCAGAAGAGCGCTTCGGCGTCAAGATCCCGGACGACTCGGTCAAGGACCTCAAGACCGTGCGCGACGCCGTGGACTTCATCGTCAAGCAGGGCTGAAGGAGCCTTCGGCAACCCATGAGCGAAACGACCTCCGTCGTCGTCACCGGGCTCGGTGCGACGACCCCTCTGGGCAGTGACGTCCCGTCCACCTGGTCCGCCGTGCTCGCCGGCAAGTCCGGCGCGCGTGTCCTTCCGTACGAGTGGGTGGAGCGCTTCGACCTCCCGGTCAAGATCGGCGCCCCGCTGGCCGTCGAGCCGGCGGACGTCCTGACCCGCCAGGAGGTCAAGCGCAACGACCGCTCCAGCCAGATGTCGCTCATCGCGGCGCGGGAGGCGTGGAACGACGCCTCCCGCGACGCGCCGCTCGAGGTGGAGGGCACGCGGCTCGGGGCGGTCATCGCCTCGGGCATCGGCGGCGTCACCACGCTGCTCGACGCGTACGACATCCTGCTGGAGAAGGGCCCGCGGCGGATCCTTCCGCTCACGGTCCCGATGCTGATGCCCAACGGCCCGTCCGCCTCGATCGGCCTGGAGTTCGGCGCCCGCGCCGGTGTCCACACGACGGTCAGCGCGTGCGCGTCGGGCTCGGAGGCGATCGGCTACGGCGTCGAGATGATCCGGTCCGGCCGGGCCGACGTGGTCATCGCAGGCGGCACCGAGGCGGCCATCCACCCGCTGCCGATCGCCGGCTTCGCGGCGATGCGGGCCATGTCGACCCGCAACGACGAGCCGGAGCGGGCCTCGCGCCCCTACGACAAGGGCCGCGACGGCTTCGTCCTCGGTGAGGGCGCCGGCGTCGTCGTGCTCGAGTCGGCCGAGCACGCCCGCGCGCGCGGCGCCGCGGTCTACGCGGAGGTCGCGGGGGTGGGCGTCACGTCCGACGGCTACCACATCACGGCCCCCGAGCCGGAGGGCGAGGGCGTCATCCGCGCCATCAAGGCCGCGCTCGACGAGGCCGGGCTGGCACCGGAGGACATCGTCCACCTCAACGCGCACGCCACCTCGACCCCGGTCGGCGACATCGCCGAGGTCAACGGCGTACGCCGGGCGCTCGGCCCGGCCGCGGACCGGGTCGCGGTCTCGGCGACCAAGTCGATGACCGGGCACACGCTCGGCGCGGCCGGCGCGATCGAGTCGATCTTCACGATCCTGGCGTTGCGCGACCGGCAGGCACCGCCGACGGTCAACCTCGACGACCCGGACGACGACATCGTCCTCGACGTCGTGAAGGGCTCGCCGCGCGCATTGCCGGCCGAGGGGCAGCTCGCCGCGATGAACAACTCGTTCGGCTTCGGCGGGCACAACGTGGTGCTCATCCTGCGCACCGTCTGACCCTTCACTCCCCCCACCTCAGCGGTGATCATGCACGACCGTGTCAGTTGTCCACAGGGCGATCAGCCTGGGGGCGACTGACCGGGTCGTGCATGATCACCGCTGACGTGTCGCGGGGAGAGCGCGCGTCAGACCACCTGGTGCAGCCAGCGCACGGGCGCGCCCTCGCCCGCCCGGCGGAAGGCCTCGAGCTCGGCGTCCCAGGACGTGCCGAGCAGGCGGGCGATCGCGTCCGGGAGCGGCACGCCTCCGGTGGACGCCTCGGCGACAGCGGTGCGAAGCCGCTCCTCGGGCACGAGGATGTCGCCGTGCACGCTCATGACGGCGCTGAACAGGCCCAGTGACGGGGTGAAGGCGTAGCGCTCCCCCTCGGCGCCCGGGCTCGGCTCCTCGGTGACCTCGAAGCGGAGCAGCCGGCAGTCGCGCAGCGCGGACGTGAGGCGCGCGCCGGTGCCCGGCGTCCCCTGCCAGGACAGCTCGGCCCGCAGGACGTTGGGTGCGGCGGGCTGCGCGGTCCACTCCAGCGGGACACGCGTGCCCAGCACTGCGGCCAAAGCCCACTCGACGTGGGGGCACAGCGCCGGCGGTGCAGAGTGCACCAGGACGACTCCGCGTGTGGCGGCGGACGTCCGTGGACGGGTCGAGCCGACGCTCACGATGCCTCCCGGGTCGATCGAGGTACGCCTTCCCCTGCGGCCTCGGTCGAGCGGTCCGGCGGCGTGCGCCTGCTGCCCCTCCACTGCACATTGTGCCCGCTGCGGCCCGCGATCACCAGCCCCGGAACGCAGCCCGTCCCGCAACCGGTCGCCTAGCCCGTCGCCGCGGCTCCGGGCTCCCGGTGAAGACCACGACGCGGAGCTGCAGTCGGCGGCCGGACCTGCCGACAGGTCGGGCAGAAGCGCCACGACGGGAGACGACGTGCACCAGGTAGCGAGCCGGGGCTGGGCCGAGGAAGGCCCGGCCGCGGAGCCGATGGCCGAGGTCATCCGGCCTGCAGCGATCCTGCCCCAGGGCGCGGCCCGCGGCGTGCTCGTGGAGATCGCCCGGCGTACGACGTCCCGGGGTGGGGTCTGGGGCTGCGAGCCCACCCTGTGGTCGCGCTTCGACCGCCCCTGGGCCAGCCCCACGGACCCGGGGGACGCGCGGCTCGTCGGCAGCCTGCAGGTCGCGCACGGCACCCCGAGCCGCTTCGAGACGACGGTCTACCGGGTGTGCGTGACCCTGCACGGGACCGAGCTCGGGTGGAGCGTCCACTCTCTGTGCGACGAGACGCTCGGCTTCGGCGGCACGGACCTGGCCAGCTGCCCGCGGGCAGCCCTGGTCGCCGTGCGCCGGACACCCGAAGGCGAGCCGGCGCCGGCGACCTGACGGCCGGCCCGGCTACGGAGCGGCCGGGGGCTCCCCCGCGCCGGCCGAGCCGGCTGCGGGGCGGTTGGCACGGGTGGCGGCCACGCGAAGGGCCACGCCCGTGGCCACGGCCCCGAGGCCGATCACACCGGCGGGCATCACGGACGCTCCGGTGCGCGGCAGCGTCTCCGGCAGCGCCTCAGACGGCGTCGTCGAGCTCGCGATGGGGCTCGCGGAGTCGCTGGGCACGATCTCCGTCGGCTCCGCCTCGGGCGTCGGCGTCGCCGTGTCCGACGGCAGCGTCTCCGGCGGCGTCGAGGCCGTCGGCGCGGGCGCGTCCGGCGGCGTGGACTGCGGCGGCGTGGCCGACGGCGGCTGCGACGGCGTGGTCGGGCTCGCGGCCGCCGCGGACGATGCGTCGAGCACGGTCACGGAGAAGGCCGGTACGACCCACGCACCCACGCCGAGGACCGTGCCCGCCGACATCAGGCGGCGACGGGACAACGTCATCGGCTCGTCTCGCTCAGGGCCTTGCTGGGTCATGCGCCCCTCCTCGGTCTTGAGTGGCGCAGTATTCCACCTACCTGGACAGATGGCTATCAAGCGTCTCCATCCCGGCGCGCCACGCGTGCTGGCCTACCGAGGAGCTGCGCGCAAGGCACCCGCGACGATCATCTCGGACGGCTACGAGGCGCTACCCCTCATGGCAGGCGTGCAAACCATCGCAGGGATGCGGCGGCCGCGGCGAGAGCCATCAACAGGCCCGCCCCGACGAACCACGCGGCCACCTCCCGCCGCTCGGTGCGGTAGCCGACCGAGCCGCTGATGTTGCGGTAGACCTCCGTGAGCTGGTCCTCGGACTGGGCGGTGTAGCCCCGCCCGCCCGTCGCCTGCGCCAGCTCTGCGAGCGACTCACGGTCGACCGGGACCGGCACCGGGCGCCCCTCCACGAGGACCATGCCGTCGTCGGTGCCATAGGCGATGGTCGAGACGGGCACCGCGGCCTCTCGCGCCGCAGCGGCGGCCTCCTCGAGGCTGCGCCCGACGGTGTTCGAGCCGTCGGAGAGCAGCACCACCCGCGCGGGTGGACGGGCGCCACCCGTGCCCGCCCGCGAGTTCGTCGCCGCGATGCTGTTGAGGGAGGTGAAGACCGCCTCGCCGATCGCCGTGCTCGGGCCGAGCTGCAGGGCGTCGACCCCCGCCCGCACCGCGTCGTGGTCCTGGGTCGGCGAGACCACGACGTTGGCCGCCCCGCTGAAGGCGACGAGGCCGACGTCGAAGGAGTCCGGCAGCTCGGCCACGAAGGAGGAGGCCGCCCGTTTGGCGGCGACGAAGCGATCGGGCTCGACGTCCTCGGCCTGCATCGAGAGCGAGACGTCCACCGCCACGAGGATCGTCGCCCGCTCGCGCGGGACGCGGACGTCGGCCTCGGGCCGGGCGAACCCGACCACGAGCAGGACGAGCATCAGCACGAACGCCGCGGCCGGGACGTGCCGCCGCCAGCCGGGCCGCCGGGGGGCGACCCGGTCGAGCAGGTCCAGGTTGGTGAAGCGGACGGCATACTCGGTCCGCCGCCGCTGCATCGCGACGTACGCCGCGGCCAGCGCGGCCACACCGAGCAGGAGGAGCAGCCGCTCCGGGGCGAGGAAGCTCACGCGCCGCTCCCCACGAGGGTCGGGTGGGCGGCACCCTCGCCGGCCCGGGCCGGGCGCGAGTACGCCGCCCCCCGCCGGGTGGCGAGGGCGAAGCGGGCCACGTCGGCGACCCAGTCGCCGTCGGTGCGCAGCCGCAGGTGCCGCGCGCCGGCGCGGCCGAGGGCGGTAGCCGTGTCCGCCCGCTGCTGGGCGGCGGCGGCGGCGTAGCGCTCGCGCAGCCGGCGGCTGCCGGTCCACACCTCGCGGCGGCGCCCGGTCTCGGGGTCGACGAGGGTCAGCAGACCCACGTCGGGCAGCTCGAGCTCGCGCGGGTCGAGCACCTCGACCGCCACCACGTCGTGGCGCACCGCGAGCCGGCGCACAGCCCGCTCCCACTCGGCCACGTCGGGGTCGAGGAAGTCGCTGACCAGCACGATCAGGCCGCGGCGGCGGGCCTGCGCGGAGGCGCCGGCTGCCAGCTCGGCGAGGGACGTACGCGCGCCCGGCCGCGCCTCGCCGCGCGGCAGCGCGGCGAGCCGGGTGAGCAGCGCGAGCAGCGCCTCGCGTCCGGAACGGGCCGGCCACCGCAGCTCCGCCCCGGCGGACCGCGCGTAGGCGCCGAGCCGGTTGCCGCCGCGCTGGGTGAGAAAGCCGAAGGCGGCCACCGCGCCCACCGCGACGTCGCGCTTCTCGCGGGCGGCCGTGCCGAAGTCCATGCTCGCGCTGGCGTCCAGCGCGACGGTGGTGACGAGCTCGTGGTCGGCGAGCAGGTCCCGGACGTGCGGGACCGCCGTGCGGGCGGTGACGGCCCAGTCCATGCGGCGCACGTCGTCCTCACCGGCGCGGTACTCGCGCGACTCGGCCGGCTCGCTGCCGACGCCGGGCAGCAGCCCGAGGTGCTCACCGTGCAGCAGCCCCTCGAGCCGCCGGGTGATCGTCAGCTCCAGCCGGCGCAGCGCCTGCGCCTTGGACAGGTCGCGCCCGAGCTCCGCGGGCAGCGGGGCGGGCCCGGCGGGCCCGGCCGCGGGCGCGGCGCCGGGTCGGGTCACGCCGACTCCAGCCGCACGGTCGGCTCGTCCCCGTCCTGCGAGCCGGAGCCCGTCACGTCCTGCGCCGGCGGCGCGGGGGGCTGGGGCGCCGGCGGGGTCGGCGGCTGCTGGGGAGCGACGCGCGGCGGCGGGACGGTCGCGAGCACCCGCTGCACGACGTACCCCGCCTCGATGCCGTCGGCGAGCGCGTCGAAGGACAGGACGAGCCGGTGCGGCAGCACGTCGGCGGCGACGTCGGCGACGTCCGTGGGCAGGACGTACGTGCGCCCGCGCAGCAGCGCGAGCGCGCGGCCGGCGGCGACGAGGCCGAGGCTGGCCCGCGGAGACGCGCCGTAGGCCAGTGCCCCGGACAGCTCGCCGAGGCCGTACGACGCCGGCTCCCGGGTGGCCAGCACGAGGCGCACGGCGTACTCGGCGACCGCGTTGTGCACGAAGACCCGGTCGGCCTCGGCCTGCAGCGCGAGCAGCGACTCGGGCGAGAGGATCTGCGAGGCCTCGGGAGCGTCCACGCTCATGCGCTGGACGATCGCGAGCTCCTCCCCCGCGGTCGGGTACGGCACCAGGATCTTCATCAGGAAGCGGTCCCGCTGGGCCTCGGGCAGCTGGTAGACGCCCTCGCTCTCGATCGGGTTCTGCGTCGCGAGGACGAGGAACGGGTCCGGCACCCGGTAGCTGCGCCCCCCGAGGCTGACCTGCCGCTCGGCCATGACCTCGAGCAGGGCCGACTGCACCTTGGCCGGGGCGCGGTTGATCTCGTCGGCCAGGACGAAGTTCGCGAAGACGGGGCCCAGCTCGACGTCGAAGGTCTCGGTGGACGGGCGGTAGATCCGTGTCCCCACCACGTCGCTCGGGACCAGGTCCGGGGTGAACTGGACGCGGGAGAAGCTGCCCCCGACGACCCGCGCCAGCGTCGAGACCGCGAGCGTCTTCGCCACGCCGGGGACGCCCTCGAGCAAGCAGTGCCCCCGCGCGAGCAGCGCGACGAGCATCCGCTCGACCATCCGGTCCTGCCCGACGATCACGCGCTTGACCTCGAAGAGAGCGCGCTCGAGCGTCTCCGGGTGGGACTGCGCCATCGCGCGGTGCCCCTTTCGCTGGCGGTTCGGCACTGGCTCGAACACTGGTTCGGCTTCCGGGCTGGACGGCGTCGTCGCCGCCCGTGGCCTCGGCCCGGCAGGGCGCCCGGCGACGCCCACCGGCCCACACCGGTCTACCCGATGCCCCCGACAGCAGACGCCGGGAGGCCGAAAGCAAGCCGAAGGCCGCGACCGCGCAACGCGCTCCGCGAGCCGCCGGTTCCCGGCCTCCGGTACGCCGCGCGAACCGTCCGCGGGCACTGCGACGGCCACGTACGGTCGTCGCATGCGACTGCTGGTGGTGGAGGACGAGGAGGACCTGGCCGACGCCCTCCGGTTCGGGCTGACGCGGGCCGGGTTCGCGGTCGACGTCGCCCTCACCGGCGCTCAGGCCGAGGAGCGGCTGGGGGTCAACGCGTACGACGTCGTCGTGCTCGACCTCAACCTGCCCGACACCGACGGGGTCGACCTGCTGCGCCGACTGCGCTCGGGCGCCTTCGACGGCCCGAGCGGCAGTGACACCCGGGTGCTGCTGCTGACCGCCCGGTCCTCCCTCGACCACCGGGTGCGCGGCCTCGACGCCGGGGCCGACGACTACCTGGTCAAGCCCTTCGCGTTCGAGGAGCTGCAGGCCCGGCTGCGGGCCCTGCTGCGCCGCGAGGTGGCCGGCGGCGACGCCGTGCTGCGCTCGGGCCCGGTGGAGCTGGACACCGCCCGCCGGCTCGCCTTCCGCGACGGCCGCGAGCTCAAGCTCACGAACAAGGAGCTCGGCGTCCTGGAGTACCTCCTGCGCCGTCCCGGCCACGTCGTCAGCAGCGAGGACCTGCTCGAGCACGTGTGGGACGAGAACGCGGACCCGTTCACCCAGACCGTCCGGGTCACGGTCGGCACGCTGCGCCGCAAGCTGTCGTTGGACGACGAGGAGCAACTGCTGGAGACCCTCGTCGGGCAGGGCTACCGGCTCCGCACCCCGAGCACGGCCTCCGACGGCGTCTCGGGTGGCACTTCTGACGGCACGGCACGCAAGGGCTGACGGTGAGTGATCTCTGGGGCGGCCTCTCGCGCCACGCCCCGATGTGGGCGCGGACGATCCGCTTCCGGCTGACGGTGACGTACTCGGCCCTGCTGTTCGGGCTGGCGACCCTCGTCGTGCTGGTGATCTACCTCGCCGTCCGACACCAGGTGCAGTCGGCGAGCGTCCCCGAGCCGATCAAGCTCAAGGGCTTCTACCTCACCGACTCCGAGGGGCGCTCGCTGCCGCTGAACAGCGTCTCGCTGACCAGCCAGCGGGCCATCCGGCAGAGCGTGAACGAGCAGACACTGGAGACGCTGCGCGAGTACTCGCTGTGGGCGATCGCCCTCCTGCTCGTCGTCAGCCTGGTCATCGGCTGGTGGCTGTCGGGCCGCCTGCTGGCCCCGGTTGCCCGGATCACCCAGACCGCGCGCGAGATCACGGCCACGGACATCTCGCGCCGGATCCGGCTCGAGGGCCCCGACGACGAGCTGCGCCGGCTGGCGGACACGATCGACGCGATGCTGGACCGGCTCGACGCGGCCTTCACGGCCCAGCGCCAGATCGTCGACGACGCCTCCCACGAGCTGCGCAACCCGCTCGCGATCATCCGGGCCAACGTGGACGCGGTGCTCTCGCGCTCGGACACCGAGGAGGAGGACCGCACCCGCGCGGTCGCCGTGGTCAGCCGCGCGACCGACCGGATGGCCCGGCTGGTCGACGACCTGCTGGCCACCGCACGCCGGGCGGGGCCCGCCTTCGTCGAGTCCGACGTGGACCTCGCCGCGGTGGGGCGCGAGGCCCTGGACGAGCAGGAGCTGGTCGCCCGCGAGGCGGGGGTCCATCTGCGCTCCGGGCTCGTCGACGGCGTCAAGGTGGTCGGCGACCGCGACGCGCTGCGCCGGGCGCTGGGCAACCTGCTGAGCAACGCGGTCCGCTTCAGCCCGCCCGGCGGCGACGTCCTGCTCGCCGGGGGCCGGCTCGGCGACTGGGCCTGGCTGGCGGTCCGGGACCAGGGGCCGGGCATCGGCTCGGACGACCAGGGGCGGGTCTTCGACCGCTTCTCCCGCATCGTCGGCCGCCGCGCGCGGCACGACGGGCATGCGGGGCTGGGGCTGGCCATCGTCCGCCAGATCGTCGAGAGCCACCGCGGCCGCGTCGCGCTGCAGTCCGAGCCGGGCAAGGGCAGCACGTTCATCCTCTGGATCCCGGTCCGCGACGCGAGCTCGGACGGGCTGCCGGTCCCGGTGGACGTGGACCCGATCCCGCACTGACGCGGCCGCCGGAGCGCGAGCGCTTCACCGCGTACGCCGCGGGGTAGCGTGCCGCCGATGGCACTCCGCTTCGGCGTGGTCGGCACCGGCCACTGGGCTCGCACGACCCATGGCGCGACGTTGGCCCGCCTCGCCCGGGAGGGGCGGGCCGAGCTCGCCGGCGTGTGGGGCCGTGACCCCGCCCGCACCGCTGCCGCCGCCTCCGCAGTGGGCACCACCGCGTACCCGAGCTTCGACGCGCTGCTGGACGACGTCGACGCGGTGACGTTCGCGGTGCCCCCGACCGCGCAGGCGCTGCTGGCGGAGCGGGCCGCGGCGGCGGGTAGGCACCTGCTCCTCGAGAAGCCCGTCGCGACCGACGCGGACGCGGCGCGCCGGCTGGAGGCCGCGGTCACCGCGGCCGGGGTCGCCTCCGCCGTCTTCTTCACCCGTCGCTACGACCCGGCGACCGCCGCGTGGGTGGCGGCGGCGCGGGCGACCGGCGGCTGGACGGGCGGGCACGGCGAGTGGTCGGCGCGGATCGAGGGCGGGCCGTACGCCGACTCCGCGTGGCGCAAGGAGCTCGGCGCGCTGTGGGACGTCGGCCCGCACGCCCTGGGGCTGATGCTCCCGCTGCTCGGCGAGGTGGCCGCCGTTACCGCGGTCCCCGGGCCCGGGGACACGACGCACCTGGTGCTGCGGCACCGGTCCGGGGCGAGCAGCAGCGCGACGCTCAGCATGACCGTCCCGGTGCCCGCCAAGGCGCAGACGCTTGTCGCCTACGGCGATAATGGCCGAACTGCCATTCCGGATGTCCGTTTCGATACTCCGGAATGCTTCGCGAACGCGGTGTCCGCACTGGTCCGCGCAGCAGCGGGGTCCGAGGTCGAGATCCCAGATGTTCACTTCGGCCGTCATGTGGTCGAGGTGCTGGCGGCGGCCGACCTGAGCCGCCGTTCCGATCGAACCGTGGAGGTGCAGATGCACGCCGAAGGCCAGGCTGGTGACGGTCGTCTCGAGGAGGTCGAGCGCCGGCTCGCGGAGATGGACGCGAGGTACGGCATCACCCCCGACGTGCAGACGGCCATCGTGCCGGAGGAGGTCGCCGACGAGCGCCGCGTGCTGGTCGAGGAGCGCCGCAGGCTGCGCGGGGAGACCGTGCCCGGCCAGGCGTAGCCCGCCGGCCGCCGGCCCGAACGGGCCGGCGGCCATTCGACCAGGCGTGTGAAGCGACGCACACGGCCTTAGGGCCCGGGACCACGACGCCGACACAGAACGAGAACAGGCGCGCAGCGGGAGCGAGCAATTCCCCGCGACGAACGCGCCGCCCTCGAATCCGTTGTCGTCTGAAGGGTCCTACTCCTGATGCGCAAGAGCATCGCCCTGCTGGGTCTGTCCGCCGCTCTCGCTCCCGCCACGCTGGCGGCGACGCTGCTGGCGCCGACGATCGCCCAGGCCGCGACGACCAGTCTCCTCGTGGTCGACGGCCGGCCGCTGGACAAGGCGACGGTCGCGCCGGCGAGCGTCGTGTCCGTGGCCGCCGACGGCGCCACCAGCGTCCGCTGGTCGGTCGACGGTGGCGACTACGTGACCGATGCCGTGGCCCCGTTCGCGCTGCCGCTCAACCTGCAGGCCGGCGAGCACCGCGTCCGGGCCCGGGTCACCGTGGGCGGCGACGAGACCCGCCTCGACGCCAAGTTCGAGGTGGCCTCCGCCACCGCCGCGCCGAGCACGCCGGCCCCGAGCGCACCCGCACCGACTCCCCCGAGCGCCCCCGCGCCAGCGCCCGCCACGCCCGCCGCTCCCGCGCCCGCCGTCACGCTGCCGGCGGTCCCCGCCGGCGCCCGGGTGGTCAAGGTCGCCACGGCCGACGCCCTCGTCGCCGCCCTCGCCGCTGCCCGTCCCGGCGACGTCATCGAGCTGGCCGACGGCACGTACCAGGCCAAGAGCCAGCTCGAGGCGTCCGCCAACGGCACCCGGACCGCCCCCATCACGCTCCGTGGCAGCCGTAAGGCCGTCCTCACCACGGGCACCGCGTCGAACAAGGGGTACGGGCTGCACATCACGGGCGATTTCTGGAAGGTCGAGGGCCTCAAGGTCGACACCGCCAAGAAGGGCATCATCCTCGACAACTCCGTGGGCACGGTGCTCTACGGCGTCGAGGTGTCCAACATCGGCCAGGAGGCCGTCCACTTCCGTGACAACTCCTCCGACGGCGCGATCTACAACAGCGACGTCCATGACACCGGTCTCAAGTCGCCTGCGTTCGGCGAGGGCATCTACGTCGGCTCCGCCGTGAGCAACTGGGGGACGTACTCCGGCGGCCAGGCGGACCGCTCGGACCGCGTGATCGTCGAGGGCAACCGCGTCTGGAACACGACGGCCGAGGGCATCGACGCCAAGGAGGGCACGACCGGCGGCGTCATCCGCAACAACCGCTTCGACAACGCCGGCTACTCCGGGGAGAACTCGGCCGACTCGTGGGTGGACGTCAAGGGCAACGGGTGGCTCGTGGAGGGCAACACCGGTCGCGGCACGCTGCTCGACGCCTTCCAGACCCACGTCGTGGCCAGCGGTTGGGGCCAGGGCAACACCTTCACCCGCAACGTCGTGGAGGGCGGCGTACCCGGCGTGGTCGTGGGGATCTACCCCAAGCCCAGCACGCACGGCAACATCGTCCGCTGCGACAACGTCCCCGCCTCCGCAGCGCAGCCCGTCAGCAACATCGGCTGCGCCGGCTGAGCCTGCGCCGGCCGCGGCATCGACCGTCCCGGGCCGGGCGCCTCCTCGCGGAGGGGCCCGGCCCGTCGGCGTACGACTCTCGGTGCCTGCTGGGTGGCAGTAGAAGACGCAGAGTGCCTCAACGAATACGACTGGTTCCTGCGGGGAAGGTCGCACGCGTCGAGACGAGGCGCTCCGCGCCGACGGCTGGAAGGCGGGGGGCGATGGACGTGACGACAGGAGAGGCTCCGGCCGGCCCGGAGGCGCCGGCCCGGCCCTCGGTGAGCGTGCCCGACGCCGATGTGCCCGACGCCGATGTGCCCGAGCCCGGCGCCCCGATGACGCTGCTCCCGACCGGCCGGGCGGACCTGCTCACCGGACGCGTCGTCGCCTGGACGCCGGAGCTGGACACCGTCGGGGTCGAGGCGGTGGCCGACCTCAGCCCGCACCCGGTCGAGTCCGTCTGCGGGGAGAAGGTCTGGGCCAGCGTGCGCACCGCCGGGACCAACAGCCTGCTCGCCCTCAGCGCCGAGGCCCGCCCGAGCGGCCATCCCCACCACGTACGCCTGGCCGGGCGGGTGCTCGCTCGGGAGCCGCGGCGGGACGCCGTCCGGGCGCCGGCCCAGCTGCACGTGACGCTCAGCGGGCGCGGGTCCTTTCCCGAGTGTGCGGGCCACACCCTGGACGTTTCGCGGTCCGGCTGCCGGGTGGTGCTCGACCTCACCGACCAGCTGCGCGCGGGGCAGTCGGTGAGCGCGGCCATCACCGTGCACGGAGCGGAGTTCACGATCTCGTCCCGGGTCGAGCGGGTCGAGCCCTCGGGGCGCGTCGTGGCCCTGCGCTTCCTGGACCTGCCGATCGAGCTCGCCGACGTCCTGGACCGGCTGGCCTTCGAGTCGCTCGGCTGAGCCCGGGAACGGCCTCGCCCGGCGC
This sequence comes from Motilibacter aurantiacus, assembly GCF_011250645.1. Taxonomy (NCBI): domain Bacteria; kingdom Bacillati; phylum Actinomycetota; class Actinomycetes; order Motilibacterales; family Motilibacteraceae; genus Motilibacter; species Motilibacter aurantiacus. The sequence goes on from NZ_JAANNO010000003.1 coordinate 152,477, forward strand.
GCGACCGGGCGAGGCCGGGGCCGTCCCGGCGCGATCGGCGACGGCCCACAGGACAGAGCGGCAAGCGCGGCTGCACGTACAACGTCTTCCTCAGCGCAGGTCGCGGCGGAGCGGATGGTCGGCCGGCACCTCGACGAGCACGATCTGCACGCCGTCCGGGTCCGCCACCCACATCTCGACCAGGCCCCAGGGCTCCAGCCGGGGCGCACGGAGCACCTCCACCCCCGCGGCCACGAGCCGCTCGTGCTCGCCGTGGACGTCGCGCACCTGCAGCCACACGCTCATCCCGGCGGGCGGCTGCGTGCCCCTGCCGGACACCTCGAGCAGCGACTGGCCCGCGAAGTAGACGACGCCGGGATCGTCGGGGGGCCCGAACTCGCGGGAGACGGCGAGCCCGAGCACGTCGCCGTAGAAGGCCCGGGTGCGCGCGGGGTCGGTGGGGCGGAGCAGGATCCGGCTGCTGAGCACGTCCATGCCGCCATCGTCGCGCGCCCTGCGCGCTGTCCGTGGCGCGGCGGCTAGCGCGCCGCGTTCCCCACGAGCACGTCGCCGCGGGCGGAGCGGTCGAGCGCACGCAGCTGGTCCGCGCGCGCGAGCGCCTCCTCCGCGAGCTCGAACGCGACCGCGGCAGCGGCGGCGTAGCGCTCGGACATGTCACCGACCGTCGTGGCAGCCATCTGCCGCAGCGCCTCCCCCTGTCGCTCGAGCCGCGTGGCTTCGAGCTCGACAACGTCGGCACGGCGAGCACAGGCCTCGTCTCTGGACCCCATGCGCGGGACCGTACCCCGTACGCAGCGTGCTCAGACCAACACGAAGGGGTGATTGAGGGAACTTTGCCGACACGCGACGAATGTCGGCATTGGTGGAGCGAAACCCTCCTGCAGCCGGAACGGCCTTCGGCTCAGTGCTCCAGCAGCCGGAACTCCCCCGGCGGCACCTCGACGTCCTCGATCTGCCCGGGCATCAGGTACTTGGGCGGCGCCCAGCTGACCCGTACGCGGTCGTGCCGCACCTCGACCAGCCAGCAGGCCTCCCACTCGGTCCCCGGCCGGCGCACCTCCCACTGCTCCGCGAGCGCGGCGAGGCCGTGCGCCCGCACGTACGCCTCGGCTTCCCCGCGCGAGGGCAGCGCGCCCGCCAGGGCGCCGCCGAACACCGCCCGCGGCCGCCAGCCGCCGTCGACGGGCTCGACGCGCCCGAGGAGCTCACCGTCCTCGGGGCGGACGACGCCATGGGCGTGCTGAGTGAGCGGCCGATCCGTGGACATGGCTCCACCGTAGGAAGCCGGGCCGCTGAGCAGCTACTGCAATTCGCGCAGCGTGCATCCCTGAACTGTCTCGACCCCATGTATCAGCGGCGCCACGCCCGTCTCCGTAGCCTGGCCGGGCCTGCCCGTCGCAACCCGCTCGCCCCCAAGGAGACGTCATGGCTTTCCGCAAGTTCCTCGCCCGGCTCGGCGCCGGCTCCGCGTCCGTCGAGACGACCCTGGAGTTCGCGACCGGTACGCCTGGAGGCGCGCTGCCCGGGCGGGTCGAGGTCGTCGGCGGAGAGGTCGAGCAGCAGGTCGAGCGGGTCGTCGTCGCGCTCGAGGCCCTCGTCGAGGTGGAGTCCGGCGACTCCGAGTGGAAGGAGACGATCGCGTTCGGCGAGACGCAGGTCTCCGGCGGCATGACGGTGGCCCCCGGCCAGCGCCTCACGCTGTCCTTCTCGCTGCCCGTCCCGTGGGAGGCGCCGCTCACCTCCATCGGTGGCTGGCGGCTGCACGGCATGAAGGTCGGGGTGCGCACGCGCCTGTCGATCGCCGGTGCCGTGGACCCGGGTGACACCGACCCCATCGACGTCGTCCCGACCCCCGCCCAGGCCACGGTCCTGGAGGCCCTGGCCTCACTCGGCTTCCGCTTCAAGAGCGCTGACGTGGAGAAGGGCCGGATCCCCGGCTCCACGATGCCGTTCTACCAGGAACTGGAGTTCGCGCCCGCTCCGCAGTACGCCGGCCGGATCAACGAGCTGGAGGTCACCTTCCTCACGAGCGCGACAGGGCTGGACGTCGTCCTCGAGGCCGACCGTCGCGGCGGGCTTATCAGCTCCGGCTCGGACTCGGTGAGCCGGGTTCGGCTCGGGCACGGGGACCTCGACACCCGGTCGGTCGCGCAGGTGCTGGACGGAGCCGTGCAGCAGCTCGGCGCGCGTCGCGGCTGGTTCTGAGCCGAGCGCGCGGCCGCTGCCGCCTCGGGGAGCGCTCCCCGGGGGGGGGCCGCGGCTCGTGAGCTTGGCGGGCGGGTCGGGCTGCACCGCACGATGCCGGGATGGCAGAGTCGGGCTGCGGCGCACGCCGCCGGGGGCGGTAGCTCAGCCGGTCAGAGCAGGGGACTCATAATCCCTGGGTCGTGGGTTCGAGCCCCACCCGCCCCACCCATGGCTCGGCCGGGCCCTTCCGCCACAAGGTGTCGACCGCGTTACTTCTGCGCCGAACTCCTGCACGATCGGCGCGCAGCGGCCGACGATGAAGCATGGCCAAGGACCCGTACGCAGACGCCCCGGTGGTCGCGACGATCGCGGCCCGCCTCGCCGAGGACCGGCGGATGACGCTGGACGAGCACGACCGGCTGATGGTCGAGATGTTCGCGCAGGCACAGCGGGCCCTGGAGCCGCTGGCCTTCCACGCCTTCGTGGCCTGCTCCTACGCCGTCCGCCGGGGCCTGGCCACCGACGAGGAGCTCGACGCGCTCGGGGGCGACCCGTACGTCGTGCTCTTCGAGCTCGAGCGGCGGGGCGTCCTGCAGCAGCTCGCCGACACGCTGGCGCAGATCCCCCGCCCGCGCCGGGGCTGACCGCGCGCGGCGAGCTGCAGGTCAGGAGAGCGGCAGCCGGCGCGCCACGACCACGGCGGTGCCGGCGCCGTCCTCGCCGAGCTCGCCGGCCCACTCCCGTACGAGTGCGTCGGGGTCGATGCAGTCGCCCAGGACCAGCGGGAACCGCGCGACCGACTCGAGCGGGAGTGCCTCGAGGAACGACGCGGAGAAGGCTGCGATGACGCCGCCGGGCTCGAGCACGTCCTCGGCCGCGGACGTGCCGCCGATCACCGGGAGGGGCGCGACCAGGCCCTGGCGGACGACGAGGGCCGACGGCGCGGCGCTGCAGGAGATGTCGATCCGGCCGTCCCCCCACAGCCGCAGGACCACCTTGGACCCGGCGGGCTGACCGTCGTGCAGGATGACCTGCACCCGGTCCGCGGCGCACGTGCTGACCACGCGGCCACCGCCGCTGGAGCCCGCGCCGACCTGCCAGCCGAGCGCCGGTGGCGCGACGGCCACCAGGCCGGGCCGCACCCCGAGCGTGGTCACCGCCGCCACCCGCCCTGCCGGTCCCGCACGTGGAACACCCGCCAGAGCCCGGTGCGGTATAGCAGCTCGACGACGCCGGGCTCGCAGCCGACCAGCTCGACGCGGCCGCCGCGCACGCGGCACAGCCGGTGCACGCCGAGCAGGCTCGACACGACGTCGGAGGAGAGGGTGGGAACGTCCCGCACGTCGACGACGACCGTCCGTGCACCGGAGAGCACCGCGTCGCGCAGCTCCCAGCGCAGCTGGCTCAGCCCGTCCGCCGGGTCGAGCTCGGAGAGGACGACGGTCACGGTGTCGTTCGCGGACGAGGTCGTCGGGCGCTCGGTCTGGACGGTGTCGATCACGTCGTGCTCCTTGCTACGTTCCCGCGACGCCACCTCTACGCCCGGCCGGCGCCACGGTCTGGTGCGGTTGCTGCCCACAGCCTGCGTCGGCTTCCTTGCGGTAGATAGGCCAGCCATGTTGCGGTCGTATGACTAGTCCCGACGGGCGGGCGTAACACAAGGGGACTAGCCCGAGGCGTGCGAGCATGGCCCCGTGGGCGAGCGCATCCTGGTCGTGGAGGACGATGACCGCATCCGGGCGATGCTCCGGCTCGCGCTCGAGGACGAGGGCTACGAGGTCGACGAGGCCCCGAGCGGCGAGGCGGGCGTCGAGGCGATGCGGGCGGTCGCCGCCGACTTCATGATCGTCGACGTGATGCTCGGCGGCATGGACGGCTACGAGTGCATCCGTCAGGTACGCCGGTTCAGCGCCGTCCCGATCGTGGTCGTCAGCGCGCGCTCGGACACTCACGACGTGGTCGCGGGGCTGGAGGCAGGCGCCGACGACTACGTGACCAAGCCGTTCCAGATCAAGGAGATCACCGCCCGGCTGCGCGCCCTGCGCCGCCGGGTCAAGCGCGGCGCCGAGCCCGTCGAGGAGCTGGGCAGCGACGAGGTCGTCCTGGACAGCGGACCGGAGGGTGACCTGGTCCTCTCGGTCGCTAGCGGCACGGTCCGGCGCGGCAGCGAGGAGATCCACCTGACGCTCACCGAGTTCCGCCTGCTCTGCGAGCTGGCGGCCGAGCGCGGGCGCATCCTCAGCCGCACCGCGCTGCTGGACAAGGTGTGGGACCACGGCTTCCACGGCGACGAGCGCATCGTGGACGTCCACGTCCGCCGGCTGCGCACGAAGATCGAGCCCGACCCCAGCGAGCCGCGCGTCGTCGTGACGGTCCGGGGGCTCGGGTACCGCCTCGACCGCCGGTGAGAGGCCTCTGGCACGCCCTCCTGCGGGGCAGCCTGCGGCGACGGGTCGCCCTCGCGTTCACGCTCGGCGGGCTGGCGGTCTGTGCGCTGTTCGCCCTGCTGTCGTACTCGGTGACCCGCAGCTACCTGCTCGAGCAACGAGAGCGGACCGTGCTCCGCCAGGCGTACCTCGACGCGAGCCTGCTCCGGGCGCAGCTCAGCGCCTCCGGCACCAGCCCGGCCGACGCCCTCGCGGCCCTCGCCCCGCAGCGCACGGGAGCGGTGCTCGTCGCGCAGGGCGGGGAGTGGTTCTCCTCGTCGCTGGAGATCGGGTCGGACGTCGTGCCCGCGACCCTGCAGCGGGCGGCCGGCGAGGGTACGCCGGCGCTGATGCGCGCCGACGTGCTCGGCACCCCGTCGCTGCTCGTCGCGATCCCCGTGCCCGCCGTCGAGGCCGTCGTCTACGAGGTGTCGCCGCTCGCGGAGCTGCAGACGACGCTGCGCACCCTCGCCGTCGTCCTGGGGGCGGGGGCGGCCGCCGCGACACTGCTGGCCGCGGTGCTCGGGCTGCGCGCGAGCCGCGCGGTGCTGCGCCCGCTCGACCCGATGGCGGGCACCGCCGCGGCGATCGCGAGCGGTGAGCTGTCCCGGCGCCTGCCCCGTACCGACGACCCGGACCTCGCCACCATCGTGGGTAGCTTCAACAGCATGGTCGACGCGCTGCAGCAGCGGATCGAGCGCGACACCCGGTTCGCCGCGGACGTGAGCCACGAGCTGCGCTCGCCGCTGACCACGCTCGTGGGCAGCGTCGACGTGCTCGGGACCTACCGCGACCAGCTCCCCGCGCGCTCGGTGCGCGCGCTCGACCTCGTGACCGCCGAGCTCGACCGGCTGCGTCGCCTGCTCGAGGACCTCATCGAGCTGTCCCGCGCGGACCCCGAGGCCGTGCGCAAGGCCGCCCGGCCGCTCGACCTGCACGAGCTCGCCGCCGCCGCGCTCACCGACACCGGGCATACTGCCGCACTCCTTCACCCGGACGCGGGCCCGCACGTGGTCGAGGGCGACCCCCGCGCGCTGCGCGGCGTCGTGACGAACCTGCTGCACAACGCCGAGCACCACGGCGGCGGAGTGGCCGCCGTCCTGCTCGAGAAGACGTACGACCGCGTCGTGCTGACCGTCGACGACGACGGCCCGGGCGTCCCGGTCCCCGATCGAGAGCGGGTCTTCGAGCGCTTCGCCACCCTCGGTGGGGCCCGCGGCTCCGCGTCCAGCACCGGCCTGGGGCTCGCGCTCGTGCGCGAGACGGTCGAGGCCCACGGCGGGGCCGTGTGGTGCGCCGGCCGGCCCGAGGGCGGCGCCCGCTTCGTCGTCTCCCTGCCGGCCGCCGGCGCCGTATGCACCGAGGCGGCGCCGTGAACCGCCGCACGGTGCTGAAGCTCCTCGCCGCCGGCCTGGTCCCGCCCGGGCTGTCCGGGTGCACGCTGAGCTCGGGTGGCGGGCTGGAGCGCATCCCCGCCGAGGAGGTGCCCTACGGCCTGCTCGAGGCCACGCCGTCCACGTCGGACGGCGAGCGGGCCGCCAGTGCCGCTCCCGGCCGCCCGCGGGTCTTCTTCCTCAACGACGAGACGCTCGTGGGGGTGCCCCTCGTCCCCGCGGACCGCGACACCCGCGCGGTCCTCGAGCAGGTCATCGGCTCCCTGCAGACGGGGCCGGACGAGGCGGCCCAGGCCCGCGGCCTGACGACCGCGCTGCCGCCGTCGCTCACCCTCACGGTCCTCGACGTCATCGAGGGCGTCGCGACGATCGACATCGGCGGCGAGTCCAACGGCGTGTCCACCCAGCAGAACACCTTCGCCGTCGGGCAGGTGGTGCTGACGGCTACCTCGGTCTCCGGCGTCTCCGGCGTGATGCTCGCCCGCAACGGCGACCCGATCCAGGCCCCCGTGGAGGACGGGGCGCTGACCTGGCGGCCGCTCGTCGCGTCGGACTTCGCGGCCCTCCGGCGACCTCGGGTTCCCTGAAGGCCGAGTCAGGACTTCGGTATCGCCACTCCCGGTCGCTCGGAGGACAGGCCCGGGAAGACCGAGCCGGCCGGCACCCCGCACCTCTTCTCCAGGACCTCGGCGAGGATCGCACGGTAGTCGGTGGTCCCCACCAGGTCGCCGTCGATCAGGTCCGCGGGCGCGAGGCCAGGCCACCGCCCGTGGACCTTGCCGCCCACCACGCCGCCGCCGAGCATGAGCACGCAGTTGCCGTGGCCGTGGTCACTGCCTCCGGAGCCGTTCTCCCCCACCCGCCGTCCGAACTCGCTCAGCGTGACCAGGGTGACCCGGCCGAGCAGCTCGCCGAGGTCGGCCGCGAACGCTGCCAGGGCCGAGCCCAGCTCCTTGAGGTGGCGTGCCATCCACCCGGAGTCGACGGTCCCCTGGCCCACGTGCATGTCCCAGTCGCCGTAGTCGACCGCCACGGCGCGGAGCCCGACGTCGGCCTTGACCAGGCGGGCGACGTCCTGCAGTGCCGTCGCCAACGAGTTGCCGGTCGGGTACGTGACGCCGGCAGCCGGCGTGTAGCCGGTGTCCTGCAGCGTCGACAGGGTCTCGAGCACGCCGAGCGCGTTCTGGGCCGGCGCGCGGACGAGCTCCGGGGCCTCGGCGTGCAGCGCCTGAAGCACCGAACGCCACTTCGCACGTTCGGTCGGGGTCCCGGCGGCGTTCACCCGAAAGGCGTTCACCGACTGCATCGTGAGCTCCGGGCTCGGCCCCATGAACGCCGTGCCCGCCAGCGGGTTGCCGACCTTGGTGGCGGCGAACGGCGTCGTGCCGGACGACGACCCGATGGTCCGGTCGATCCAGCCGCTGCGCAGGGACGAGCCGGGGGCGGCCCGCTCCATCTCGTCCATCGCCTCGAAGTGGCTGCGTGTGGGAGCCGCCTGGCCCACGGCGTGCACCGCTCCGAACGTGCCGGCCTGCCAGTACGGCAGCAGGTCCGACAGCGACGGGTGCAGCCCGAACATCGGGTCGAGCTGCACGGCCCGCGCAGCGGGGATCGCGATCGTGGGGCGGGCGAGGGCGTACGCGGGGTCCCCGACCGGGACCACGGCCTGCAGCCCGTCCAGTCCGCCGCGCAGGCTGACCACGACCAGCACGTCGCCGGTGTAGCCCGGCTCGGCGAAGGCGACGCGGGCGCTCGTCAGCTCCCCGAGGGCGGTCCAGCCACCGGTCGCCGCGGTGAGCGCGAGCGCGGCGGCGCCGGTGAGGAAGCCGCGGCGCCCGACGCAGGAGCAGGGCTCGGCGGACGGAACGGCGGTCGTCGTGGTCATCGTCATCACCGCAGGAAGAAGTCGGGGGTGTCGAGGAGCATGGCCACGAGCGTCTGGAGCTTCGACGTCGCGGCGGTCGAGGTCGCGGTGAGCTTGGTCGACGGCGTCACGCCGAGGTAGGCGCAGAGCGCGTCGCGCTTCGCGGCGCTGCGCCGCTGCAGCAGCCGGTCGCAGAGCGCGTCGACCAGCTCCCCGTGGGTCGCGGGCAGCGGCGTGGGGAGCCAGGACGCCCGCGCCGGGTGGGCGAGCGTCCTGCCCTGGCTCGCGGTCGCCAGGGAGTAGTGCAGGTTCCAGCGGGCCACGGTGGACGACGAGGAGGACCAGGCGCCCGCCACCTGCGGGTAGCCGTTCGGCGCCGCCCAGCCCTGCGGCGGCTGACCGACGTTGTTGGCGGCGCTCACGAGGTACTTCACCCCGTCGACCCCGGTCGGCTCCGGCCCGATGCCGAGGATGCGCACGCTCGCCACGACGTCCTCGAAGGGCAGCCGGGCCTTCTGCCCGGGGCTGGCGACGAACCACGTGGTCAGGAACAGCGCGCGCAGCACCGGAGCGATCCGGGTGTCGTTCTGCAGGTACACCTGAGCCAGCCACTCGACCAGGGGCGGGGGCGGGGCGTCGGTGACGAAGCGCTCGACGAGCTTGTGCGCGATGCGTCGCGCCGTCGCCGGGTGCCGGGCGAGGTAGCCCAGGTACTCGACCGCCGCCGCCTCACCGCCCGCTGCGGTCGCGTTGGGATGGCCGAAGCCCATGACCGTGATCGGGCCCACGTGGTGGCGCGACGGCACGAAGGCGTACGTCCAGTCGGTTCCCGTGACCGTGAAGCCGGTCAGCAGCAGCGCGGCCTGCTTGACGTCCTGCTCGGTGTAGCCGGCCTCCACCCCTACCGTGTGCAGCTCGAGCGACTCGCGTGCGTAGTTCTCGTTCGGCTTGTTCTTCGTGCTGTTGGCGTTGTCGAGGTAGCGCAGCATCGCGGGGTGCTTCGCGGACGCGACGAGCATGTCGGCGAAACGGCCCAGGGCGTGCGCCCTGATGACGTCGCGGTCGTAGAGGTGCCGGACGTCCCACACCTCGCTGCTGGGGTTGGGGACGTTGAGGTGGTTGGCCCAGAAGTCGACCATCAACTCCAGCAGCTGCCGGCGCGACCAGGCTGCGCGGGCGACGGTCGCCTCCCGCAGGGCGTACATGACCGCCCAGTTGCCGTTGGGGTAGGCGGCGCGCACCTCGGCCGCGGTCGACGAGAGCATCGGCCAGCGGGTGAGCAGCTCGTCCGCGACGGGGTCGTCGAGCGAAGCCGGGTTCAGCTGTGCGTCGAGCCACGCCGTCATGCCCATCGCCCGCGCTTCGTCGAGCGCGGCGGGCGTGGGGCCGTACGTGGCGCGCTTGAGCAGGTGCAGGTTGACGTCGACGGGCGCGATCTCGGCCGCCGATGCGGCCATTGACAGTGCGGCGGGAACGGCCGCCACGGTGCCGGCGGCCAGCGCGCCGCGGAGCAAGGCCCGACGTCCCAGAGCTTGTGGGGCGGTCATCGCAGACGCCTTCCGCCGAGGTCGTGACGGGGAGAATGTGCAGCAGGCGACACAACCCGACAATGGCGATAAGTGACTATGCGACCGGCAAGAGCGACTCATTGCTTTTCCTACCCACCTTGCCCTGTCGCCGTACGTCACGACAGCTCATCGCTGCGTCACCGGGCGGTCGTGTCGCCCGTGTGGCAACCTTGCGGAGCGCCCCGGCGGCGCCGCCTCGGCTCGGTTCAGCAGCAGCCTCGAGGCGTACCCCCCTCCCGGCAGGCAACCTCGCGTCGGCACGTCGCCGGCGCTGCTCGCCGTCCGGTACGCCCACGCAGGCCTCGGAGGCCAGATGACGACCCACGGGCAGCGCGAGCGGCTGCAGCTCGCCAAGGACCGGGCCACCCGCGCCCGGGGCTTCACGGAGGACGCGCGCGCCCGGCTGGACGCCAGCCGCGAGCGGCTGGCCCGCTCGTCCAGCGACGGCGCCCCCCGCGTGACCGCGGTGGACGCCTTCCTCGACCAGCAGGCGATCGACCTCGAGGTGAGCATCTCGGCCGCACGGCTGCGAGCCCACGAGCGACGCCGGCCACGCTGACCGGCCACGCTGACCGACGGCGGTGACCTGACCGGCCGGTCGCGCGGCGCGCGCGCCGCGGACGGGGGCGCGCGGGACAATGGGCGGCATGGACTGGTTCAACATCGGCATCGGCCTCGTCATCGCCGTCCTGGGCGCCACGCAGGTGGCCGGGATGTGGCAGGACAGGGTCGAGGAGTCCAAGCGCGCGACCTCGCGGCGGATCGGCGTGGCCGGCGTGGTGGTGGGGCTGGTGTTCGTGGTGCTGGGGATCACCGCGGGCTGACCGTGCCGTGGGCGGGCCTGGCGCGCCCCGGCGGGCGGCCGATGAGCAGACGCAGAAGCCCCGGCGAGGTCGCACAGGGCCGAGGGCCGCAGCCCGCAGAGAAGAGGCTCCCGCAATTGGACTCGAACCAATAACCTGCCGGTTAACAGCCGGCTGCTCTGCCAATTGAGCTATGCGGGAAGAGCGCCGGCCGAGGCCGGCGCATCGGGCATCAGAGTAGCGCATCGCCCGGCGCCACCGACCGCTGGGCGGGGACGGGCCGGGTGAGCCCCCGGGCCAGCCGAGCCCGGCCCGCCTGGGCGGAGCCGGGCCGAGGTGTCGGGCCGCCTCGTGCCGGGAAGGGCTGAGGGGCAACCACCAACCGTGCAAGGAGGCGGGCGCGATGCGCAAGCTCACGTTCCTCGCCGGCTTCGCCGCCGGCTACGTCGCGGGGGCGCAGGCCGGCCGCGAGCGCTACGAGCAGATCAAGCAACTGGCCCTGCGGACCGCGAACGACCCGCGGGTCCAGGACGCCGCCGGCAAGGTCCAGCACCAGGCCTCCGACCTGGCCGGCACGGCCAAGGAGCAGGCCGCGAGCATGGCGGGCAGCGCCAAGGAGAAGGTGCAGGACAAGATCGAGGAGCACCGCTCCGGCTCCGCCGGTGACGCCGCGTCGTCGGCCTCCTTGCCCACGTCGGGGTCGTCGGACTCCTACGGCACGACCGCCGAGGACAGCGTCTACGTGGTCGACATCAACGACCGCGCCGGGGTGGCCACCGGGGACGGGTCCACCGGCAGCAACGACCGCATGGGGCTCTGACACCCGCCCCGCAGACGCGCGCCCGCCGCGAGCGGGCGTACGAGAGACGAAAGGACCTGCACCAGTGACGGTTCCCAATCCCGAGAACCCCGGCCTCGACCCGGCCTTCCCGGACATCGTCGACGACGCCGCCCCCGAGCGCGCTCGCTACGTCGACCCGCAGGAGCCGGCGCTGCCCGGGGACAGCTACCTCGGTGCACGCGCCAAGGGAACCACCGTCGAGGAGCAGATCGAGGGCGAGTCCCTCGACGAGAAGATCGCCCGCGAGGTGCCCGACACCCTGGCCGACCCCTCGCTCGTGCTCGACCGTCCGGGCGCCGTCGACGAGCTCAGCGACGACGCCGACGCCGAGCAGCCCGCCGGACGGCTCGTGGAGCCCGACGAGGGCGCGCACGGCGACGACGAGGCCGACCTCATCGCCACCAGCTACCTGACCGGCGAGACGGACGTGTCGCCCGAGGAGCAGGCCATGCACATCCGCCAGGCCTGACCCGAGACCCAGCGAACGACAGGAGACGAGCGTGCCGAGGCTGCGGCGTGCCGAGTGCTCGCGCCCCGGCATCACCCGGCGCCGCTACGGCAAGGGCTGGTCCTACTTCTGGCCGGACGGCCGCAAGGTGACCGAGCCCGATGTCAAGGAGCGCCTCGACGCGCTCGTCCTCCCGCCGGCCTGGAAGGACGTCTGGATCTGCCCGTGGCCCAACGGGCACATCCAGGCGCTCGGCACCGACGACGCCGGCCGGCGGCAGTACCGCTACCACGACCAGTGGCGCATCCAGCGTGACCGCGAGAAGCACGAGCGGGTCCTGGCGTTCGCCGAGCGGCTGCCCTCCGCCAGGGAGCAGGTCCAGGCCCATCTGTCCGGCACGGGGATGAGGCACGACCGGGTGCTGGCCTGCGCGTTCCGCCTGCTCGACCTCGGCTTCTTCCGCATCGGCAGCGAGGAGTACGCCGAGGAGAACCAGACCTACGGGCTGGCCACGCTGCTGCGCGAGCACGCGACGATCGAGGGTCGCCAGGTCACGTTCGAGTACCTCGCCAAGGGCTCCAAGGAGCGCGTCCAGTCCATCGTCGACGAGGACGTGCTCTCGGTCGTCAAGGAGCTGCTCGAGCGCGACGACCCGAACCCGGAGCTGCTCGCCTACCGGGGCGAGGACGGCGAGTGGGTCGACGTGAAGTCCGCCGACATCAACGAGTACGTCAAGCAGGTCGCCGGTGACGACGTGTCCGCCAAGGACTTCCGCACCTGGCACGCCACCGTGCTGATGTCGGTCGCCCTGGCGGTGTCCTCCTACGTCGCCGAGAGTGCCTCCGCGCGCAAGCGGGCCGTCGCCCGCGGCGTCAAGGAGGTCAGCACCTACCTGGGCAACACGCCGGCAGTCTGCCGCAAGTCCTACATCGACCCGCGCGTCATCGACCTGTTCGAGGACGGGGTCACCATCGCGCCCGCGCTCGAACGGCTCGGCGCGGACGCCAGCTTCGGGGAGCCGGCGACGCACGGGGAGATCGAGGCGGCGGTGCTCAAGCTGCTCGGCTCCCCGGCCGCTGCCGCGGAGCGGCGCCTGGCCAGGTCGAGCGCGCGCTCGGCGAAGGGCGCCAAGGGCAAGGGGACGGGCAAGCCGGCGGGCAAGGGCCGCCAGCGGCTGCGCTCGGCGGCCTGACGCACCTCCGCGCCCCCGCCAGGCCCCTCAGAGCCCCAGCGACGCCCGCAGCTGCGCGATCGCAGCGTCGACCCGCGAGCGCACGTCGGGGTCGCCCAGGTCGACGCCGGGCTCGGGCCGCACCTGCCAGGCCGGGGCCGCGTCCGGCACCCGGCGCACGGCGACGAGGACGCCTCGTTCCCCCGCTACCGCCACGCGCCGGCTGACGAGGATCGAGGACTGCACCCGCTCCCGGACCGCCTCGGGCACCCGTCCGGGGTCGGGCAGAGCGAGGACGTGGCGCGCGCCCGCAACCGCCGTCACCGTGAGCGTGCAGGTGTCGCCGGCGTACGCGGCCTCCAGCACCAGGTGCCAGGGCAGGCGCTCGGCTCCGGGCAGCAGCAGCGCCCGATCGGTGACCCCGACCGGCTCGCCCGCGGCGGTGAGCGCGGAGGTGAGCAGCCGCTCGCCCGGCTCCAGCAACGCCGAAGCGGCGCCGTCCCCGAAGGGCCCGCGCCGCTTGTCGAGAAGACCCACCCGCGCAGCCTACGGGGCCGGGCCGGCGGGCACGTCGGGCTGGTTGTGCTGCAGCGAGGGCGGAAGGGCCCGGCGCCGAGGCGGAGCGCCCGGCCTCGGCGCCGGTCGTGGGGCCGGCCTGCACCCGGGTCCCCCACGTCGAGGCCCCGGGCTCCGGCCCGCCGACCGTACGGTCGGCGAGCCGGAGGGCCCGGAGGAGCCGCTGCCGACGGGATCCGCTAGCGGGCGGACTCCGCCGCCTCGGCGGCCGCGAGGCCGTCGAGGAGGAACTGGGCGTCCCGCATCAGCAGGTTGCGCACGATCGTGTCCTGCGCGTCGCCCTTGATCTGGTTCTTGGCCTTGGAGATGAACTGCTCGAGGAAGGCGATCGCCTTGGCCTCCGAGCCGACCTCGGCCTGCTGAGCCGCCCGGGTGAGCCGGTCGGTCAGGTTGGTGTAGGCGCTCGCGCTCAGCTGCCCCGCGGCGCGGTAGCCGTCCATGAGCGCCTGGATGTCGGCGAACGACGTGGTCACGGTGAACGTCGTCGTCGAGGTGGTGACGTTGCCCGCCACGTCGGTCGAGGTGACGACCAGCGTGTGCGTGCCCAGCGAGAGCTGGCGCAGCGTCAGGGCCGTGCCCGAGGTGAAGGGCTGCCCGTCCAGCGTCGCGCTGGTGGAGGCGATCCCGGAGGCCGGGTCCGCCGCCGTGAACGTGACCGTGCGGTTGGCGCCGGAGTCACCGTACGAGGCACCGGCGGCGACGCCGGAGACGGTGACGGCCGGGCCGGTCGCGTCGACCTTGAACGTCACGGTCCTGTCGGCCTCGACGTTGCCGGCCTTGTCGACCGAGCGGTAGACGAGCGTGTGGTTGCCGTCCGCGGAGACCGCGACCGGAGCCGTGTACGCCGTCCAGGTGGCCGCACCGTCGAGCTTGTACTCGGTGCGGTCGATCCCGCTGCCGCCCGCGTTGTCCGTGCCCGCAAGGGTCACGGTCACCGCGGACTTGTACCAGTCGGCGCTGCCGTTCGGCGAAGCCGGGTTCAGCGAAGCCGTGGTCGTCGGCGCGACCGAGTCGGCCGGCGTGGCGCCCAGGACCCGGAAGTAGTCGAACTTCGCCGGGGCGTTGAGCGTGGACGCCGCGCCCAGGGTGTAGAGCCCGACCCGGCCCGCGGCCGCGACGGGGGCGTTCGTGACCGTCGCGAAGTCGGTCCAGGTGGTGCCGTTGGCCGAGTAGGAGCCGGTGAAGACGTTGCCGGCCTTCTTCAGCCGCAGGTGCCAGACGCCCTGCGTGAGGTTCGACGCAGACGGCTGGGGGTTCTGCACGACGTCGCCGACCTCGCTGCGGATCTCCAGGCCGCGGGCGACCGGGTTCGCCGCAGTGTTGGTCGTCAGGTAGTCCAGCTTCACGTAGTTGTCGTCGTCGACGTACGCGATGAGGCCCGCCTGCTGGTACTGCTGGGTGAACGCGCTGGCGTCGACCTTGGTCTCGACGGTCCAGTCACCGGCCGGCTGGGGCTGCAGGACGAAGTTCTTCGGCCCCGTGTCGTTGGTGCCGTAGATGTCGCCCGTGGTGGTGTCGAGCTCGAGGTTGCCCCCGGTCACGCGCATCCGGGCCGGGTCGGGACGGACGACGCCCCAGCGGCAGCCGTCGAGCGAGGTGCCCTCGAACTCGTCGTTCGGCCCGGTGGCGGTCGCCTTGTCGTCCGGGGTGATGGAGAACCAGTCGAACGAGGCGTCGATCGGGGCCTGCGGCCGGCCGCTGCCCTGCAGGGCGATGAGGCCGATCTTCGGGTTGGTGATGCCGGCGAGCGACTTCGTCTGCGGCATCGCGGTGAACGTCGTGCCGTCCGAGCTGTAGGACGCGTTCAGCGTCGTCCCGTTGCTCGTGAAGCGGACGTACACGGTGTCGGGGTACGCCGCCCCGAGGTTGGCGGTGTTGGACTCGCCCACCTCGTTCGGGGTGCCGTTCTCCTCACGGATGAACTGGAAGACCCGCTGCGCGGCATCGGCAGCGCCCGTGCTCCGCGCCTGGAGGACCATCTTGGCGTAGTTGTCGTCGTTGCCGTAGATCATCAGGCCCGCCTGGGTGTAGGCCTGCCGTGCCGGCAGCGTCAGCTTCGCGGTCGCGGTGAAGGCGCCGCTCGGCAGGTCCTGCAGGACGATGTTCGGCGTGTCCGTGTTGCCCGTGCTGTAGATGTCGGTGTTCGACGTCTTGAGGACCAGGCTGCCGTTCTGGACGCGCAGGTCCTGGTTCTCGCGGACGACCGTCGTCCATCGCGTGCGGTCGAGCGTGGAGCCGAGGAAGTCGTCCGAGCGGCCGGTGAAGCACTGCGTGCTCGGAGCGTTGACGACGACGTTGACGGTCACCGTGGTGGCCGCACCGCGCGAGTCGGTGACGGTGACACGGGCCGTGTAGTTGCCCGGCGTGGTGTAGGTGTGCGACGGGTTGGCCGTGGTGGCCGTGCCGCCGTCACCGAAGGTCCACGCGTAGGTGAGCGGCGAGTCGCCGTCCGGGTCCGAGGCGGTCGTCGAGAAGTTGACCGTCAGCGGGGACGTGCCGGTCGCCGGGGTGCCGGCCGCCGTGACGACCGGGCGCTGGTTGTCCGTGACGCCGCGGCCGATGAACTCGACCCAGTTGACGTTGTACTGGCCCGACGTCGAGACGAAGTAGAGCGTCGTCGACGCGCGGGTCACGTCCTGCGGGAGCGTGACCTCGTAGTTGGCCCAGCTCTGCCAGCCACCGGCCGGGACCGTGAGAGTGCCGATGGTGGTTCCGGTCGGGCTACCGACGCGGATCGCCATCGTGCCGCCCGGCTCGGACGCACCACGAACTCGGATTCCGGTGACGTTCTGCAGGCTCACCGGGTTGAAGGCGAACCAGTCGTCCTTCTCGATGAAGCCGATGTTCTGGCCGCCGCCGGTGTCGGACGTCGTCTCGGTCTGGACGCCGGCGTCCCCACCGCTGGTCGAGCCCGCGACGCGGCCGGTGGAGGAGAAGTACTCGGCCTCCTTGTGCTTCGGCTGCAGGACGATGACCTGCTGCGAGGTGAGCGGGCCCGCGGCGCCGTTGCCCTTGTCGGTGTAGGTGGCGGTCAGGACGCCGAAGATGTTGGCGCCGATGTGCCCCTCGTCACCGGGGATGGCGACGCTGCCCTCGCAGCCGCGGAACTGGCCGTAGCCGTGGGCGTGCTCGTCGTGGCCCAGCGCCGGCTGGACGACGACGTTCTGGCAGTCGATCGTCCCGTCCTCGGGGTCGGTGACCGTGACCTTGTACTTCACGGTGTCGCCGAACTCGAACACGCCGCCGTTCGGCGGGACCTCGACCGTGATGGTCGGGGCCGAGTTGCCCGCGGTGATCTGCTGCGTGGCGACGGCCGTCTGGCCGTCCTCGTCGGTGACCGTCAGGCGGGCCGTGAAGGTGCCGGCGGTCGTGTAGTTGTAGCTCGCGGTGGCCGTGGTGGCGTCGGTCGTGCCGTCGCCGTTGAAGTCCCACGCGTACGTGACGGGGGTGCCGTCCGGGTCGCGCGAGCCGGCGGCGTCGAAGGCCACGCTCAGCGGGAGCGCACCGGAGGTCTTGTCCACGGTGATCCGGGCGATCGGCGCGCGGTTGCCGGAGACGTAGTCGATGCGGTAGATCCCGGAGTCGGCGTTGTTGCCGCCGAAGCCCGAGCCCCAGTCGATGACGTAGAGGGCGCCGTCCGGGCCCCACTCGATGGCGTGTGTCCGCTTCCACGTGATCTGCGGAAGGATCCGGTTGATGTCCGTGGGAACGCCAGGGGTGTTGTTGGCGAACTGGAAGGAGTACAGCCGGCCCTGGTTCCACTCGCCGAAGATGGCCTTGCCGTCCCAGTAGGCCGGCCACTTGCGGTCGGATGCCAGGTTGGCGTCGTAGACGTAGGAGCCACCGGCCATGGGGGCGCCGCCGCCGCCGATCTCCGGGAAGAGCGGGTTGGTGCCGTAGCCGTACCAGACCGTCGCCGGGATCGCCGGAGGCAGCTTGGTCAGGCCGGTGTTGTTCGGCGAGTCGTTGGTCGGGCCGCCGGCGCAGTCGAACTTCGCCCCGGACGTGCTCGTCGCGAAGTTGTAGTCGTTGTACGCGGCGTTGTCGCTGACGCAGTAGGGCCAGCCGTAGTTGCCCGGCTGCGTCAGGGCGTTCCACTCGACGCGGCCGTCGGGGCCGCGGTTCGGGTTGGCCGCACCGGCGTCGGGGCCGTACTCGGCCACCATCACCGTGTCGCTGCGCGGGTCGAGATTGATCTTGAACGGGTTGCGGAAGCCCATCGCGTAGATCTCAGGACGGGTCTTGTCCGTCCCCGGCGCGAAGAGGTTGCCCTGCGGGATCGTGTAGGTGCCGTCGGCCTCCGGGTGGATGCGGAGCACCTTGCCGCGCAGGTCGTTCGTGTTGCCCGACGAGCGCTGCGCGTCCCAGGAGGAGCGGCCCGCCCGCTCGTCGATCGGGGCGAACCCGTCCGACGCGAACGGGTTCGTGTTGTCGCCGGTCGAGATGTAGAGGTTGCCCTTGGTGTCGAACTTCATGTCGCCACCGACGTGGCAGCACTCCGCCCGCTGGACCGGGACCTCGAGGACGACCTTCTCGCTGGCGAGGTCGAGGGTGTTGCCGTTCAGCGTGAAGCGCGAGACGCGGTCACGGTTGTTGGAGTCGTTCGGCGAGTAGTACAGGTAGAGGTGACCGCTCGTCGCGAAGTCCGGCGCCAGCTCGACGCCGATGAGGCCGAACTCCTGCACCGTGGTGACGTTGACGCGCCCGACGGTCGTGGTCCCGCCGTTCGCGCCGATCACCTGGACGCGGCCGTCGCGCTCGGTGTAGAACGTCCGCCCGTCCGGCGCGACGTCGAAGTCCATGGGGTTCTGGGTGTTCTCGTCCAGAGCCACCTTGTCGAAGCTGCCGCTCTGCGAGGCGGCGCAGTCGGCGTCGAGGACGCCGGCGGCGGTCTGGATGCCACCGAGGAGGAGCTTGAGGAAGGCCGGCTCGGCGTAGGACTCCTGCGTGTGGCCCTGGCCGGTGTACCAGGCGCGGCCGCCGTCGTAGTCCTGGCACCAGGTGATCGGGTGGTCCGACCCCATGTTGCCGCCGGAGTAGCTGCGCTCGTCGTAGGACTGCAGCACGTGGACGGTGTCGCGCGGGTTGGTCCGGTAGTTGTAGAGCTCGTCGAACCGCGTGGCCGACGCCGGCAGGTGCGCCGTGGACGGGTGGGCCCGGTCCTCGGTCTTCACCGTGACGTTCTGGTTCTGCGGGTGCGAGTCGAAGTACGCGCCGACGAGCTTGCCGTACCACGGCCAGCTGTACTCGGTGTCGGAGGCCGAGTGGAGGCCCGCGTAGCCGCCGCCGTTGCGGATGTAGCGCTCGAACGCGGCCTGCTGCGCGTCGTCGAGCACGTCACCGGTGGTGGAGTTCCAGATGACGACGTCGTACTGCGCGAGGTTCGCGTCGGTGAACTTCGACGCGTCCTCGGTGGAGTCGACGGTGAAGTCGTTCTCCTGACCGAGCTTCTGGATCGCGGCCAGGGCGGCCGGGATCGCGTCGTGACGGAAGCCTGCGGTCTTGCTGAACACGAGAGCCTTGAAAGGCTCAGCCTCTGCGGCTTGTGCCGGGGCCAGGACGCCGACTGTCGGCAGTCCGAGGGCTGCGGCAACCGTCAACGCCAGAAGGCGTCGGATCGGTCGTACCACGATGTTCTCCTCAACGCTGGGGAAAGCTCGGTGGCGCTCTTTGGGGGACGACAGCGGACATCGCTGTCACTACGGTCGGGCCCGGTGCAGACGGGCGAAGCGGACAGGAGGACGGCGACCGCGGACAATCCGTTGTCCGGAGGCCGCCGAGCTTCAGGACGTGCGGCGGGCGCGTCGTTCGCCGAGGGGCGCGCGGACGGCCACGACGTGCGTGGCGTGCGGCGATGACACAGGAACCCCCCAGCAACGGAACACGTGCGAGCACTGCAGTTCTTGACGTGGCGGCGCCGTCGCGAAAGCCATTGCGCGGGCGCTGCAACAAACTAGGGTCGTTGCCGCCCGCGGTCAACGCTCCCAAGGTCACTTTCTGGCGTCGAAACGGGGAAACCCTTCCGGCCGACGAAAGTCGTTGCCTCGATGCACTTCTGGGTGTCCCACACCGACCGCCGCCGCGGAACAGATGGGGTGCGCGGGGACGGGCGGCGCGTCCCCCGGCACCCTTTCCGAAGGACGCTTCCCGAGGGAGGCACACGTCCTCACAGATAGTCGCGCAACTGCTGGGCGAACGTGGGCTGGCGGAGCTTCGCCAGGGTCTTGGCCTCGATCTGGCGCACCCGCTCCCGCGTCACACCGAAGCGCTGCCCGACCTCCTCCAGGGTGTGCACCTCCCCGTCGTCGAGGCCGTAGCGCAGCCGGACGACCTGCCGCTCGCGCTCGCCCAGGCAGGCGAGGACCGCGTCCAGGTGGTCGTGCAGCAGCGAGGAGCAGACCGAGTCGACCGGGGTCACCGCCTCGACGTCCTCGATGAGGTCGCCGAGCTCGGAGCCGCCGTCCTCCCCCACCGCGAGGTGGAGGGAGACCGGCTCGACCGCGAACCGCAGCGCCTCGACGACGCGGACGACGGGCAGCTGGGCGCGCTCGGCCACCTCCTCGGGGGACGGCTCTCGGCCCAGCTCCTGCAGGAGCGAGCGCTGGCTGCGCAGCACCCGGTTGATGCTCTCGGCCATGTGGACCGGGACCCGGATGGTCCGGCCCTGGTCGGCGAGCGCACGGCTCACCGCCTGGCGGATCCACCAGCTGGCGTACGTGGAGAACTTGTAGCCGCGCGTGTAGTCGAACTTCTCCACCGCCCGGATCAGCCCCAGGTTGCCCTCCTGGACGAGGTCGAGCAGCGGCAGGCCACGCCCGGCGTAGCGCTTCGCGACCGACACGACCAGGCGGAGGTTGGCCGCGACCAGATGCTCCTTGGCCCGTCGCCCCTCCCCCGCCAGGAGCGCGAGGTCCTGGCGGAGCCCGGGGTCGTGCTCCCCCGTCTCGAGCCGCTCGGCAGCGAACAGGCCGGCCTCGACGGCGCGCGCCAGCGACACCTCCTGCTCGGCCGTGAGGAGCGGGACGCGGCCGATCTCGCGCAGATAGACACGGACGAGGTCCGCCCCCACCCCCGGCGCGTCCTCGTCGAGCGCCGGGGCGGCGTCCTCGAGCTCCTCGAGAGCGCTCGGCGCCGGCTCGGTGCTGAGCGCCTCGGCGGGAGGCTCCGCCGTCTCGAGGTCGAGGCCGGAGCCGGTGGCGGGCAGCGCGTCGGAGGTGTCCGGCGCAGCGCCCGAGGGCACGTCGTCGGCCGCCCGGCGCGGGGCGACGAGGTCCGGGACGACCTCCAGCACGGGAGCATTGGGCCTAGCTGAACGGAACGTGCCGGCCCCCCGGGCATCGTCCCGCCGCACTGTCATGGGCACGGGCTCAGTGTGCTCCAGCTCACGGCCTTCAGCAGCCACTTCACCGCATTGCCAGCGGTCGGCACGCCCGTTCGAGGGCGCAGGTCACCCGGCGCCGAGAGCCCGGTCACGGACGGTGCGGCGCTGGTTGTCGAGGGCCATCAACTCCCGCTGCACCACGCCGAGCTCGTCCGCCTCGGCCACGGGGTCGAGCCGCTGCAGCCGCCCGAGCAGCTCGGAGTGGCGGCGGGCGAGGGCCGCCTCCTCGACGCTCGCGAGGATCCCCACCGCGTAGCGCTTCTCGGTGCCAGGAGGCGTCGGCAGCGGCTCCACGGCCAGCGTCACCACGTCGGCGCGCACCTCCTCGTCGGCGGCCGCCTCGCGCACGGCCCCGACCCAGGCGGGCCCGGGGACGGCGTCGGCCACTCGTCCGGCCGCCGCGGTGATGGCCCGGGCGACGGCGACGTGACGCGGCTCGGTGAACGCCGACTCCGGCAGCACGTCGAAGGTCGCCCCGACGACGTCCGGCATCTGCAGCGCCGCCTTGAGCGCTTCCCGCTCCGCGACGAGGAAGGCCCGGCTCGGCCGCGGGCCGGGCGCGGCCTCGCGCGCTGCGGCCCGTCGGGCGTCCGAGACGCTGCCTCGAGCCTGCGCGACCAGCTCGTTCGGGTCTTGCAGGGAGGTGAGCACGGCGAGCCGGCGCGCGTACTCCTGGCGCAGGGAGGTGTCCCGGATGCGCTGCACGATGGACATGCCGGACCGGCGGGCGGCGGTACGGCCCTCGGCCGTGTCCATGTCGTAGCGGCCGACCGCCGACCGCAGCGCGAACTCGAAGAGCGGCACCCGGCTCGAGACGAGCTCGCGCACCGCCTCCGGCCCGCGTTCCAGCCGCAGGTCGCACGGGTCCAGCCCGGTCGGCTCGACGGCCACGTAGGTCTGGGTCACGAACCGCTCGTCGCCCTCGAACGCCTTCAGCGCGGCCTTGCGCCCCGCCTCGTCCCCGTCGAAGGTGAACACCACCTCGCCGCGGAACTCGTTCTCGTCCATGAGGTAGCGGCGCAGGGCGCGCGCGTGGGCGTCGCCGAACGCGGTGCCGCACGTCGCGACGGCGGTGCCCACTCCGGACAGGTGGCAGGCCATCACGTCCGTGTAGCCCTCGACCACGACCGCCTGCAGGCTCTTCGCGATCTCCCTCCGGGCCAGGTCGATGCCGTAGAGCACCTGCGACTTCTTGTAGATGGGGGTCTCGGTCGTGTTGAGGTACTTGGCCTGGATGCGGTCGTCCTCGTGCAGCCGGCGCGCGCCGAACCCGATCACCGCCCCGGCCGAGTCCCGGATCGGCCAGATCAGGCGGCCCCGGAAGCGGTCGTACGGGCCCCGGCCGCTGCGTCCCACGAGGCCGCCCTCGACGAGGTCGTCCTCGCGGAAGCCCCTGCCGCGCAGGTGGCGGAGGAGCGCCTCCCCGCCCGCCGGGGCGTACCCGACCCCGAAGTGCTCGGCGGCGGCGCGGTCGAACCCGCGCTCGGCCAGGAACCGCCGCCCGACGATCGCCTCCGGACCGGCCAGCTGCTCGACGTAGAACTCGGCGGCGGCGCGGTGGGCCTCGAGCAGGCGGGTCCGCTGCCCGGCCACCTGCGCGTCGGGACCGCTGCCGTCCTCGTAGCGCAGCTCGATGCCCGCGCGGGGCGCGAGCCGCTCGACCGCCTCGGCGAACGACAGCTGCTCCAACTGGCGCAGGAAGTCGATCGCGTCGCCGCCGGCGTTGCAGCCGAAGCAGTGATAGGTCCCGATGCTGGGCCGGACGTTGAACGACGGGGTCTTCTCGTCGTGGAAGGGGCAGAGCCCCTTGAGCGCGTCCGCCCCCGCGCGGCGCAGGGTCACGTGCTCGCCGACGACGTCGGCGATGTTCACGCGCTCCTTGACGAGGGCGACGTCCTCGTCCCGGATCCGTCCCGCCACCAGCGGAGTGTACGTAGCCGGCGCCAGGGGTGGCGCCGCCGTCCTCAGCCCGGCCGGTGGGGCTCTAGCCGACCGCCGCCTGGCGCGGGGCCGGCTCCTCCTCCAGCTGGTACGCAGGCTGCGGAGCCGGGCTCCCGGCGAGGACGCGCAGCGGCGGCAGGTAGTGCGCCGCCCGTCCGGCCCCGCCGTCCTCGATCACCCAGCTGGCGCCCTTCGGCGTGGTGGTGGGCTCCTTCGGCAGCAGGACCGACTTGTGCCGCCGCCACCGGCGCAGCAGCGCCGACAGGGTCTCCCCGTGGGTGCAGCAGACGGCACCCTGGACCGCGGGACGCGCGAGGAACTCGTCGAGCACCTCGGGGCTCACGTCGCGGGCGAGCTCCTCGCGCTCCTCGACCATGAGCCCGAGCCGCTCCGCGAGCGGGCCGAGGGACTGGCGACAACGGCGCGCCGGGCTAGTGAGCAGGCGCGTCACGGGGAACCCGCCGAGGACCTGCTCGAGCCCGATGGCCTGCTCGAGCCCCTGCTCGCTGAGCGGCCGCTCCAGGTCGCTGAACGGCCAGAGCCGCTTGTCGCCGGCGTGCGCGTGACGGACGAGGATCAGCACGTGCTCCTCCTGACGACGGAGTGCCGCCCGGACGACGAGCACCGCTGCGACATCGTGAAGCAACCGTTGCACCGTGCAGTGTTCATGTGCTTGCCACGTTAGCGGTCGATCAGGCCGGGCGCACAATGCCGTCGCATCAGGGCGCCCGCCGTGATCTTCGCCTCACCGGCCGACGGTGAGGGCGGCGTGCAGCGCCACCGCGGACGAGTCGGTCAGGGAGGCGACGGCGTCGACGACGGCCCGCAGCCGGGCCGCCCCGCCGGCGGCCGCCTCCCAGTCCTCGCGGTACGGCTGCGGCAGCGCCGCGGGCGCCCCCTCGCCCAGCAGGCCCACCAGGTCGGCCACGACCTGGCGCTGGCGGGCCAGCTGCGCGAGCCTGCCCTCGCCCTGCATGACGTAGCACCAGGCCATGGCCTTGAGCACCGCGACCTCGTGACGGGCGGGCGCGGGCACGACGAGATCGGTCGAGTAGCGGCTCAGCGGCCCCGTCCCGGCGACGGCGCGGGTCGCGTCCTCGGCGGCGGCGCTGAAGCGGCCCACGAGGCGACTGGTGAGCCGCTTGAGGCCGGCGAGCGCCCGGCGCCCCCCGTCGTGGCTCACCGGCCACTCGGGCAGCGCCAGGAGCCGGGCCAGGGCGGCGCGCAGCTCCTCCTCGTCGCTGCCCCGGGCGTACACCTCCCGGGCGGTCGTGACGACGACTCCGGTGGCCTCCTCCGACCGCAGCGCGCGCAGGTCGATGAGGCCCGCCTGGACCCCGTCCTCGACGTCGTGGACGGAGTACGCGACGTCGTCGGCCCAGTCCATGACCTGTGCCTCCAGGCAGGGCCGACCGTCCGGCGAGCCCGCGCGCAGCCAGTCGAAGACCGCCAGGTCCTCCGCGTAGACCCCGTACTTGCCGGGCCGGCCGTGCGCGACGGCGTCCGCACGCGCCCAGGGGTACTTCGTGGTGGCGTCCAGGCTGGCGCGGGTCAGGTTGAGCCCGACGCTCCGGCCACGCGCATCGAAGGCCTTGGCCTCCAGCCGCGTCAGCAGCCGCAGCGTCTGGGCGTTGCCCTCGAAGCCGCCGATCCCCGCCGCCTCGACGTCCAGGGCCTGCTCACCGTTGTGGCCGAACGGCGGATGCCCGAGGTCGTGGGCCAGGCAGGCGGTCTCCACCACGTCCGGGGCGCAGCCCAGGGCCCGGCCGAGCTCCCGCCCGACCTGCGCGACCTCCAGCGAGTGGGTCAGCCGGTTGCGCACGAAGTCGTCGGTCCACGGCAGCACGACCTGCGTCTTCGCCCCCAGCCGGCGCAGCCCGCTGGCGTGCGTCACCCGCGCGCGGTCCCGCTCGAAGGGCGAGCGCCCCGGCCGGGTCGCCGGCTCGGCCGCCCAACGCTCCCGGGCGGCCTCGTCGTAGCCCTCCGCCCCCACTAGCCCCCCTTGCCGAGCACCCGGCTCGCGCGCTCGCCGAGCAGGGAGTAGGCGGCGTACGCGAGCGTCTCCCGCGCGATGTAGCGCGCCGAGCGCGGGGTGCCGGTCGACGGCCCGGAGCGCGTCGGCGAGGTGACCGCGTCGAGGCCGAGGTCGCGGGCCATCGTCCGGCTGCGCAGCTCGTGCCACGGGTCCGTCACGAGGACGACCGAGCGCCACCCCTTGTCGCGCAGCTGCGCGCTCACCGCCTCCAGGCTCTCGAAGGTGTCGCTGCCGACCGGCACCGCGATCACGTCCTCGGCCGGGACGCCGTGCTCCACGAGCCACTCCTTGCCGGCGCGCGCCTCGGTCGAGCGGTCACCGGGCCGGCCGCCGCCCACGGTCACCACCCGCGGCGCGGCGCGCTCGGCGTAGAGCGCCATGGCCTGCTCGAGCCGCGCCTGCAGCACCGGCGCCGGCTTGCCGTTGCGCTGGCTGGCCCCGAGCACGACGATCGCGTCGGACGGGCCGCGGTCGTCGATGCCCGCGACCTGGACGACCCGGATCGCCGTCACGACGAGGTAGGCCGCGCCGGCCGCGAGGGCGAGCACGACGACGCGTCGCAGCAGGCGCATGCGTCGGTCCCTCCTCCGTTCGGTGCCGGCGCAGAACGTACCCCGCAGCGGGGACAGGCTCAGCCCCCGGAGACCGCCAGCTCCTCGCCGGCCTCCAGCGCGACGCATGCGGTACCGGCGTCGTCGAGCCACCCCTCCGGCAGCACGAGCCGCTTCTGCGGGCTCGTCCGGCCCCGCGGACGACCGAGCTCTGCTTCAGGGAACGGCTGATCGGCGTCGAGCTGAGCGAGGAGGCCGTCGAGCTCGCGCAGGCTGGACACGAGGCCGAGCTGCTGGCGCAGCGTCGAGCCGACGGCGAAGCCCTTGAAGCTCCAGGCCATGAACTTGCGCAGCTCGCGGAGGCCGCGCTCCTCCCCCGCCCATGCCGTGAGCAGCTCGGCGTGGCGGCGGACCATCCGGGCCACGTCCTCGAGCCGGGGCAGGCTGGTGTGCGGCCGCCCGTCGAACGCCGCCGCGAGGTCGGCGAAGAGCCAGGGGCGCCCGAGGCATCCGCGGCCCACGACCACGCCGTCGCACCCGGTCTGCTCGACCATCCGGACCGCGTCCGAGGCCTCCCAGATGTCCCCGTTGCCCAGGACGGGGATGTCGACGGCCTCCTTGAGCGTCGCGATCGCGGGCCAGTCGGCAGTGCCCGAGTATCCCTGAATCGCAGTTCGGGCGTGCAGGGCGATGGCCGCACACCCCTCGTCCTGCGCGATGCGCCCGGCGTCGAGGTAGGTCAGCAGGTGGTCGTCGAGGCCCTTGCGGGTCTTCAGGGTCACCGGCGCCCCCTGCGCGCCCTTGACCGCGGCCCGGAGGACCTCGCGCAGCAGCCCGCGTTTCCACGGCAGCGCGGCGCCGCCGCCCTTCTTGGTGATCTTCGGGACGGGGCAGCCGAAGTTCAGGTCGACGTGGTCCACCCCGTGCTCGTCGACCAGGATGCGCACCGCCTCACCGACGTAGTACGGGTCCACGCCGTACAACTGCACGCTGCGCGGCACCTCGTCCGGCCCCGGCGTCAGCAGGTGCAGCGTCTCGCGGTCCCCCTCGACCAGCCCGCGGCTCGTGATCATCTCGCTGACGAACAGCCCCCGCCCGCCGGCCGCCTCCCGGCACAGCTGGCGGTACGGCGCGTTCGTGATACCGGCCATCGGCGCCAGCACCACCGGCAGCCCGACCTCCAGGCGCCCCAGCCGCAGCGGCGGGGCGACCGGGCGCGTCGGCGCCTCCGCGGCGTACGTGGTCATGGGTCCAGTGTGCCAAGTGCCACGGCGGCGTGCCGGCGGGCGCTTCCCCGCCCGCACCCGCCCTCCCGTCCCCCTCGCCTTGACCGCGCCCGCGCCTGTTCGCGTGAATGCGGCATTGTGCCGATGGGTTCGCGTCGATGCGACATTCAGCCCACGTCGCGTGGTCTCGGTGCCGCGTTCATCGGCTCTCGTGTCAGGTCTGGAACGCTCCGCTCGCCCGCGAACTCCCGACGGCCGCGCCGCCGGTCGGTCGTCCACAGCTTCACCGCCCGAGCGTCGTCGTCCACATTCCGACGCGACGGTCCGGTCGCAAGCACGTCTCCAGCCAGGGTTGGGCCATGCCCCGACGCAGTGCCCTGCTTGACCACGCGGCCCTGGACCAGTTGATCGCACGCGACGAGTCGGTCCTGCTCACTGTCCGAGCTGAAGGAGATCGGCGTGCCGCTCTCGAGCGTGAACTACAGGTGCCGGGCCGGAGGCCCGTGGCAGCGGGGCCTGCCCGGCATCGTGCTCGCCCACAACGGGCGCCCCACCCGTCGGCAGCATCTGGTCGGACCTGGCGCCTGCCCCCACCCGTCCTCACCGGGACGCTTCCACTCGCGCCTGTAGCGCGCGCTGTCATCGACGAGGCACGTCGCTCCAGAAGCCTCGACGACGTGCGAGCTCTCGTCGCCGAGAGCGTGCAGCGGCTCCGGTGCGAGCCTCGCGACCTCGTCGTCGAGCTGGCGGCGGCACAGCGCCGCGGGTCACGGCTGGCCCGGATGGCCCTCGACGAGCTGCTCGCCGGAGTGCGTTCGGCCGCCGAGGCCGACGCACGGGCTGCGCTGCGTGCCGCCGGCGTGCGGGCCCCGGAGTGGAACGTTCCGCTCTACGACGCGGACGGTGAGTTCCTCGGCATCGTGGACGGCTGGTACGACGACGTCGCGGTCGCGCTCGAGATCGACTCGATGGAGTTCCACTTCACGGCTGAGGCCCACAAGCGCACCCAGCGCCGACAAGCGGGACTGGCCGCGGCGAGGGTGCTCGTGGTGCCCGTCGCGCCGGGTGACGTACGCCGACGCCCGGGCTCGTTCTCCCGGCTGGTGCAGGGAGCGCTGGAGCAGGCGGCCGGCCGGCCACGACCCGACATCCGGCGCTCGCCTCAGGCCGTCGCGCCGCAGGTGTGACTCATGTCGATGCCGCATTCACGCGACCCACGAACGGCAGAATGCCGCATCCACGCAAGAGGTTCGCGAGAATGCGGCATTCAGCCGAACGGGCGGGGCGGCCGGCGTCAGCAGCCCAGCAGCCGACCGCCGAGCCACGACTCGACCTGCGACAGCGACACGCGCTCCTGGGTCATCGTGTCGCGGTCGCGGACCGTCACGGCGTCGTCCTCGAGGGTGTCGAAGTCCACCGTGACGCAGAACGGCGTGCCGATCTCGTCCTGGCGGCGGTAGCGGCGGCCGATGGCACCGGCATCGTCGAACTCGACGTTCCAGTGCTTGCGCAGGGTCGCGGCGAGGTCGCGCGCCTTCGGGGAGAGCGCGGCGTTGCGCGAGAGCGGCAGCACGGCGACCTTGACCGGCGAGAGGCGCGGGTCGAGGCGGAGGACCGTGCGCTTCTCCATCGCGCCCTTCGCGTTGGGCGCCTCGTCCTCGGCGTACGCGTCGAGCAGGAAGGCGAGCGTGGCACGGGTGAGGCCGGCGGCCGGCTCGATGACGTACGGCACCCAACGCTCGCCCTTGTCGGCGTCGAAGTACGACAGGTCCGTGCCCGAGTGCTCGGCGTGCGTCTTGAGGTCGAAGTCGGTGCGGTTCGCGATTCCCTCGAGCTCGGCGAACTCGGTGCCGCCGAAGCGGAACTTGTACTCGATGTCGACGGTGCGCTTCGAGTAGTGGGAGAGCTTCTCCTTGGGGTGCTCGTAGAACCGCATGTTCGACTCGGTGAGGCCGAGGCCGAGGTACCAGTTCCACCGCTGCTCGAGCCAGTACTCGTGCCACTGCTCGTCGGTGCCGGGCTCGACGAAGAACTCCATCTCCATCTGCTCGAACTCGCGCGTGCGGAAGATGAAGTTGCCCGGCGTGATCTCGTTGCGGAACGACTTGCCGGTCTGCGCGATGCCGAAGGGCGGCTTGCGGCGCGCGGACTGCATGACGTTCATGAAGTTGACGAAGATGCCCTGCGCGGTCTCGGGCCGCAGGTAGTGCAGGCCCTCCTCGTCCTCCACCGGGCCGAGGTACGTCTTGAGCAGGCCGTTGAACATGCGGGGCTCGGTGAAGGAGCCCTTCGTGCCGCAGTTGGGGCAGTTGACGTCGGCGAGGCCCTTCTCCGGCAGCTTGCCGTGCTTGGCCTCGTACGCCTCCTCCAGTTGGTCGGACCGGAACCGCTTGTGGCAGGCCTGGCACTCGGTCAGCGGGTCGACGAACGCCTCGACGTGGCCGGAGGCCACCCAGACGTCGCGGGCGAGGATGACGGAGGAGTCGATGCCGACGATGTCCTCGCGCTGCTGGACCATCGTGCGCCACCACTGGCGGCGGACGTTCTCCTTGAGCTCGACGCCGAGCGGCCCGTAGTCCCAGGCCGACCGGGTGCCCCCGTAGATCTCGCTGCTGGGGTAGACGAAACCCCGGCGCTTGGCGAGGCTGACGATGGTGTCGATCTTGGCGTCGGTGGCCACGGAGATATCTCCATCCGGCTGGCGGTCGGCGGGCAGGCGGCACAGGCTACCGCCCGGCGGGGCCCTCCCCGAACGTGCCGTGGCCGCGCCCGGGCGGCAGGTCGACAGGGACCTCGGGGGCGCTCGCCGACCCGACACCGACGCTACCGGCGTCGGCTGCGAGGCGGGTGCGGGCCTCGACCTTCCCCGTGCCGTCCACCGTCAGGAGCGGCTCGTACGCCGTCGGCTCGTCGATCGCGGTGGACAGCACCGGGACCGCCTGCACCTTCACGTCGTACGCCGACAGCGCCCGCCGGTAGGCCCCCACCGAGTCCCACTCGGTCGTCAGCACCCACAGCCCCGCGTCGTCCGTCGCCCGCCCGAGGGTGGCGCGGCGGAACCCGGCGCACGCGGCCAGCGCGGCCACGGCACTGCGGGCGGTGGCGAGGAAGGCCGCCCCCTCGTCGACGGGTACGCGGTGGCGCGTCACGGCAAGCACGTCGCGCATCGTCGCGCATCGCGGGCGAGCCGTGCCCGGTGCCCGGCCCGGATGCGGCACGATGCAGCCGATGCCGAAGAGACGCCCACCCCAGCGCCGGCCGGCCGCGCCCGGTCGCCCGGCCGCCACGCGCAGCAGGCCCACCGCGAGGCCCCGGCCCGACGCCGGTCGTGGGCCGAGCACGCCCCCGCCCGTGCAGGGCACCCCGCTGCGCCGGGCCGTCAGCGCGCGCAGCGCCGGGCCGCTCGCCGCGCTGGGCCGCCTGCCGCGCCTGGCGGTGCCCGCCGTCCTCGGCGTGCTCCTCCTCGTCGGGCTGGCGGCCCCGCCGCTGCTGGGGATCCTGTGCCTGGCCCTGGTCCTGCTCTTCGTCGGCTGGCTGGCCTACCTGTCCTGGCCGCTGGCGACCGCGGGCGGGCGAGCCGGCCGCTGCGCCATGGTCGTGCTGCTGGCGGGCGCGATCGCCCTGCGCGTAGCCGAGCTGTGACCGGAATGCCGCAGCCGTCGGGCATGCTGAACGTGCGCGCAACGGAAGGACGGACAGTGAACGAGAGCTCGACGGGCGCACCCCGCCGCAGTACCCGCCAGCGCAGCGCGGTCTCCGCCGTCCTCGACGAGACGGACGAGTTCCGCAGCGCGCAGGACCTGCATGCCCTGCTCCGTGAGCGTGGCGAGGCGGTCGGGCTGACCACCGTCTACCGGACGCTGCAGGGGCTGGCCGAGGCCGGCGAGGTGGACGTGCTGCGTCGCGACGACGGCGAGGCGGTCTACCGGCGCTGCAGCACCGGTCACCACCACCACCTGGTCTGCCGCTCGTGCGGGCGCACGGTCGAGGTGGCCGGCCCGTCGGTCGAGCGGTGGGCCGACTCGATCGCGGCCAAGAACGGCTTCGTCGACATCGCGCACACGGTGGAGATCTTCGGCACCTGCCCCGCCTGCGCCGCGAAGGCCTGACTCGCGCTCACCCGCCCTGCGCCGCGAAGGGCTGACCGCACTCACCCGGCCTGCGCCGGCGACGGCCTGACCCGCACTCAGGCCGGCATGCCCGGCCAAGGGCAGACCGGCACACTCAGGCGGCGAGCCCCGCGAAGGCCCGCCCCGCGCTCAGGCGCTGGCCCCGCTCGCGCGGCTGGGGCGCCCCGCCGTGAGGCGTACGACCAGCACGCCGAGAGCGGTGGTCAGCGGCACGGCGAGCACCAGCCCGATGGCACCGACGAGGGACCGCACGATCTCGGCCGCGACGTCCCCGCTGACGACGACCTGACTGAGCGGCGCGGTCGACAGCTCGATGAGCAGCAGCACCGGGAGCGCCGCGCCGGCGTACGCGAAGACGATGGTGTAGACGGTCGAGGCGATGTGGTCGCGCCCGATGCGCATCGCCGAGCCGAACAGCCGCCGGCTCGAGAGGCCCGGCTGCAGCTCGTGCAGCTCCCACACGGCCGACGCCTGGGTGATCGTCACGTCGTTCAGCACCCCGAGCCCGGCCAGCACGACCCCGCACACGAGCAGCCCGGACAGGTCGATCTGGCCGGCGAGCGAGACCAGCGAGGCGTCCTCGGACCCGACGCCGGACAGGTGCGCCGCCGCTCCCGCCCACGTCGCCAGCAGCGCGGTCAGCGCCACCCCGAACAGGGTCCCGAGCAGCGCCGTCGTCGTGCGGACCGAGATCCCGTGCGCGAGGTAGAGCACCACCAGCAGGATCGCCGAGCTGCCCACGACGCCGACCAGCAACGGGTCGCGCCCGACGAGCAACGCCGGAAGCATGAACTCGAGGACCGCAAAGCCCGTCACCACCAGCCCGGCCAGGGCGGCGAGCCCGCGCAGCCGTGCGACGAGGACGACCAGCAGGGCGAACGAGACCGCGAGCAGCGCCAGCGGCAGGTCCCGCACGAAGTCGAGGAAGAGCCAGGACTCCGGCGCGTCGCCGGCCGCGGGAACGTGGGCGAGGCGTACGCGGTCCCCGGGCGAGACCCCGGACTGCACGACGTCGGGGGCGAGGTCGACCTCCACCCCGTCCCGTCCGGGCAGCGCCACCATCGCGTAGGCGCAGGTGACCCGGGGTGGCTCGGTGCCGGACTCGGCGTTGCTGGTGCAGTCGTAGGGCTGGACGGAGGCCACGGTGCCGTCCACGAGCTGCAGCCCATCGGCCCGCCCCAGCGCCTCCGGCGCCGTCGGCCGCTCCCCGCGCGGCCACAGCAGCACGAGGCCGACGACGGTCGCGAGCGTCGCCAGCACGACGGCGGCCGCGAGGACGGCCCGGACGAGCCAAGCCTGCCCCGGGTCGGCCGGCTCACGCCGGCGACGGCCCCCGGCCCGGGCATGGGTGTGCCCGTGACCCGTGTGGTGCGACGTCACGTCGCGGCCCGGGCGCGAGCCGCCACGTCGGGCGCGCGGTCAGGCAGGGGCACCGTCGGGCACGGGCTCGTCGGGCACGCTCTTCGCGGGCAGGCGCGCACCGGGACCGGCGTCGGGCAGCACGTTCGGCTGGGCTCCGCCGTAGCGGCGGTCACGCCGGGCGTACTCCTCGATCGCCTGCCACAGGTGACGCCGGTCGAAGTCCGGCCACAGCGTGTCGAGGAAGACCATCTCGGCGTACGCCGACTGCCAGAGCAGGAAGTTCGACGTCCGCTGCTCGCCGCTGGAGCGCACGAACAGGTCGACGTCGGGCATCTCGGGGTCGTAGAGATAGCGCGCGAAGAGCTTCTCGTCCACCTTGCGCGGGTCGAGCCGGCCGGCCGCCACGTCCTCGGCAAGCGCGCGCGCGGCGTCCCCGATCTCGGCGCGACCGCCGTAGTTGACGCACATGGTGAGCGTCAGGAGGTCGTTGTCCCGGGTCTGCTCCTGCGCGACCTCGAGCTCGGAGATGACGCTCTTCCAGAGCCGCGGCCGGCGGCCCGCCCAGCGGACGCGCACGCCCATGGCGTCCATCTCGTCGCGGCGCGCGCGCAGCACGTCGCGGCTGTAGCTCATGAGGAACTTGACCTCGTCGGGCGAGCGCCGCCAGTTCTCCGTGGAGAACGCGTAGGCGGAGATGTTCTTCACGCCGATCTCGATCGCGCCGCAGACGACGTCGAAGAGGCTGGCCTCGCCCACCTCGTGGCCCTTGGTACGCGGCAGGCCACGCTGCTTGGCCCACCGGCCGTTGCCGTCCATGACCACCGCGACGTGCGCGGGCACCAGCTCGGCCGGGATGCTCGGCGGCCGAGCGCCCGACGGGTGCGGCGGCGGGGGCTCGGGGACGCGTCGGGCCGCCGCGCGCCGGGACGCCCGCGGGCTCACACCCGCTCCACGAGCCGCAGCGAGCGCAGCCCGCGCTCCAGATGCCAGTTGAGGTACGCCGCCACCAGTCCGTGCCCTTCGCGTCGGGCGCGGCCGTCACTGCCGTCCGCGCTCGCCCAGTCCCCCGTGAGCAGCGCGCCGAGCAGCGCGAGGGTCGCCGGGGCCGGCGCCGCCGAGCCCGCGGGCCGGCAGTCCGGGCACACGGAGCCGCCGGCCGCCACCGCGAAGGCCCCGTGCGGGCCCGCGAGCCCGCACCCGGTGCACGCGTCGAAGCTGGGCGCGTAGCCCGCCACGGCGAGCGACCGGACCAGGAAGGCGTCGAGGATCAGCCCCGGGTCGTGCTCGCCGGACGCGAGCGAGCGCAGCGCACCGAGCAGCAGGAGGTACTGCTGCACCGCCGGCTCGCGCTCGGCGTCGGTCAGCCGCTCGACGGCCTCGAGCATCGCGGTCCCGGCGGTGTAGCGCGCGTAGTCGCTGCCGAGCACCGCGGCGTACGGGGTGAGCGTCTCGACCTGCGTGACGATGTCGAGCGAGCGGCCGGTGTGCAGCTGCAGGTCGACGTGCATGAAGGGCTCGAGCCGGGCGCCGAACTTCGACGACGTCCGGCGCACGCCCTTGGCGACCGCCCGGATGCGCCCCGTCTCACGGGTCAGGATCGTGACGATCCTGTCGGCCTCGCCGAGCTTCTGGGTGCGCAGCACGACACCCTCGTCCCGGTAGAGGCCCACACGCACCATGCTGCCACGCGACCGACGCGGCCCGGACGTCGCCGTGCCGACGGCCGCTCGCAAGATCCGCCCGCCCCAGCCCCGCTCGCCGGCCCGCAGACGTGCGAGAAGGCGCCCCTCTCCCGGTGGAGCCGGCAGCGGGGCGCCTTCCTCGGATCGGGGCAGGCCCGCCCGCAGTGGGCGAGGTCAGCGCGGAGTAGGCGAGGGTGCGCGCAGTGGGCGAGGTCAGCGCGGCGTGGTGGCCCGGTTCACCGCCGAGACGAGCGCGCGCAGCGAGGCGGTCACGATGTTCGCGTCGATCCCGACACCCCACAGCACCCGGTCCCCCACGGCGCACTCGAGGTACGCGGCGGCCCGGGCGTCACCGCCGGCCGACAGGGCGTGCTCGGCGTAGTCGAGCACCCGGATGTCGATCCCGACGCCCGACAGTGCCTGCGTGAACGCGGCGATGGGGCCGTTGCCCGTGCCCTGCAGCTCAATCTCGTTGCCGTCGAGCCGCACGCTCGCCGTCAGCGAGTCCCGCTCGCCCTCCGCCGCCGAGGTGTGATGCCCGAGCAGCGCGAGCCGGCCCCAGGGCGCCGCCGGGTTGGGGAGGTACTCGTCCTGGAAGATCTCCCAGATCTGCGCGGGGGCGACCTCGCCGCCCTCGGCGTCGGTGTGCCGCTGCACGACCTGGCTGAACTCCATCTGCAGCCGGCGCGGCAGGTCGAGCGAGTGCTCGGACTTCATGATGTACGCGACGCCGCCCTTGCCGGACTGCGAGTTGACCCTGATGACGGCCTCGTACGTGCGGCCGACGTCCTTGGGGTCCACCGGGAGGTACGGCACCTCCCAGCGGTACTGCTCGACCGGGACGCCGGCCTCCGCGGCGTCGCGCTCCATCGCCGCCAGGCCCTTGTTGATCGCGTCCTGGTGCGAGCCGCTGAACGCGGTGAAGACGAGGTCGCCGCCGTACGGGTGGCGCTCCCCCACCGGCAGCTGGTTGCAGTACTCGACGGTCCGGCGGATCTCGTCGATGTTCGAGAAATCGATCATCGGGTCGACGCCCTGCGAGAACATGTTCATGCCGAGGGTTACCAGGCAGACGTTGCCCGTGCGCTCGCCGTTGCCGAACAGCGTGCCCTCGATGCGGTCGGCGCCGGCCAGGTAGCCCAGCTCGGCGGCGGCGACCCCGGTGCCCCGGTCGTTGTGCGGGTGCAGCGAGAGGGTGACGCTGTCCCGGTAGGCCAGGCGGCGGTGCATCCACTCGATCGAGTCCGCGTACACGTTCGGCGTCGCCATCTCGACCGTGGCCGGCAGGTTGATGATGGTCTTGCGGTCCGGCGTCGGGGCCAGAACGTCGTTCACCGCGTCGCACACCCGGAGCGCGAACTCCAGCTCGGTCCCTGTGTAGGACTCCGGGGAGTACTCGAAGTAGACGTCCGTGCCCGTGAGGTTCTCGGCGTACTTGCGGCAGAGCTGCGCGCCGGTCGTCGCGATCGAGCAGATGCCCTCGAGGTCGGCGTTGAAGACGACGCGGCGCTGCAGCGCCGAGGTTGAGTTGTAGAAGTGCACGACCGCCTGCGACGCCCCGCGGATCGCCTCGAACGTCCGCTCGATCAGGTGCTCGCGGCACTGCGTCAGGACCTGGATGACCACGTCGTCCGGGATCAGGTCCTCCTCGACCAGCTCGCGGACGAAGTCGAAGTCGGTCTGGCTGGCGGCCGGGAAGCCGACCTCGATCTCCTTGTAGCCCATGGCCACGAGCAGCTCGAACATCTTGCGCTTGCGCGCCGGGCTCATCGGGTCGATCAGCGCCTGGTTGCCGTCACGCAGGTCCACCGAGCACCACTGCGGCGCGCGGGTGATCGTCCTCGACGGCCAGGTGCGGTCAGTCAGGTCGATCGGCTGGAAGCTCGAATAGGCCGAATACCGGGAGTACGGCATGGGCGACGGCTGCTGTTGATTCCTCACGGGTCCCTCGTCTCGCTCCGCTACGGGCGGCCGGGCATGCGCAGCTCCGCGACGAGGGGCCGGCCTGTCAGAGGGCCTCGTCGCGGCGGCTAAGGAGGAGGTCTCCCGGAAGGAGAATGCGCGCCATGCCCCTACGGTAGGCCACCGGCCGCCCCTCCTGCCACCCGCCCACCGGCGGCAAGGCCGCTACCGGGTCACGCGTACGCGCAGGACGGCGCTGCGTGCCGAGGGAGCGCCGGTGGCGCCGGTGAACCGCCACTGGAACTCGGTCGTGACCCGGAGGGTGGTCCGCAGCTGCGCCACGCCCCGCGCGTCGGTCACCACCGTCGTGCCGCAGGCCCAGCGCGTCGTCCCCACCGGGCGGCTGCACGGAGTCACCCGGCGGGCCGCACGCGGCGACCAGGAGACGCCGTCCAGCAGCCGTGCGGTGACGACGGCCGTGCGCCCGGCACGCAGGGTCCCGGGGCCGGAGGTGAGAAGCGCGCTCCACGGCTGCAGCGCGCGGTAGGCGCTGGCCATGCCGCCCGTGGCGACCCGGCCGGTGAGGCCCGCGACGGGCTTGCGCGCCGCGAGGA
This sequence comes from Motilibacter aurantiacus, assembly GCF_011250645.1. Lineage (NCBI taxonomy): Bacteria > Bacillati > Actinomycetota > Actinomycetes > Motilibacterales > Motilibacteraceae > Motilibacter > Motilibacter aurantiacus. Next base: position 188,579 of record NZ_JAANNO010000003.1, read on the forward strand.
TGCGCTGCACAACGGTCGCGGCCGGGAGGTTGCCCTGGCTCAGCACCAGCGCGGCCTCGCCCGACACGTGCGGCGCGGCCATCGAGGTGCCGTCCTCGTACAGGTAGGCCTGGTCGTAGTTGCCGCCACTCAGCACGCCCGGGGCCGTGCTCCACACCGCGACGCCGGGAGCGCCGATGTCGACGCTGCGCCGGCCGTAGTTGGAGAAGCCGGCGAGGCGGCCCTGATTGTTCACCGCGGCGACGGTCACGACGTTGCCCGCGCGGGACGCAGCGGGGTAGGGCACCGGGACGTCACGGTCGCCGGCGGCCTGCGCACGCAGCGCGGCGTCGATGTCGACCTGCTCGAGGTTGCCGTCCTCGTCCACCACCCCGTTGCCGGCCGCGGCCACGATGACCATGCCGTACTCGCGGCCGAGCGCGGTCATGATCGAGTCGAGCTCGGCCCGGTCCCGGGTGGACGTCGCCTCGATCTCCCAGCTGGCGTTCACGACCTTCGCGCCATGCCGCGCGGCGTACATCAGCGCCTCGAGGATCTCGTTCGACCCGCACGCGTCGCCGTTGACCTTGGTGCCGATCGCCTTGAGCGGCATCACCGTCACGCCGGGCGCGACACCGACGGCGCCGGCGTTGTCGTTCGCGGCCGCGATGGTGCCGGCCACGTGCGTGCCGTGCAGGTCGTTGAGCTCCCGGCCGTTGCCGGACTCGTAGTACTCGTCCGAGTCGTAGACCGAGGCGTCGTCGTGGCAGAAGTCCCAGCCGTTGACGTCGCCGGCGTAGGCGCCGGAGGTCGCCGGGCGCGGGTTCACCCAGATGCTCTGGGCGAGGTCCGGGTGGTTGATGTCGATGCCGGTGTCGATGACCGCGACGACGGTGGACCGCGCCCCCTGCGTGACCGACCAGGCCTCGGGCGCGTCGACGTCGACGTTGAACGTCCCCGCCACCGAACCGCGCCCCTCCACGCCCGGCGCCCGCTGGCCGTCGTTGCGCAGGCCCCACAGCCGGCCCGTGCCGAGGTAGTCCGGCGCTGCGTCACGGCGGACCGCGAGGTCCGGGACGGCGAAGCGGACCCCCGGCTGCGCCCGGAGGGCCGCGGCGACCTCCGACGCGGAGCGTCCCTCCGGCACCTCGACGACCTCGGAGGTGAGGCCGCGGCCCGTCGAGGCGGCACCCGCCCCGGCCGCCACCGAGGCCCGGGCGACGGCGCGGTCCACAGCGGTGGCGTCGGCGTCGTACCAGACGAAGACGCTGTCGCCCGTGGCATCGGCCGCCACGGAGGGGGCCGTGCCGGCCGAGCGCGGGGTGGCCGTGGCGGCGGGCGCGGCCAGCGCCGCCGCGAGCAGGCCGACGGCGGTGGAGGCGGCCGCGAGCGCGATGGGACGAGAACGGGGCATGCAGCGCTCCTGACCGAGATCGGAGGAGGCGGCGCGAGGGGACGCCGCTCCGGGCCGCAGTGTTTCAGACCCGGCTGGGGAACTGTGGACAGCGCCGCGCGAAGGTTGCGAAAAAGGGCGCTTCCGGCGGCGCGGAAGGTCAGAAACCGAGCCGGGCGAGCTGGCGCGGGTCGCGCTGCCAGTCCTTCGCGACCTTGACCCGGACGTCGAGGTAGACCGGCGTGCCGAACAGCGCCTCGATCTGCGACCGCGCCGCCGCCCCCACGTCGCGCAGCCGCGAGCCCCGGGTACCGATCACGATCGCCTTCTGGCTCGGACGCTCGACGTAGAGCGTCGCCATGACGTCCAGCAGTGGCCGGTCCTCGGAACGCCCCTCCCGGTAGGACATCTCCTCCACCACCACGGCGATCGAGTGCGGCAGCTCGTCGCGCACGCCCTCGAGCGCCGCCTCACGGACCAGCTCGGCGACCATGACCTGCTCCGGCTCGTCGGTCAGCTCGCCCTGCGGGTAGAACGGCGGGCCCTGCGGGAGCAGGCCGATGAGCAGGTCCGCCAGCAGCCCGACCTGGTCCTGGGCGACCGCGGAGACCGGCACCACCTCCGCCCACTCGCTGCCGGTCTCCTGCCCGAGCCGGGTGACGGCCAGCAGCTGCTCGGCGACGCGCTCCTTGGACGCCTTGTCGGTCTTGGTGATGACGGCGACCTTGGGCGTGTTGCGGATCTTGGCCAGCTCGGCCGCGATCCATCGGTCCCCGGGCCCGACGCGCTCGTCGGCGGGCAGGCAGAAGCCGACGACGTCGACCTCGGCCAGCGTCGTCATCACCACGTCGTTGAGCCGCTCACCCAGCAGCGTCCGCGGCCGGTGCAGCCCGGGGGTGTCCACGAGCACGAGCTGGGCGTCGGGACGGTGCACGATCCCGCGGATCGCGTGCCGGGTGGTCTGGGGCCGGCTGGAGGTGATGGCCACCTTCTCGCCGACGAGGGCGTTGGTCAGCGTCGACTTGCCCGCGTTGGGGCGGCCGACGAAGCAGGCGAAGCCGGAACGGTGCGAGTCCGAGACGAGCATCGAGGCCGGGACCGTGGCGAGCGCGGAGGCGGGGTACGCCGCCTCGTCCTCGTCATCGACGTCCTCGTCATCGACGTCGTCGTCATCGACGTCGTCGCCATCGACGTCGTCGTCATCGACGTCGTCGTCCTCGGAGTCGTCGTCATCGTCCGCGAGCCCGCCTTCGGCGAGCTCCTCGACGTCGGCCGCGGTGGCCTCGTCGCCCTCCTCGCGCGCGCTGAGCAGCGGAGCGCCCGGGTCGGCGGCGTCCGAGCCGTCCGCCTCCGTCACCCTGGCCGGGTCGAGGGCGGGTGCGTCGTCGCCCGGGTGCGCGCCGCTGGTCACGCGCCCCCGCCGGCCTGCCGCGTGCTGCGCACGACCCCGTCCGGGCCCGCCACGAGCACCGGCGTGCCGACGCCGCCGAGGTCGCGGACGGCGGCCAGGTCGTCGTCGGCCGGCACGTCCGCGTCGGTCACCACGACGGCGGCCTCCAGGGCACGGGCACCGCTGGCGTACGCCTGCGCGACCGCGGCCTGCAGCGCGCTGAGGGCGAGCGACGGCAGGTCGACCGTGGTCGCCATGTAGGTGCGGCCGTCCCCGTCCCGGACCGCCGCGCCCTCGAGGGCGGACAGCCGCGCACGCGCCGAGCGCGCCAGCGTCACCAGCTTGGCGTCCTCCGGGTGCAACGCGCCGTCGGCGCCCGCCGACCGCGCCGCACCTGCCGTCGGCTCCGAGCTCATGCCTGCACCTGCTCCTGGTCGTTGCGGAGATCGGGACTGGAGTGTGCCGCGCCGGGCCGGGCGTCCGCCACGCCGTTCCCTGCGGCAGCGGCCTCGGCCGGGGTTACAGGCCGGCCGCTGCCCGAGCCGGCTGCTGCGGCGTCGGCCGTCGCGGCGCCGTCGCGGTCGGCGGGCCCGGCGTCGGGCACGACGAGCACGGTGGCGACGCGGTTGCGTCGGCCCGCCAGCCCCTCGGCCGACAGCGTGATCCCCTCGATCTCGGCCTGGGCGCCGGGGATGGGCACACGGCCGAGCAGCTTGGCCAGCAGCCCGCCGACGGTGTCCACGTCCTCGTCCTCGAGGTCCTTGCCCACCAGCTCACCGAGCTCGGCGAGGTGCAGCCGTGCGCTCACCCGGAGCCGGCCGTCGGCGAGGTGCTCGACCTCGGGGCGGCCCCGGTCGTACTCGTCGCTGATGTCGCCGACGATCTCCTCGAGGATGTCCTCGATCGTCACCAGGCCGGCCGTGCCGCCGTACTCGTCGATGACGACCGCGATGTGGTTGCGCTCGGCCTGCATCTCGCGCAGCAGCGAGTCGACCGGCTTGCTCTCCGGCACGAACGCGGCCGGGCGCATGACCGACTCGACGCGCTCGGTGGACTCGCCGCGGTGGTAGTCGTGCGTGCGCTTGGCCAGGTCCTTGAGGTAGACCACGCCGACCACGTCGTCCAGGCCGTCCTCGATGACCGGGATGCGGGAGAACCCGCTGCGCAGGGCCAGCGACAGCGCCTGGCGCAGGGTCTTGCCACGCTCGATGTAGACCATGTCGGTGCGTGGGACCATGATCTCGCGCACGATCGTGTCCCCGAGCTCGAAGACCGAGTGGATCATCTGGCGCTCGTCGGCCTCGATGAGCGAGTTCTCCTGGGCCAGGTCGACCAGGTCGCGCAGCTCGGCCTCGGAAGCGAACGGCCCGTCGGCGAAGCCCTTGCCCGGGGTGATCGCATTGCCCAGCAGGATCAGCGCCGAGGTCAGCGGCGACAGCACGCGCGCCACGGCCCGGGTGGGCGCGGCCGACAGCAGCGCGACGCGGTCGGCGTGCTGGCGGCCGAGGGTGCGCGGCGAGACCCCGACCACGACGTACGACACGACGAGCATCACGCCGCCGGCGAGCGCCAGCGCCCGCACCGTCGTGTCCAGGGCCGAGACGCAGACGTAGGTGACGAGCACCGCGGAGAGCACCTCGGCCGCGGCCCGCAGGAAGGTCAGCACGTTGAGGTAGCGCGCAGCGTCGGCCTCGACGGCCTGCAGCGACGCGGCTCCGCGGCGGCCCTCGCGCACGAGCTCCTCGACACGTACGCGGCTGACCCGGGACAGCGCGGACTCGGCCATCGCGATGACCGAGGCCACCACGATCAGGCCGACCGCCAGGACGAGCAGCCAGAGCTCGCCGGACGTCACAGCCGACCCCCCGTGTGCCGGCGCTGCTCCTGCCACGCCCCCAGGAGCTGGCGCTGCAGCCCGAACATCTCCCGCTCCTCGTCCGGCTCGGCGTGGTCGTAGCCGAGCAGGTGCAGGATGCCGTGGGTCAGCAGCAGGTGCAGCTCGTCCTCGGTGGAGTGGCCGGCCTGCTTCGCCTGCTTCTCGGCCACCATCGGGCAGAGCACGACGTCACCGAGCAGCCCGGGCTCGGGCTCCTCGTCGTCGCGGGTCGGCCGCAGCTCGTCCATCGGGAACGACAGCACGTCGGTCGGGCCGGGCTCGTCCATCCACTGGACGTGCAGCCGCTCCATGGTGTCCACGTCGACGAGCAGGATCGACAGCTCGGCGAGCGGATGGATGCCCATGGCGTCGAGCACCGTGCGGGCCAGCGCGACGAGGGCCTCCTCGTCGGCCGGGACGCCGGACTCGTTGTTGACGTCGATGGCCATGCTCGGCTCAGCGTCCTCGTTCTCGATGTCGTCCGGGTCGTCGGGGTCGATGTCCGTCGGCGAGATGTCGGGCTGCGGGATGTCGCCCGGCCCTGGATGGCCCGTCCCGTCAGGCATGACGACCGCGACGGGGGCCCCCGGCGGGCCGGTCCGCCTGGGGGCCGCGGGAGGTGTCGAAGCGGTCGTACGCCGCCACGATCTCGCTGACCAGCCGGTGCCGGACGACGTCCTGCCGGGACAGCTGGCAGAAGGCGACGTCCTCGACGCCGTCGAGGATGCCCTGGACCTGCCGGAGGCCGCTCTCGGTGCCGCCGGGCAGGTCGACCTGGGTCACGTCCCCGGTGACGACCATGCGCGAGCCGAACCCGAGCCGGGTCAGGAACATCTTCATCTGCTCGGCGGAGGTGTTCTGCGCCTCGTCGAGGATGATGAAGGCGTCGTTGAGCGTCCGGCCGCGCATGTAGGCCAGCGGTGCGACCTCGATCGTCCCCTCGGTCATGAGCCGGGGGATCGTCGTCGGGTCGAGCATGTCGTGGAGCGCGTCGTACAGCGGGCGCAGGTACGGGTCGATCTTCTCGCTGAGCGTGCCGGGCAGGAAGCCCAGCCGCTCGCCGGCCTCGACCGCGGGACGGGTCAGGATGATCCGGGAGACCTGCTTGGCCTGCAGCGCCTGCACGGCCTTGGCCACGGCGAGGTACGTCTTGCCCGTGCCCGCAGGACCGATGCCGAAGACGACGGTGTGGCGGTCGATCGCGTCGACGTAGCGCTTCTGGTTGAGCGTCTTGGGCCGGATCGTCTTGCCGCGGTTGGACAGGATCGACAGCGTCAGGACGTCGGCCGGGCGCTCCTCGGTCTCGTCACGCAGCATCCGCACGCTCCGCTCGATGGCGTCCGCCGAGAGCCCCTGCCCGGTGCGCAGCACCGTGACGAGCTCGGTCAGCAGGCGCTCGACGAGCGCGGCTTCGGCGGGGTCGCCGCTGAGGGTGATCTCGTTGCCGCGGACCATGATGTCCACGGCCGGGAAGGCACGCTCCACGACGCGCAGCAGCTCGTCCGCCGGCCCGAGGAGGGCGACCATCGGCTGACTGGCCGGCACGACGATCTTCGTGACGGCCCGCGGGGTGTCCTTGCCCTGGCCCGCGGAACCCGCGGCCGGGGTGGAAGTGGTCTCAGCCATAAGTTCGCCGGTGCGGCCTGCTCCTGATCTCCTGCGTCGGCCATGGGTGGTCGAGGCTCGCTGCCTCGATGCTACCCAGCAGATGACCGCTGCGGCGGCTCGGAAACACACCCCGGGCACCCTTCTGCCGACAGCGCGCCCCGTCCACAGCCCAGGCGAAGGGCGCGCTCAGCCGGGCGGCCAGGTGAGCCGGCGGCCGGCGAGGACGTGCCCGTGCACGTGGGGCACGCTCTGCCCGGCGTCCGGGCCGGTGTTGAACACCAGGCGGTACGACGCGGCCCCCTCCCGGGCAGCCACCTCGCGCACCCCGCGCAGGACGGCCGCGACGAGCTCCGGGGCCTGCCCGGCCAGCTCCCCGACGTCGGCCACGTGCACCCGCGGGATGACCAGCACGTGGGTCGGGGCCTGCGGGCTCACGTCGCGGAACGCGAGCACGTCCGCGTCCTCGTAGACCCGCTCGGCAGGGATCTCGCCGGCCACCAGCCGGCAGAAGAGGCAGTCCGGGGAGGGGCTGGGGGGCTCGGGTGGGGAGCCGGGGGACGCTGCCATGGCCCGATGCTAGGGCCGCCGTCCGCACACCCTCACCGCGTGCCCTCGACAGCACCTCCTCGCCGGCAACTCCTCGACCGCTGCCCCGGCACGGCGTGCGGCGGGCGCCGGCGTGGGCTGCAAGAGTGGGGCGGTGCCGGGCCCCGTGCCCGGATCGCGGCCGGCCGGCTGTCGGCGGGGCGCGGTAAACCGATCGCGGGGGCTCCGCGTCCAACGGCGTGACCACCGCCCTGGCCCCGCCGCCCGCGCGCCCGTGGGCTCCCCGGCCGGGCGCTCCGACGACCAGCGGGAGGAACGTGCAGCGCGCAGGCGCGGACGGCTCGGCCGCGACGGGCCCGCGCCCGCCGCTCGACGAGCCCTCGGCCTGGTCCCCGGACGAGGCGGTCACCGCGCTCTACACCGCGCACTACCGCTCCCTGGTCCGGCTCGGCGCCCTGCTGCTCGACGACGTGGCGGTGGCCGAGGAGGTCGTGCAGGACGCGTTCGTCGCGCTGCACGGGCGCTGGCGTCGCATGCGCGACCCGGACCGCGCGCTGGCGTACCTGCGGACCACCGTCGTCAACCGCAGCAGGTCCGCGCTGCGCCGGCGCTCGGTCGCCCGGCGGCACGCCGAGGCGCAGCCTCCTCCGGCGCCGCTGCCCAGCGCGGAGGACGCCGTCCTGGCCGCCGCCGAGGCGTCCCGGGTCGTGGCGGCGGTCCGCCGGCTGCCGGCCCGGCAGCGGGAGGCGGTCGTCCTGCGCTACTGGCTCGACCTGCCCGAGGCCGGGGTGGCGGAGGCGATGGGGATCAGCCGGGGCGCGGTCAAGAGCCACACCTCGCGGGCGATGGCCGCCATCCGGGCGGCCCTCGGGGAGGCGCCGTGAGCACACGCCGGCACGACGACGAGCACGCGGCCGCCCGGCCGGACGACGTGGCACGGCTGCGTCGAGCACTGGAAAGGGAAGCGACCATGGTGGAGCCGAGCGGCAACGGGCTGGAGCGGATCCGGGAGCGCACGGGACGGCCGTGGTGGCGCTCCCCGGCGGCGGCGGTCTCGACGGCGGTCGTCGCCGTGCTCGCCGCCGGCGCCGTGGGGATCGGGATCGGGACGCTGGCCGGGAACGACGGCGACGACCGCAACGAGCCCGCGGCCGACCCGATCAACGCGACCGGCCCGGTCGAGGTGACCACGCAGCCGGCCCTCCCGCCGGCCCCGGCGTCCCCGGCGCCGACCCCGGAGGAGTCGACGCCCGCGCCGAGCGACGGCGCGGTCCCCGTCTACTTCGTCAAGGACGACGGCGACACGCCGCGGCTCTACCGGGAGTTCCACCGGGTGCGGGCGTCCAGCGGTGACGGCGCCCTGGTGCGGGCCGCGCTGCAGGAGATGGCCGGGGAGCCCGCCGACCCCGACTACCGCTCCCTCTGGGCCGGCATGGCCGTCGCGTCGTACGAGCGCTCGGGCGGCACGGCCACGGTCACCTTCGACGCGGCGGGCCGGGAGCCGGCCGCCGAGGAGGACGGCGACCCGATCGACGTCGCCGTGCAACAGGTCGTCTACACCGTCACCGCTGTCGAGCAGGACGCGGCGCTGGCCGTCACCGTCGTGGTCGACGGGCAGGAGGTCGCCGCAGGCGCGACACGCGGGGAGGAGAGCGACGTCGCCGGGCTGGTCTGGCTCACGTCGCCCGAGCAGGGGGCGACCGTCTCCGGGCAGGTGCGCCTCGAGGGCGTGGCCTCGGTGTTCGAGGCGACGGTCGGCTGGGAGGCCCGCCAGGGCGGCGAGGTGGTCGAGAGCGGGTTCGCGACCGCGACGGAGGCCGGGCCGGGCCGGGGCACGTGGAGCGCGACGGTGGAGCTGCCGGCGGGCCGCTACGAGCTGCGGGCCTTCGCCCCGGACGAGAGCGGGCTCGAGGGCGAGGGCGTGCTCGGCGAGGACACCAAGGAGGTCGTCGTCCGGTAGCGGCGGCGCGGGGGGGCGCGCGTCAGCTCCAGCGGGCGGTGCGGCTGAGCACCACGGCGGACGCCACCGCCCCGGCGGTGGACGTGCGCAGCACGCTCGGCCCGAGCCGGTACGCCCCGGCCCCCGCTGCCCCGAACGCGGCGATCTCCTCCGGAGCGACCCCGCCCTCCGGGCCCACGACGAGGACGACGTCCCCGGCCGGCGGCACCTGGACGTCGGCGAGCGGCGCGGATGCCTCCTCGTGCAGCACCGCGCCGAGTGCGGCGCCGGCGAGCAGCCGCGCCACGTCCGTGGTCGAGGCCGGCTCGGTCACCTCGGCGAAGCGCGCGCGCCGGGCCTGCTTGCCGGCCTCGCGAGCGGTGGCCCGCCAGCGGGCCAGGGACTTGGCCGCCCGGTCCCCGCGCCACTGCACCACGCAGCGCGCGGCCTGCCAGGGGATCACGATGTCGGCGCCGACCTCGCTGAGCGCCTCGACGGCGAGCTCGGCCCGCTCGCCCTTCGGCAGCGCCTGGACGACGACCAGCCTCGGGGCGGGGTCGGGGTCGACCGCGAGATCGTGCAGGTCGACGTGGATCGAGTCCTTGCCCGTCGCCGCGACGACGCCGCGACCCCGCGTGCCCGAGCCGTCGACGAGCTCGACCGGCTCGCCCACCCTGAGGCGGCGTACGGTCGCGGCGTGCCGCCCCTCCGGCCCGTCGACGAGGACCGGCCCGGGCCGCGCGGCGAGCCGCTCGCCGGGCACGACGAAGACCGGAGCGGTCACCGCCCGTTGAACGCGTCGCGCAGCCGGGCGAAGAAGCCCTGCTGGCCGGGGCCGAACTGGCCGACGGGCCGGTCCTCACCGCGGCTCTTCGCGAACTGACGGAGCAGCTCGGCCTGGTGGTCGTCGAGCTTGGTCGGCACCTGCACGTCGACGTGGATGAGCAGGTCACCGCGGCCGGACCCGCGCAGGTGCTGGACGCCGCGCTCGTGCAGCGGGATGACCTGCCCGGGCTGCGTGCCGGGGCGGATGTCGATCGACTCCGAGCCGTCGAGCGTCTCGAGGTCCACCCGCGTGCCGAGCGCGGCCGCGGTCATCGGCAGCGTGACCGTGCAGTGCAGGTCGTCGCCGTGCCGGGTGAACAGCGCGTGCGGGCGCTCGACGATCTCCACGTAGAGGTCGCCGGCGGGGCCGGCGCCCGGGCCGACCTCCCCCTCGCCGGTCAGCTGGATGCGGGTGCCGCTGTCGACGCCGGCGGGGATCTTGATGGTGAGCGAGCGCCGGGTGCGGACCCGGCCGTCGCCGTCGCACTCGGGGCAGGGGTGCGGGATCACGCTGCCGGTGGCCTGGCAGTTGACGCAGGGCCGGGTGGTCATGACCTGGCCGAGGAACGAGCGGGTCACGTGCTGGGTCTCGCCACGGCCCTTGCAGATCGGGCACACCTCGAGGCTGGTGCCCTCTGCGGTGCCCTCGCCGTGGCAGGTGGGGCAGGCGACCGCGGTGTCGATCTGGAGCTCGCGGGTGGCGCCGAAGGCCGTCTCCTGCAGGTCGAGCTCGAGCCGGATCAGCGCGTCCTGGCCGCGCCGCTGGCGGGTGCGCGGCCCGCGCCCGCCCGGCCCCCCGGCCGCCGCGTTGAAGAACGCGTCCATGATGTCGCTGAAGCCGAACCCGGCCCCGAAGCCGGCGCCGCCGGGCATGCTCGGGTCGCCGCCGAGGTCGTAGCGCTCGCGCTTGGCGGGGTCGGAGAGCACCTCGTAGGCGCGCGTGACCTCCTTGAACCGCTCCTGCGTGTCCGGGTCGGGGTTGACGTCCGGGTGCAGCTCACGGGCGAGCCTGCGGTATGCCCGCTTGATGTCGTCGGCCGAGGCGTCCCGCGAGACGCCCAGCAGGGTGTAGTAGTCCGTTGCCGGCTCTGAGAAAGGCACCGTCACGACTCCGCGAGTATCTGGCTGACATAGCGCGCGACGGCGCGGACCGCGCCCATCGTCGAGGGATAGTCCATGCGCATCGGGCCGAGGACGCCGATGCCGCCGAGGGCCTGGTCGCCCCGGCCGTAGCTCGTGCTGACGACCGCGGTCGTCGTGAGCCCCTCCGGGTTCTCCGACCCGATCCGCACGGTGAGCGCCGTGGGGCTGGTCGCCTCCCCGACGAGGCGCAGGAGCACGACCTGCTCCTCGAGCGCCTCGAGCACGGGGCGGATCGTGTAGGGGAAGTCCTGCCCGAAGCGCGCCAGGTTCGAGGCGCCGGCCAGCACGACCCGCTCCTCGCGCGTCTCGACCACCATCTCCAGCAGCGCGGACACCACTGCGGTGACCGCGGGCCGGTCCTGCTCGGCGAACTGCTCGGCGAGCTGCTCGACCCCGTCGGGCACCTGTGCGAGGCGGACTCCCGCGATCGCCGCGTTGAGCCGGGTGCGCAGCCCGCCGACGAGCTCGTCGGAGACCGTCGCGTGGGACTCCACGACGCGCTGCTCGACGCGGCCGGTGTCGGTGATGAGCACGAGCAGCAGCCGGTTGGCGCCGAGCGCCACGACCTCGACGTGCCGCACGGAGGAGCGGCTGAGCGAGGGGTACTGGACGACGGCGACCTGCCGGGTCAGCTGCGCGAGCAGCCGCACGGTCCGGGCCACCACGTCGTCGAGGTCGAGCGAGCCGTCGAGGAATGCCTGGATCGCCCGGCGCTCCGGCGACGAGAGCGGCTTGACCGAGCTGAGCCGGTCGACGAAGAGCCGGTAGCCCTTGTCGGTGGGGACGCGGCCGGCGCTCGTGTGGGGCTGGGCGATGTAGCCCTCCTCCTCGAGCGCGGCCATGTCGTTGCGGATCGTCGCCGGGGACACCCCGAGGTTGTGCCGCTCGACCAGTGCCTTGGAGCCCACGGGCTCCTCGGTGCGCACGTAGTCCTCGACGATCGCCCGGAGGACGGCGAGCCTGCGCTCCTCGGTCACAGCACCTCCCGCTCGTCCGGCCAGCACCGTCGGTCACGCAGGGCCTGGCACTCTCCTGCGGCAAGTGCCAATGCTACGCGGGAAGCGCCTCTCGTGCCGGGCGCGTGCAGAGGACCCGAGCGGGCCGGCGGCGCGCCGCCACCGCCCCGGCCGAGGTCGCGGCTACGGTCCCGGGGTGCTCCCGTACGGCCCGTCCGCCCTGCCCTCGGCCCCGCGCAAGGTGCCACCCCCCGAGGTTCCGGCCGACCTCGACCTCGTGGTCGAGGACGCCGTGACCGGCTTCTGCGGAGCGGTGGTCGCGGTGGAGAAGCAGCCGGAGGGCACCGTGATCGTGCTCGAGGACCGGCACGGCAAGCGCCGTTCCTTCCCGGCCGGGCCGGGCTTCCTCCTCGAGGGCAAGCCCGTACGCCTCGTCCGCCCCGTGAAGGCCGTCCCCACGCGGGCCACCCGCACCGCCTCCGGCTCGGTCGCCGTCCACGGCCAGCGCGCCCGCGTCGCGCGCGGCAGCCGGATCTGGGTGGAGGGCAAGCACGACGCCGAGCTGGTGGAGAAGGTCTGGGGCGACGACCTGCGCATCGAGGGCGTCGTCGTCGAGATGCTCGACGGGGTCGACGAGCTGCCCGCCCAGCTGGCCGAGTTCGGCCCCACCGCGAGCAGCCGGGTCGGCGTGCTCGTGGACCACCTGGTGAGCGGGAGCAAGGAGAGCCGGATCGCCGCTCAGGCCCGCTCGCCGCACGTGCTCGTCCTGGGCCATCCGTACGTCGACGTCTGGCAGGCCGTCCGGCCCGCCGTCCTCGGGATCGCCGCCTGGCCGGACGTCCCTCGCGGCGTGCCGTGGAAGGAGGGGGTCTGCGCGGCGCTCGGCTGGCCGGTCGACCCGCCGGCGGCCTGGCGTCGGATCCTCGGCTCGGTCAGGACCTACGCCGACCTCGAGCCCTCGCTGCTCGGGCGCGTCGAGGAGCTGATCGACTTCGTCACCGCGAGCTGACTCCCGCGGTATCACCGGCCCGGCCCCCCGCATCCGCTCCTCGACGTTCCGGGGTGACGCAGCAGGCCCGGCGCGGGGACCTCGGTCCCTCGCGCCGGCGTCGGGCTGATGGGACACTCCCGGGAATCGCGAGGGAAGGAAGCACATGACCGACAGCCCCGAGGGCCAGCCCCAGCCCGGGATCGACTACAGCAAGCGGCCCGCCGCGGGCCAGGCGGGCGGGCAGGCGACCCCCGGGCCGGCGTACGAGCAGCCGGCGTACGGCCAGGCGGCCTACGGGCAGCCGGCGTACGGCCAGCCGGCCTACGGGCAGCAGGGCTACGGCCAGCCCGGCCAGCAGGGCTACGGCCAGCAGGCGTACGGCCAGCCCGCAGCCGGAGCCCCCGCGGGCTACGGCGGCCCGGGCGGCTACCCGAACGGGCTGCTCGGCCAGGGCCAGCTCGCACCCAACGACGAGAAGGTGTGGGGGCTCATCGCCCACCTGTCCGGCTTCATCGGCGTCGTCATCGGCTTCAGCTTCATCGGCCCGCTGGTCGTGCTGCTCGTCCAGGGCAACAAGTCCCCGTTCGTGCGGCGGCACGCCGTCGAGGCGCTGAACCTGCACATCGCGCTGACGATCCTGGCCGTGGTCGGGGTCGTCCTCGCGGTCGTGACGCTCGGGCTGGGGCTGATCCTGGTGATCCCGCTGTTCATCGCGATGGGCATCTACGCCCTCGTCGTGATGATCCTGGGGGCGATCAAGGCCAACAACGGCGAGGACTACCGCTACCCGCTCAACTGGCGGCTGGTGAAGTAGGCCCGGCCCTTCGCGCGAACGGCGGTGCAGCAGTTGCTGCACCGCCGTTCGACGTCCGGGCCGGGCGGGCCGACGCGTCCGGCCGTCAGTCGACGAGGTCCCGCACCACGGCGTCGGCCAGGAGCCGGCCGCGCAGGGTCAGGGCCACCTGCCCCGCGTCGTACGCGCCCGTGTCGAGCAGCCCCTCCCCCACCATGCGCTTGGCGGCCGCGGCCCCCTCGGGCCGCAGGTCGGCGAGCGGGTGGCCGGCGCGCAGCCGGGTGCCGAGCAGGAGGCGCTCGACCCGCCGGTCCTCGTCGGCCAGCACCTCGCGTGCCCGGGCCGGGCTGCGCCCGGCGGCGAGCGCGGACGCCCAGGCCGCCGGGTGCTTCTCGTTCCACCACCGGGTGCCGCCGACGTGGCTGTGCGCGCCCGGGCCGAAGCCCCACCAGTCCGCGCTGCGCCAGTAGAGGACGTTGTGCCGGCACTCGGCCCCCGGCCGGGCCCAGTTCGACAGCTCGTACCAGCCCAGGCCCGCCCCGGTGAGCAGCTCGTCGGCCAGCGCGTACTCGTCGGCCATGAGGTCGTCGTCCGGGACCGCGATCTCGCCGCGGCGTACCCGGGCCGCCAGCCGGGTGCCCTCCTCGACGATCAGCGCGTACGCCGACACGTGGTCCGGGCCGGCCGCGAGCGCCGCCTCGAGCGTGCCGCGCCAATCCGCCAGCGTCTCGCCCGGGGTCCCGTAGATCAGGTCGAGGCTGACCTGATCGAACCCGGCCTCCCGGGCCAGGGCGACGGCCTGCTGCGCGCGGCCCGGGGTGTGGCGCCGGTCCAGCGTGGCCAGCACGTGAGGCGTCGCGGACTGCATGCCGAACGAGACGCGGGTGAAGCCGGCGGCGCGTAGCTCGGTGAGGTAAGCCAGGTCGACGGAGTCGGGGTTCGCCTCGGTCGTCACCTCGGCTCCCGGTGCCAGGCCCAGCTCGTCGCGCACGGCCGCCAGCGCGGCGCCCAGGTCGGCCGGCGGCAGCAAGGTCGGGGTGCCGCCGCCGAAGAAGACCGTGGAGAGCGCCGGCGCGCGGCCGCCGAGCACCCGGGCCGCGAGGCGTGTCTCCTGCCGGATGCTGTCCACCCAGGTGGCCCGCGTGACCCCGGGCCCCAGCTCCTCGGCGGTGTAGGTGTTGAAGTCGCAGTAGCCGCAGCGCGTCGTGCAGTACGGCACGTGCAGGTAGGCGCCGAACGGCTGCTCCCCCAGCCGGGCCGCGGACGGCCCGGGAAGGGCGCCGTCGGAGGGCGCGGGCTGGCCGTCGGGGAGGGTGGAGGGCACGCACCATTGTTCCCCACGCGCCGGGCCACTGGCTTCGACGAGCGCCCGGATCGCGGCGCGGTGCATCTGGAGTGCCCGGCGCGACTCTGTAGAGCCGGAGGCGGAACCCCCCGCCGCAGCCTCGACGGAGCCCCGCATGCGCACACACGTCTTCAGCGTCTACGTGGCCGCGGCCACCAGCCGGGTGTGGACCGCGCTGACCAGCCCGCAGGTCACGCCGCACTACTACTACGGGCTGCGCACGGAGTCCGACTGGAGCGTCGGGCACCCGGTCGCCTTCCGGGCGCCCGACGGCCTGCTCGTCGCGGCCGGCGAGGTGCTCCGGGTGGAGCGCGGCCGGGTGCTCATGTACTCCCTGGCCGACCCCGGCCACGACGACGGCCCGGTCGACCCGGACACGTCGGACCGCCGGCCGGCGACCTGGGTCTGCTTCGAGCTGCACCCGCGCGAGGACGGGCTCACCCGGCTGCGGCTGGTCGTCGACGAGCTCGAGTGCGGCTCGGAGGAGGAGGCGGACGAGACCGAGCTCGTGTGGTCCCGGCTGCTCGGCGGCCTCAAGGCCCTGCTCGAGGCCGGGGCCGTGGGCCTGCCGCGCCAGCGCGGCGCGGTCCTGCCCGAGAACGGGTGACGCTCAGCCCCCGCTCGTGGCGGCCAGCTCGCCGGCCCGCTCACCGAGGCGCACGAGAGCGGCGGCCAGCTCCGGCGGCCCCTCCACCGCCAGCCGCAGGCCGGACGTCGCGGCGATCATGCTGATGCCGACGGCGAGCCACTCCACCGAGTCCCCGATCGCGTGCAGCCTGCTGCGCTCGGGGCCGTCGGCCTCGAGCTCGCCCATGCCCGGCCACACCGCGGCGCGCGCCTGCTCCAACGGGGCAGCGATGCGGACGAGCGCCCGCGGCCGGTTGGGCACCGAGCGCAGGTTCTGCGCGACGTACGCCGCCGCGTCCTCGGCGGGCAGCTCACGGGGGGCGAAGCGGACCCCGTTGGCAAGCGGGCGCGTCACCCGGTCGACACGGAAGGTGCGCCAGGCGGCGCGCTGCAGGCACCAGGCGACGAGGTACCACCGGCGCCCGCGCGAGACCAGGCGGTACGGCTCGACGAGGCGCGAGGTCTCCGTGCCGTCGTGGCCGGTGTAGGCGAACCGCAGCTGCTCCGAGCCCCGGCAGGCCTGCGCGATCGCGACCAGCACGTCGGCGTCCACCGACGGCCCGCTCCTGGCGAACACCGTCGGGACCGTCGCGTCCTGCACCGCGTTGACCCGGTGGCGCAGCCGTGGCGGCAGCACCTGCTGCAGCTTGGCCAGCGCCCGTAGCGAGGCCTCCTCGATCCCGGCCACGCCGCCCGCTGCGGTGCGCAGCCCGACCGCGATGGCCACGGCCTCCTCGTCGTCGAGCAGCAGTGGCGGGAGCTTGGCCCCGGCCGCGAGCCGGTAGCCGCCCTGCGCGCCGCGGGCGGTGTCCACCGGGTAGCCGAGCTCGCGCAGCCGCTCGACGTCGCGCCGCAAGGTGCGCGGGCTCACGTCCAGCCGCTCGGCCAGCTCGTTGCCGCCCCAGTGGCGGTACGTCTGCAGCAGCGACAACAGGCGCAGGATGCGGGCGGTGGGGTCGGACATGCGCTCAGCGTCCCGCACTTTGTGGTCAGGACGTGACCGCTTTACTTCTTGCCGGTGCCGGCCCCCGCGTCGTTCGTGGAGAGCGCGGCGATGAAGGCCTCCTGGGGGACCTCGACGCGTCCCACCATCTTCATCCGCTTCTTGCCCTCCTTCTGCTTCTCCAGCAGCTTGCGCTTGCGGGTGATGTCACCGCCGTAGCACTTGGCGAGGACGTCCTTGCGGATGGCGCGGATGTTCTCGCGGGCGATGATCCGCGCCCCCACGGCGGCCTGGATCGGCACCTCGAACTGCTGGCGCGGGATCAGCTCGCGCAGCTTCTTCGTCATGTCGACGCCGTAGGCGTACGCCTTGTCCTTGTGCACGATCGCGCTGAACGCGTCGACGGTCTCGCCCTGCAGCAGGATGTCGACCTTCACCAGGTCCGAGACCTGCTCACCCGTGGGCTCGTAGTCCAGGGAGGCGTACCCGCGGGTGCGCGACTTCAGCTGGTCGAAGAAGTCGAAGACGATCTCGGCCAGCGGGAGCGTGTAGCGCAGCTCGACGCGGTCCTCGGACAGGTAGTCCATCCCGAGCAGGGTCCCGCGCCGGTTCTGGCAGAGCTCCATGATCGTGCCGACGTACTCGGTCGGGGCGAGCACCGTGGCGCGCACGACCGGCTCGTAGATCTCGGCGATCTTGCCGCCGGGGAACTCGCTGGGGTTGGTGACGACGTGCTCGGTGCCGTCCTCCATGATCACCCGGTTGACGACGTTCGGCGCCGTCGAGATGAGGTCGAGGCCGAACTCGCGCTCGAGGCGCTCGCGCACGATCTCCAGGTGGAGCAGGCCGAGGAAGCCGCAGCGGAACCCGAAGCCGAGGGCGGCCGAGGTCTCCGGCTCCCACACGACCGCGGCGTCGTTGAGCTGGAGCTTCTCCAGGGCGTCGCGCAGCGTCGGGTAGTCCTCGCCCGCGATCGGATAGAGCCCGGAGAACACCATCGGGCGCGGGTCCTTGTAGCCGCCCAGCATCTCGGTGGCGGGCGTCGACACCGACGTCACCGTGTCGCCGACCTTGGACTGGCGGACGTCCTTCACGCCGGTGATGAGGTAGCCCACCTCGCCCACCCCGAGCCCGTCGGACGGGATCGGCTCGGGCGAGATGACCCCGACCTCGAGCATCTCGTGGGTGGCCCGGGTCGAGAGCATGAGGATGCGCTCACGCCTGTTCAGCGAGCCGTCGACGACGCGGACGTAGGTCACGACGCCGCGGTAGGCGTCGTAGACCGAGTCGAAGATCAGCGCCCGCGCCGGCCCCTCGGGGTTACCCACCGGGTGCGGCACGCGGTCCACCGCGGCCTGCAGCAGCTCGCGCACGCCCTCGCCGGTCTTCGCGCTGACCTTGAGCACGTCGTCGACGTCGCATCCGATGATCTTGGCGAGCTCGGCGGCGTACTTCTCCGGCTGGGCGGCCGGTAGGTCGATCTTGTTGAGGACCGGGATGATGGTCAGGTCGTTCTCGAGCGCCAGGTAGAGGTTGGCCAGTGTCTGCGCCTCGATGCCCTGCGCGGCGTCGACCAGCAGGATGCAGCCCTCGCACGCGGCCAGCGAGCGCGAGACCTCGTAGGTGAAGTCGACGTGCCCGGGGGTGTCGATGAGGTTGAGGACGTACGTGGTCCCGTCCTCGCTCGCGAAGGGCAGCCGCACCGCCTGGCTCTTGATCGTGATACCGCGCTCGCGCTCGATGTCCATCCGGTCGAGGTACTGCGCCCGCATCGAGCGGTCGTCGACCACGCCCGTCATCTGCAGCATCCGGTCGGCCAGCGTCGACTTGCCGTGGTCGATGTGGGCGATGATGCAGAAGTTGCGGATCAGCGCCGGGTCGGTGCGGCTCGGCTCGGGGCCGGTACGCGCGGCGGAGGGCGGTGCCACGGGCGGTGGGTGCCTTTCGGGACGGAGTTGCCGACTACGGGGCGTCGCGAGGACGACGAGTCGTGGAGTACAGGGGGGCGCAGCGGGTCGTGCGCCGAGGGTACGCACCACCGCGCCTCATCGTCCCACGCCGAGCGGCCTGGCGGTCGGCATCGCCGGCCGGGCCGGGCCGGGCCCCGCGGTCGGCACGGGCCCGTGATCGCGGTTTGGCGCAGTTCGCTCGCACTGCTAACCTGATTCGTCGCCTCAGGTGCTTCAGCCTGCGCTCCCTGCGCCGAGCCGAAGGTCCACACCGGAGACGAACCCAAAGACGACGACCGCTCTGACAACGGCGAGGCCTGTTTCCGTGGCGAACATCAAGTCCCAGATCAAGCGCAACCGGCAGAACGAGGCGGCGCGCCTTCGCAACAAGGCTGTCAAGTCTTCGCTGAAGACTGCGATCCGCAAGTTCCGCGAGGCCGCTGACGCGGGCAACAGCGCCGAGGCGATCACGCTCGCCCAGGTGGCGACGCGCCAGCTGGACAAGGCAGCCAGCAAGGGCGTCATCCACAAGAACCAGGCGGCCAACCGCAAGTCGGCGATCGCGTCGCGCGCCGCGACGCTCAGCAGCTGACCCACCGCTGACGTTCCGCCCCAGGGGCCGTCCCGCACTGCGGGTCGGCCCCTGGGGCATCTTCCGGACCACGACGAGATCCGGCTCTTCGCGCCGGACCGACCGAAGGAGCGCGCCCGGTGGACATCTCGGCCAAGGCCGACTACGCCGTCCGGGCCCTGCTCGCGCTCGCCGATTCCGGCGAGGACCCGGTGCCCGTGGAGGCGCTGGCCCGCAACCAGAGCCTGCCGCGCAAGTTCCTCGAGGCGATCCTGCGCGACCTGCGCCGGGCCGGCATCGTGCGCAGCCACCGCGGCTCCGAGGGCGGCTACGTCCTGTCGCGCCCGGCCGAGGAGATCATGCTCGGCGCCGTGCTGCGCGCGGTCGACGGCCCGCTGGCCGAGGTCCGTGGGCTGCGGCCGGACCAGACCGAGTACGAGGGCGTCGCCACCCACCTGCCCGAGGTGTGGGTCGCCGTGCGCGCGAGCCTGCGCCACGTGCTCGACGAGACCTCGCTGCGCCACGTGCTCACCGGAGACCTGCCGGGCCACGTGCGCGAGCTGGTGGACGAGCCGGGGGCCTGGGCTCCGCGCTGAGCCCCGGCCACCCGCCCCGTCAGCGTCCGCGGCGTCAGCGCCCGCGTCAGGCCTCCATCGGCTCGGCCCTCGCCCTGAGGCCGACCCCGCCCAGCTCGTTCCGCACGTACGCGGCGACGGCCGCCTCCGCGCCGCCCGGCTCGCGCAGGACCGTGTCGAGCAGCACGAGTGAGGTCGGCACGACGGACCCGCCGACCATTCCGAGCAGCGTGCGCAGGGCCCTCTCGGCCGACGCGGCGTCGGCCGGGCTCGCCGCACCACCACCGGGACCGCTGTCACCCCCGCGAGGCCGTCGGGCGGCAGCCGGTCCAGGAAGGCCTCGAGCAGCCCGGTGTAGGAGGCCTTGTACGCCGGGGTGGCCACGACGAGGACCGCGGCTGCGCGCACCCGGGCCAGGGCCTCGTCGGCGTCCGCCGAGCCCGGGTCGAGCACCGCGGGGCCGAGGGCCGACAGGTCCACGGCCTCGGGCGGGTGGCCCCGCCGGCACGGCCGCTCAGCGCGGCCGCCACCGCCGCCGCCAGCACGGCCGTCCTCGACCCCGGCCGGGGGTTGCCCACGAGGGCCACCGTGCCGCGCCGCGCGCCACTGCCTGGGCTGTCGCCCCTGCCGGCCTCGTCCGCGCTCTCGGCCACGCTGCTGCTCCCGCTCACGCTGTCGCTCCCATCGCCGCCATCGCCCCCTGCTGCCGTCCGAGCACGGGGCCCAGACATCGGGCCGCCGCGACCGCCTGCGCCCGGATCTCCGGGACGGCCGTGCTCTCCCACTCGGCCCCCTGCCGGGCCGCGCCGATCACGAGGACGCGGGGGTCGGGGCGGCCGTTCCACGCCCGAAGCCGCCCGTCGGCGTCGACGTCGAGCCCGATGCCCACCGGCCCCGGCCGGGCCCGCCCGTGGACGAGCAGATCGCTCAGCAGCCCCTCCTCGCCGAGCGGGACGGCCGTGCCCCGGCCGGTGCAGTCGACGACCGCGTCCACCGCGAGGCGCTGCCCGTCCGCCAGGTCGACGGCCAGCCGTCCCTCGACGTGGCGGGCGTCCACGACGCAGCCCGCGCCCACGGTCACCTCGCCCGCTGCGAGCGCCCTTCGGAGCAGCGTTGCGCTGGCTGGTGACATGCGATGACGGTGCGTCTCCCACCAACGGCGGTCACTCCGCAGCAGGAACTCGGTGCGGTCCCGTTCCGGCAGCCGCTGCCAGAGCTCCCGCGTCACCGGGCGCAGCGAGTCGAGCCCCGGCCGCCAGTCGCCGGTCGCGTCCAGCCCCGCCCGCAGCTGGCGCAGGACGAGGCGGCGCACGTCGTGCAGGCGCAGCTGAGCCGACGGGAGCTCCGGCGCGGGAAGCGCGGGCACCGGACGCTCGGAGTGCGCCTCGGGCAGGCGCCCCGAGCGGGACACGGCGTGGACCGTGCGGCCCGGTCCGGCCAGTGTGAGGGCGACGTCCACCATGGTCAGGCCGGTCCCCACGAGCAGCACGTCCCGCGCGCACCGCACCCGGTCCAGCGCGCCCGGCATCCAGGGGTCGGCCACGAGCCGGTCCGAGCCCCGCAGCGACGGGGGCACCCAGGCGGCGGGGTTGCGCGGGCTGCCGAGCGCGAGGACGACGGCGTCGACGCGTTCGTCGACGGGCCCCGCTCCGGCCGGCCCACGCCCGCTCGCTACGCGGTCGTCCTGGCCGTCCTCGCCGGCTCCGGTGCCGGCGAGCCGGAGCCGCAGTCCGCCCAGCGGGTCGTCCCGCAGGGCCACGGCACGCCGGTGCACCCGCCGCAGCCGTACGCCGGTTCGGCCGCGCAGCTCGAGGGCGAGCATGGCCTCGAGGTACTCGCCGTACCAGCCTCGGCGTGCGAAGGTGCCGGGGCCGGCGGTGGGGTCACGCTCCGCCCGCAACCAGCGCAGGAAGTGCTCGGGGTCGTCCGGCAGCGCGCTCATGCGGCCGGCCGGCACGTTGAGCAGGTGCGTGGGGTCATCGGTGGAGTACGCCACCCCTCGCCCGGTCCTCGGCCCCGGGTCGACGAGCAGGATCTCCAGCTCGGGCGCCGAGCCGTCGCGGCTGCGGGCCAGGTGCAGCGCGCCCAGCGTGCCGGCGGCCCCCGCCCCCACGACGGCCACGGCGACAGGCTCGGCCGTCACGACCGACATCGGCAATACCAGATCGGACTGGTGGGAGATATAGGCATGCGCCTACCGTAAGGCCTCGCCCAGGCATGGCCACAGCAGGACGCGCGGGAGCGGGGAGCCTGGTGCCGCCACGTCCCGACGCGGCGTCGGCCCAGGCGGCACGGCCCAGGCGGCACGGCCCAGGCGGCATCGACCCAGGCCGCGTCGACCCAGGCCGCGTAGGTCAGGCCGCGGCGCGTGCGGCCGCGATCTCCACGACGGCCCGCTCGAGCGCGTACGCGGGGTCGGCCCCGCCGCCCTTCACCATCTCGTCGGTCCTGGCGGCCACCCGGATCGCCGCAGCGAGCGCGTCGGCGGACCAGCCACGGGCCTGGCGGCGTGCGACGTCGAGCTTCCACGGCGGCAGCCCGAGGTCGCCCGCGCGGGCGTTGCGCCCGGCGGCCGCGACCTTGCCGATCGTGCGCAGCGCCCCGGCCAGGGCACTCGTCACCAGCACCGGGTCGGTCCCGGTCTGCAGGGCCCAGCGCAGGGCCACGAGGGCATCGGCGGACCGCCCCTCCACGGCCGCGTCGGCCACGGCGAAGCCGGTCACCTCCGCCCGTCCCGCGTGGTAGCGGCGTACCGCGTCCGCGTCGATCTCGCCCTCGATGTCGGAGGCGAGCTGGGCGGCGGCCGCGGCCAGGGACCGGAGGTCTCCCCCCACGGCCTCCAGCAGCGTCTCGACGGCCTCCTCGCCGACCCGCTTGCGGTGGCTGCGGAACTCCTTGCGCAGGAAGGCGATCTTGTCCCCGCGCCGCTTGACCTCCGCACACTCGACGACCTGTGCCCCGGCCTTCTTGGCGGCGTCGACGACCTTCTTGCCGCGGACGCCGCCCTTGTGCACGAGGACCAGGGCCACGTCCTCGGACGGCGCGGCCAGGTAGGCCAGCAGCTCCTTGGCCGCCGCCTCCCCGGCGTCCGCGACGTCCCGCACGATCACGACGAGGCGGTCGGCGAACAGCGACGGGCTCGCTGCCTCGGCCAGCTCCCCCGGGCCGAGGCCGACCGCCGAGACCTCCACGACGTCGGGAGCGGCTCCGGACTCGCGGGCGCGCTTGACGGCGTCCGCCACCGCCCGCTCAGCCAGGAGCTCCTCCGGGCCCTGCACGAGCGTGATGGAGGAGCCGGTCGGCTGGCGTGCCACTGTTGTCCTCCCTCACCCACCGTTCCGCCGGCGGGTTCCCGCACGACGCTACCGGCCACGGCCGACGGAGCCGCCCGCCGGCGCTCGGCCGACGGAGCCGCATGGGAGCCCCACGGGAGCGGTCCCCGGACGGAGCCGCTGGGGAGTGAACCGCCGACGGGCGCTCAGCCGACCAGGCCCTCGGGCAGCCCCGCGGACAGCGGCCGGACCAGGAACCCGCGCGACCAGTGCTCCTTGGACTCGCCGTCGATCTCGAGCTGCCAGGTGTAGCGCTCTCCCGGGGCCAGCGGGAGCCCGGGGCCGTAGTTGACGACGAAGCTGGCATCGATGGGCGTGCCCGCCGGTGTCGCCGGGGGACGGCCCACCTGCACCGTGTTGGGGATGCGCAGCGGGACCGGCCCGTCCGGCGACGGCACCTCGACGACGTGCCCGTCCGCGTCCTGCAGCGAGAGCACCACCTCGTGTGAGCCGTCGGTCTGGTCCCAGGGGATCCAGAGGAAGACGACGACAGCTCCGGCGGCCACCGCCGGCCCGGTGACCGACCACCCGGCCCCCAGGATGTGCACCTTGCCGCCGGGCTCGGACTGCTGGGCCGCGTCGGCCAGGATGAGGACTGCGTCCATGTGGCCGAACGCTAGTGCAACGTGCGCCGCCGGGCGTGGCGTCGGCGGTGCCGCTCACCGTTCCCCCGGCCCGCGGCCCCGGCGCACGAGGCCGAGCCCGCCCTCGGCGCCGGGCACGACGGCCACGTCCCCATCGGTGTCCGTCCGCCCGATGTGGGCACCGCTCCCGGCCAGCGCGGCCAGCGTGGCCATCGCCGGGTGGCCGTAGTCGTTGTCCGCCCCGGCCGACACGAGGGCCGCGCGCGGGTGCAGCCGCGCGAGGAACGCGAAGTCCTGGTGCGCGGACCCGTGGTGGGGCACCTTGAGCACGTCCACCGGAGCCGGCACCGTGTCGCGCAGTGCCCGTTGGCCCGCGGGCTCGACGTCCCCGGTCAACAGCAGGCGCAGGCCGCGCGCCTCGAAGAGCAGCACCACGCTCGCGTCGTTGACGTTCTCCCCCGGGTACGTGGAGGACGGCCCCAGGACCCGCCATCGCAACTGACCGGCGGCCCGACCCTCTCCGGCGGCGACCGGCTGCGGCGCCAGGCCGGCCGCGGCCGCCCAGGCCGCGACGCGGGCCGCCTGGGCGCGCGGCTCGGCCAGCGGGCTTACCTCCAGGGCGGCCACCGACCGGCCGCGCAGCACGCCCGGGAGGCCGTCGACATGGTCGGCGTGGAAGTGGGTCAGCACGACGAGCGCGACGCGGTCGACGCCCAGATCGGACAGGCAACGGTCGACGGCGTCGGGGTCCGGCCCCGCATCGACGAGGACGGCACCGCCCGGGCCGCCGTCGAGCACGACCGCGTCGCCCTGCCCGACGTCGCAGGCGACCATCAGCCATCCCGGTGGCGGCCAGCGCGGGTTGACCGCCGGTTGCAGGAGCAGCGTCATCAGGCCGGCCAACGCGGCCACGCGGGCGGGACGGACGCGCCACACGACCGGGCCGAGCAGGGCCCCCGCCCCGAGCGCCGCGGCCAGCAGGGCCGCACCGCCCCACCCCGCCGGCCAGGGCACCGTCGCGGCGGGTAGCCCGGCGCACACCGCGGCCACCCGGACGATCCACCACAACGGCACCGCGGCGAGGTGCGCGCACCCCGCGGCTGCTGCGTCGGACAGCGGCGCGAGCACGGCGGCGAGCACGCCGAGAACGGTCGCGGGGGCCACGGCGGGGGCCACGAGCAGGTTGGCCAGCACCGAGACCAGGCTGACCGAGCTGGACAGCAGGACGACGACCGGCGCGGTGAGCGCGGAGGCCGCGACCGGCACAGCCAGTGCCTGGGCGAGGACCAGCGGCATCCAGCGGTGCAGAGCCTGCACCAGCGGTGGGGCGAGGACGAGCAGGGCGCCGGTGGCGAGGACCGACAGCGCGAAGCCGTACGACCTGGCCTGCCACGGGTCGAGCAGCAGGAGGGCGACCACCGCCGCGGCGAGGGCGGGCATCCCGCGCCGCCGCCGTCCGGTCGCGAGCGCGGCGAGGGTGACCAGGCCCATCGCGGCCGCTCGCAGGACGCTCGGCTGCGGTCGGGCCAGGACCACGAAGCCGAGCAGGGCCAGCGTCCCGACAGCGGGTAGCCCGCGGCCGCGCACGCCGAGATGGACGCCGACGAACAGCACCGCGCCGACGACGATGGCGACGTTGGCCCCGCTGACCGCCGTCAAATGGGTGAGCCCCGCTTGTGCGAAGTCGTCTTCGGTCTCCTGGGGGAGCCGCGACGTGTCGCCGACGACGAGCCCCGGCAGGAGCCCGCGCTCCGCGGGCGGCAGCCCGGCCGCGGCCTCCCGCAGCCCTGTCCGCAGTGCGCCTGCGCCGCGCTGCACCGGCCCCGGGCGGCCCGTCAGCACCGGCTCGTCCCGGACGGACACCGTCGCCGCGACCGGGTCGCCCGCGCGCGGGGCCGCCAGCCGGCCGGACACCCGCGCCCGCTGCCCGGGCAGCACCTCCAGCCACGCCTCCTGCGAGGTGAGCACGGTGACCGGCACCCGCGTCCGTACCTCCTCGCCCCGGGCGGTCACCCGCTCGGCCCGCGCGGGGACCACGACGAGCGGGTCCGCGCGGTGGCCCTTCGGCTCGTGCCGCACCGGGTCCGCCGTGACGACGAGCTCGAGCTGCGCCGTCGCCCCCCGGGCCGCCAGCTCCGGCAGCGGGCCGGACCGCAGCGGAGCCGCACGCAGGGCAGCGACCGTGGTCGCGGCGGACGAGACCAGCAGGGCGGCCGCGACCACGCCGGGCCACACCCGCCCGTCCCGCCCGCGCAGGGCCAGCGCCGCGCAGCCCGCGCCGGCGGCCAGGGCCCCGGCAGCGACCAGGGCCGCCGCACCGGCAGGCAGCGCGAGCCCCAGCGCGGCGCAGGCCCAGGCCGACGCCGCGGCGGGGACGAGCCGCAGGTCCGGCCGTTGCGCGCCGTCCTCCCCCTGCGGGACGTCCGCCGTCGTCGTGCTTCGGGCGGTCATCCGACCCGGACCAGGTCCCGCAGCTCGGCGAAGCGGGACTCCCCGATGCCGTCGACCTCGCGCAGCTCCTCCACCGCGGAGAAGCGGCCGTTCGCGGTGCGCCAGTCGATCAGCCGCTGGGCCAGCACCGGGCCGACCCCGGGCAGGGTGTCGAACTGCTCGACGGTCGCGGCGTTGAGGTCGAGCTGCCCGCCTCCGGCCGCCACTCCTGCTCCCGCCCGCCCCGGCACCGGGGCGCCACCCACCGGCGGCAGCGCCGCAGCGGGCGGGGCCTCCCCCTTCCCGAGGACCAGCACCTGCTCGCCGTCGACGAGCCGCCGGGCCAGGTTGAGCGACCGCAGGTCCGCGCCGGGCGTCGTCCCGCCGGCGACCTCGATAGCGTCGGCGACGCGGGCACCCCCGGGCAGCTCGACGAGGCCCGGGCGGCGTACCCGGCCCGCCACGTCCACCACGACCACGGCGGCTGCCGACCCCCCGGTGCCCGCAGCCGGGCCAGGAGCGCTCAAGGGCGCAGCGGACTGCTCGACCCGCGGCGGCACGGCCACCGGCCGGGGGCGGGACACGCCCCAGAGCAGGGCAACGACGACGACCGCGGCCGCCGCGACGCCCGCGAGCGCCAGCACGGCGGCCGGGCTCAACGCGAGGGCTCCCGCCCGCACGGTCGCGGGCAGCCGGTCGGCCAGGGCCGCCCGCCAGTCGCCGGGGCCGTCCCGCCGCGCCCGGCGCCGCCCGTCCCGGGAAGCCCGCTCGTCCCGGGCGTCCCGCACCGGCTCCTCCCGCAGGCCGAGCCTGCCGCCCCCCGAGGCCTCCCCCAGGTCGTCGGCCCACCCGAGCCCGTCGAGGCCGTCGTCGGCCTCCTCGTCCTCGCGCCTGCGCGCGCCGGCCGGCAGCATGCCCGGGAGCCACCCACCCTCCACCGCCGCGGCCGGAGTCGACGTGGCGGCCGGACGGCCGTGCCGGGGCAGCCGGCCCGCAGGGCCGGCATCGGCGACGTCGTGCTCGGGAACAGGGCCGGGCGGCCGACCGCTCGCGCCCGGCGGAAGCGGTGGCACCACGGCACGCAGCCGCCTGGCTGCCGGCGGCTCGTCTTGGCGGGCACGGGGCATGCGACGACGCTAGGGACGGCGGAAGGCGCGCAGGGCCGGGCGAGCCCGAGCTGTGGACGGCCGAGCAGAGCCTGCTCCCCTGTGGACGAGCGGCCCCCGCGCGGCCGGCTGTCAGGCCGGCGCGACGACGATCCCCAGCACGCCGGGCCCGACGTGCGCCCCGATGACGGCGCCGACCTCCGCGACCACCAGCCGACGCAGCCCCGGCAGCAGGCCCGGGAGGCGATCGGCGAGCTCCTGCGCGCCCTCCCGGTCCCCCAGATGGTGGACGGCGACGTCGACCTGGTCGCGGCCGGCGTGCCCCGCCGCCGCGGCGACCATGCGCTCGATCGCGCGCGGCCGCGTGCGCACCTTCTCCAGCGGCTCGACCTGGCCGTCGGCGACCCGGAGCAGCGGCTTGATCGACAGCGCGGAGCCGAGCAGGGCCTGGGCGGCGCCGATCCGGCCACCGCGGCGCAGGTGCTCCAGCGTGGGGACCATGAACCAGAGGCCGGCCCGTTCCACGCGCTTGCGGGCGGCGGTCTCGACCACGTCGAGCCCGGCGCCGCCGGCGGCCGCCTCTGCCGCGGACAGCACGGCGTACCCCATGGCCATGCCGAGGGTCCGCGCGTCGAGGACCCGGACGTCGAGCGAGGCTTCGCGAGCGGCGATGCGCGCCGCCTCGTACGTCCCCGACCAGGACGAGGACAGGTGGACCGACAGCACGGCACTCGCCCCCGCCCGCTCGGCCGCGGCGTACGCGGCCCGGAACGCGCGCGGGGAGGGGCTCGACGTGGTGACCGGCGCGCGGCGGCGCAGGGCGTCGGCGACCTCGCCGGGTGCGACCTCCGGCTCGAGCGCCTCCCGCCCGTCGACGACGACGTGCAGCGGGACGACGACGACGCCGGCGTCCGAGACGAGGTCGCCGGGCAGGCAGGCGGTCGAGTCGGTCACGAGCGCGACCGACCCACCGCCCGCCGGGCCCACGCCGGAGGCCACGGGAGGCTCAGGCCGGGACGACGTTGACCAGCTTGGGCGCGCGGACGATCACGGTACGCACGCCGCGGTCGCCCAGTGTGCGGCGCACCCCCTCGGTCGCCAGCGCGAGCTCGCGCAGCTCGTCCTCCCCGATCGACGGCGGGACCTCGAGCCGGTCGCGGACCTTGCCGGCCACCTGCACCACGCAGGTCACGGTCTCCTCGACGAGCAGCGCCGGGTCGGCGACCGGGAAGGGCTCGTACGCCAGCGTTCCCTCGTGCCCGAGCCGGGCCCACAGCTCCTCCGCGACGTGCGGGGCGAGCGGCGCGAGCATCAGCACCAGGGGCTCCACCACTTCGCGCGGCGCGGGGCCGCCCCGCTTGGTGAGGGCGTTGTTGAGCTCGATGAGCTTGGCCCCGGCGGTGTTGAACCGCAGCGCCGCGTAGTCGCCACGGACCCCGTCGACGACCCGGTGCAGCAGCCGGCGCAGCTCCTCGTCGGCCGGCTCGTCGGCCACGACGGTCTCGCCGGAGGACTCGTCCACGACGTTGCGCCACAGCCGCTGCAGGAAGCGGAACGAGCCGACGACCGCGCGCGTCTCCCAGGGCCGGGAGACCTCCAGCGGGCCCATCGACATCTCGTAGAGCCGCAGGGTGTCCGCACCGTACGTCTCGGCCATCTCGTCGGGCGTGACGCTGTTCTTGAGCGACTTGCCCATCTTCCCGTACTCACGGTTGACGACCGAACCGTGATACAGGAACCTGCCTTCCTGCTCCTCGACCTCGGCCGCCGGCACGTAGACGCCGCGCTCGTCCGTGTAGGCGTACGCCTGGATGTAGCCCTGGTTGAAGAGCTTGTGGTACGGCTCGGAGCTCGAGACGTAGCCCAGGTCGTGCAGCACCTTGTGCCAGAAGCGGGAGTAGAGCAGGTGCAGCACGGCGTGCTCGACCCCGCCGACGTAGAGGTCCACACCGCCGACGGAGTCGTCGCCGCCGCGCGGCCCCATCCAGTAGCGCTCGTTCTCCGGGTCGACGACCCGCTCGGTGTTCACCGGGTCGACGTAGCGCAGGTGGTACCAGCAGGAGCCGGCCCAGTTCGGCATCGTGTTGGTGTCGCGGCGGTACTTCCTCGGGCCGTCGCCGAGGTCGAGCTCGACCTCGAGCCACTCGGCCGCCCGCGACAGCGGCGCCTCCGGCATCGAGTCGGCGTCGTCCGGGTCGTAGGTCCGTGGCGAGTAGTCCGACACCTCGGGCAGCGTCACCGGCAGCATCGAGTCGGGCAGCGGCACGACGTGGCCGTCCTCGTCGTAGACGACGGGGAACGGCTCCCCCCAGTAGCGCTGCCGGCTGAAGAGCCAGTCGCGCAGCTTGTACGTCGTGGTGCCGGTGCCCGCGCCCAGCTCCTCCAGGCGCGCGATCGCCCGCTCCTTGGCCTCCGCGCGCGGGAGCCCGTCCAGGAAGCCGGAGTTGATCGTGGGTCCGTCGCCGGTGTAGGCGCCGCCCACGAAGCCCTCGGGCGGCTGCACGGTCCGGACGACCGGCAGGCCGAACTTCTCGGCGAAGTCGTAGTCCCGGGTGTCCTCGGCCGGCACGGCCATGATCGCGCCGGTGCCGTAGCCCATGAGCACGTAGTCGGCCACGAACACCGGAACGGAGCTTCCGGTGAGCGGGTTGACCGCGTACGCCCCGGTGAAGACGCCGGTCTTCTCCCGCGTGTCGGAGGTGCGCTCCTCGTCGGTCTCCCGCGCCGCCCGCGACCGGTACGCCTCCACGGCCTCGCGCGGGGACGCGGCGCCGCCGGTCCACCGCTCGTCCACGCCTGCAGGCCACGAGCCCGCGACGATCTGCTCGACCAGCGGGTGCTCCGGGGCCAGCACCACGTAGGTCGCGCCGAACAGCGTGTCCGGGCGGGTGGTGAAGACGCGCACCGAGGCGCCCTCGACCCCGGAGACCGCGAAGTCGACGTGGGCACCGTGGGAGCGGCCGATCCAGTTGCGCTGCATCAGCTTGACCGGCTCGGGCCAGTCCAGCAGCTCCAGGTCGTCGAGCAGCCGGTCGGCGTACGCGGTGATCCGCATCATCCACTGGCGCAGGTTGCGCTTGAAGACGGGGAAGTTGCCGCGCTCGCTGCGCCCGTCGGCGGTGACCTCCTCGTTGGCCAGCACGGTGCCCAGCCCCGGGCACCAGTTGACCGGGGCCTCCGCGACGTACGCGAGGCGCCTGGCGTCGAGCGCGGCAGCCCGCTCGGACGCGGACAGCAGGGACCATGCACGGCCGTCGGGGGTGGCGACCTCACCTGTCGCGTACGCCGCCTCGAGCTCCGGGATCGGGCGCGCCTTGCCCTGCTCCTCGTCGTACCAGGCGTTGTGGATCTGCAGGAAGATCCACTGCGTCCAGCGGTAGTAGTCCGGGTCGATGGTGGAGATCGAGCGGCGCGGGTCGTGGGCGAGGCCCAGCGTGCGCAGCTGCCGGCGCATGGTCGCGATGTTGGACTCGGTCGTGACGCGCGGGTGCTGGCCGGTCTGGACGGCGTACTGCTCGGCGGGCAGGCCGAAGGCGTCGTAGCCGAGGGTGTGCAGGACGTTGGCGCCGGTCATGCGCGAGTAGCGTCCGAAGACGTCCGTGGCGATGTAGCCGAGCGGGTGGCCGACGTGCAGGCCGGACCCCGAGGGGTACGGGAACATGTCCATGACGAAGACCCGCGGGCGGTCGTCGACGTCGCCCGCCAGCGGGCCGGTCGGGTTGGGCGCGTGGAACGTGCCCTCGCTGTCCCACCGGTCCTGCCAGCGCCGCTCGATGTCGGCGGCGAGCGCAGCGGTGTAGCGGAAGCGCGGCAGCGCCTCCTCGGGCTCGCCCGTCGTGCCCGGCTGGGTGATGCTGTCCGTCATTCGTCCCGCTCCGTCGCTCGCGTCATCCGCACACCGGCGCGCCGCTTGCCCTGCTCCCCACCGCGCCCGCCTGCGGCGGGACCGGCCCTCTACAACGCGAGAGCCCCCCGGGACACCGAGGGGCTCGCCGCGCCGGCCGGGCTCTCCCGGCTAGCGCGGCTGGACGAGGAGGAGCAACTGCGCTCGCATGGCCTCAACGGTAGCGCAGGGCACGCCGGCACCGTCCCTGACGTGACAGCTCAGCGGGCGGGGTCGCGTCGCGGCAGCGGGCCCGGCGTCTCCGCCAGCAGCGTGCAGCGCGCGAGAAGCTCCTGCCGGCCGCGCGCCAGCAGGGTGTCGAGCGTGCCCGAGTCCCACGGGGCGAGCATGGCGCCGCCCGCCACGATCGAAGCGGCCACGCGGTCGGCGTCGAGCGCGATGGCGTCGGAGCTGACGGCGGGGTCGGAGGCGAGCCGGCGGCTGACCCGGCGCTCCAGCTCGGCGGGGGGCATGCCGGGGCCGGGGCCGAGCACCCAGAACTCGGCCTTCTCCCAGTGGGCGACCACGTCGGTGGTGCGGGTGGCGCCGCGCAGCGCCTCGGCGACGGCGACGAGGAAGTCGTCACGGGCCTCGCGGGAAAGGCCCGCGACGAGCCCCGCCCCGTCGGCCTCGACGATCACGCAGTGCACCGCGTCGCCCTGTCGCCGCGCGGTCTCGACGATCTGCGTGCCGAGCAGCTCGACCCCCTGGCGGTTGGCGAGGCCGGTCAGCGGGTCGCGCACCAGGCTCGCCTCGGCCGCCTCGAGGGCGACCTGCAGCGCCTCGGCGTCCGACCGGCGCTGCACGCCGATCGCGAGGGCCAGCAGGGTGGCCGGCAGCAGCCCGAGGACGAGCGCGCACAGGTGGCCGACGGGAGCGGGAGCGGCCGCCGCGGTCACCAGGCCGACGGCCCAGGCGGCGCCGAGCATCCCGGCGAGGACGCGCCCGGGCCGCAGGACGAGGCCGAGGGCGGCGACGGGGACCGCGCCGGCGGCTGCCGCGGCGGCGGTACCGGTCAGCGCGGAGGCCGCCCCGGCGTACGCCGAGAGGAGGAGCAGCGCGCAGGCCGCGAGCACGTCGGCCTGCGCCGGCCGCTGCCGTCCGAGCACGCCGAGCACCCCGACCCCGACGGCGGCCGCGCCCGCCGCGGCGAGGGCCCCGAGGCCGTGGCGCACGCCGGCCAGGGCCGCGGCACCGCTCGCGAGCAGCAGGAGGGCGGCCACCGCCGACGCCGCCAGCGGCAGCGTGCGGACGAGGGCAGCGGAGGGCCCGGACGCCGGCGACATCGTCACGACCGCCCATCGGCAGGAGCTGGCATGGGCTTGAGGTTTCCACACCAACTGTCTGCGGGGCAGCTGTATCGGCCTCGATTCCACACTGCTGGAGCATCCGCCGCGGGTTGATCTCGGTCGCACCCGGGCAGGACGGCTCCCCGTGGAGCAGAACGCCGATGGCACGCCCCTTCCCGCCGTCCAGGACGAGCACGCCGAGCTCGACCGGGTCCGGGAGACCGCCCGTGACGTGTTCGGGTGGGAGGAGCTGCGGCCCGGCCAGGCCGAGGCGATCAGCGCCGTGATGAACGGGCGGGACGCGCTCGTCGTGATGCCCACGGGCGCGGGCAAGTCCGCGACCTACCAGCTGCCGGCCCTGCACCTCGACGGCCCGACCCTCGTCGTCTCTCCGCTGCTCGCGCTGCAGCGGGACCAGGTCGAGGCGCTGGACCGGCGCGGGGAGGGCGCCGAGGCGGTCCGGGTCAGCTCCGACGTGGGGGCCCGCGAGCGCCGCGAGGCGTTCGAGGCAGTCCGCGAGGGCGACGCCGAGTTCCTCTTCATGTCACCCGAGCAGCTGGCCAACCCGGACGTGGTCGAGCAGGTGCGCGCGGCGGCGCCGTCGCTCATCGCCGTGGACGAGGCGCACGTGGTGTCCGCGTGGGGCCACGACTTCCGGCCGGACTACCTCGGCCTCGGGGACGTGATCGACGCGCTCGGCCATCCGCCGGTGATCGCGCTCACCGCGACCGCGGCGCCCCCGGTGCGGGACGACATCGTCGAGCGGCTGCACCTGCGCGACCCGTTCGTCCTCGTGACCGGCTTCGAGCGGCCGAACATCGGGCTCGAGGTCGTCCGCGTCCGCACGGCCGAGGAGAAGCGCGACCAGGTCGTGCTGCGCGCCGCATCGGAGCAGAAGCCGGCGATCGTGTACGTCGCGACCCGGCGCAGCGCCGAGGAGATCGGCTCCGCCCTGGCCGAGCTCGGCATGTCCGCCGCCGCGTACCACGCCGGAATGCGCAAGGCCGAGCGCGAGCGCGTCCAGACCGAGTTCATGGACGGCGGGCTCGACGTGATCGTCGCGACGAGCGCGTTCGGGATGGGCATCGACAAGCCGGACGTCCGCACGGTGATCCACGAGGCCGTCCCGGACTCGCTCGACAGCTATTACCAGGAGATCGGGCGGGCCGGCCGGGACGGCGAGCCCTCGATCGCGGTGCTCTACTACCGGCCTGAGGACCTCGGGCTGCGCCGCTTCTTCGTCTCCGGCGCCCTCAAGCAGGAGGACCTCGTCGCGGTCGCCCGGCTGCAGGCCGAGGGGCTGGACCGGGAGGCGATCGCGGAGCGCACCGGACTGGGGCCGCGCAAGCTCGTGCGGCTGCTCAACGCGCTGGAGGAGGCGGGCGGCGACGACCCCCGGGAGCAGGCCGAGCAGGCCGTGGAGGCGGAAGAGGCGCGCCGGCGCATGGACCGCTCGCGCATCGAGATGTTGCGCGGCTACGCGGAGACCGACGGCTGCCGCCGGCAGTTCGTCCTCGGGTACTTCGGCGAGGACCTGCCTGAGCCGTGCGGCAACTGCGACACCTGCCGAGCCGGCACCGCGCAGGAGGCGGCCGACGAGGTCCCGGAGGACGCGCCGTTCGCGCTCCAGTCGGCCGTGGTGCACGACACGTTCGGCGAGGGCATCGTGATGCGCTACGAGGAGGACCGCGTCGTGGTCCTCTTCGAGCAGGAGGGCTACAAGGTCCTCGCGCTGGACGCGGTCACCTCCAACGGCCTGCTAGAGGCCGTCACCGGCGAGGGCTGACCCGCGGCCCGCTGACGCCGCGCCGGAGGTGTCGCGCCGTTCCCGCCGCTCATCAAGATCGCTCGATCAACGCGGACGAAATGTGCCAGCCATCCCTCTGCCACAAATGTCGGGACTTGAAGGAAGATTTCCGCTAAGTCGTTGCAAAGCGACAGTATCGGTGGTTGCCTACGGCGCGCGCCCGGACCGTGGCGCAGAGGAACCGCGAGGCCGCCGAGCGCCTCGCTCACTCCGGAGGCATGTGTGCCGACAACGAGAAGCACGATGGCTTCTGCCGGGGGTGTCGGCGTCACCGCGCTGCTCGCCCTCGCACTGATGACCCCGCCGGGCACCGCCGTAGCGGCAGGCGGCGGCACGGGCACGGTTCCCGTGCCGGTCGGTGTGCAGGGCGAAGAGCTGGCCGACAAGTCGATCGACGTCCGCGCGGGCACGCTGGCCCCGACCGCCGCCCAGCGCGCCGCGGTCGACGGCCGGGCGGTCAGGTGGAACACCTTCGGCACTCCCGCGTCCATCGTCGAAGCCGGCGACGGCGCGCAGGTGACGGTGGCGCGGGCGAGCGGGCCGGCGGTGAAGCGCAGCGCCGTCGCCCCTGCCGACCCCGTGGCCGTCGCCCGCCAGTACCTCGTCGACAACGTCGCGCTCTACGGCCTGAGCGCGGCCGCGGTCGAGCGGCTGACGCTGGTCACCACGACGCCGATCGGCAAGGGCACGGTCGTCGTCCTCCGCCAGACCCTGGGCAGCCTGCCGGTCACGACCGACGGCATCGCGAGCATCGGCGTGCTCGACGACGCGGTGCTCTGGGTCTCCTCCAACCTCACCCGTGACGTCACGCCGCCCGCCCCGCCCACGATCACCGGCGACGAGGCGAAGGCGATCGCGCTGCGCGAGTCCGGCCTCGTCGAGGGCGACCTGACCCAGGAGCGCCTCCTGCTCACGGCCGTGCCCACCGCGCACGGGAACCGCGCGGCGTACGAGATCACGCTGTTCGGCCCGACCGACGTGGCGGCCCCGGTCGGGACGCAGAGCTGGGTGGACGCGCGCACCGGCGAGATCCTGGTCCGCGACGACCTGTTCGACTACGCGAGCGACAAGAACAACACCAACCCGGACTGGCTCGTCTTCCCCGCCAACCCGCCGGCCGACTACTCCAGCAACGACACCCGCATGCGCGTCTGCTGGGACAAGGAGACGGGCTGCGAGCTCAACGTGAACTGGGGGGTGTCCCCGCTCGCCTGGGACGTCGACCCCGCCACCGGCCTCTCCACGTTCACCACGGCGGGCAACAACGCCCTCGACGTGGAGAAGTGGAACACCACGAACGGCAACGCGTTCGGCACGAACTACGCCACGCCCAGCCCGACCCGGCAGTACTTCTACCCCTGGACCAACCAGTGGCAGGAGTCGAAGTGCTCGCCGGACGTCTTCACCTCGCCGCAGCGCAACGACATCGACGCCGCCGTCACGAACCTCTTCGTGCAGCACAACCGCATGCACGACTTCGCCTACAACCTCGGCTTCACCGAGGCGACGTGGAACATGCAGCGCGACAACCTCGGCAAGGGGCAGCTCGGCAACGACCCCGAGCGCGGCAACGCGCAGGCGGGCGGCGTCGTCGGCGGGCCGCCGAGCTTCGGCGCGCGCAACAACGCCAACCAGGGCACCGGCCCCGACGGCATGAACAACATCACCAACATGTACCTCTGGCAGCCGAACGCCGCGAGCTTCTACGCCCCCTGCGTGGACGGCGACTACGACATGAGCATCATCGGCCACGAGTACACCCATGCGATCAGCAACCGCATGGTGGCGGGCCCGAGCCGCGGGCTGGGCGGAGCCGCGGGCGGTGCGATGGGCGAGTCGTGGTCCGACCTGGTCGCCGGCGAGTACCTCTACGAGATGGGCTACACCCCGGCCGGCAACACCCCGTGGGTCACGGGCGCGTACGCCACCGGCGACCCGGTGACGGGCATCCGCAACTACGACCTGAGCAACAACCCGCTCAACTACAGCGACGTGGCGTACGACGTGCCCGGCGCAGAGGTCCACTCCGACGGCGAGATCTGGAACGCGATCCAGTTCTCGGTCCGCTCGGCCCTCGTCGACGAGCACGGCGACGGCACCCCGTCCAAGAACGAGAAGTGCGCGAACGGCCGGTTCTCGTACGACAACTGCCCGGGCAACCGGATGTGGGTCCA
The DNA here is from genome assembly GCF_011250645.1 of Motilibacter aurantiacus. NCBI lineage: Bacteria > Bacillati > Actinomycetota > Actinomycetes > Motilibacterales > Motilibacteraceae > Motilibacter > Motilibacter aurantiacus. The sequence goes on from NZ_JAANNO010000003.1 coordinate 224,633, forward strand.
GCTGATGTTCGACTCGATGGTGATGACGGCGCTGCCGCAGCCGACCTTCATCGACCTGCGCAACGCGATGCTGGCCGCCGACCGGCTCCGCTTCGGCGGCGCGAACCAGGCGATCCTGTGGGAGGGCTTCGCCCGCGCCGGCCTCGGGCAGGGCGCGTCGACCACCGGGCCGGCGGACCCGGACCCCGTGGCGTCGTTCTCCGCCCCGGGGGCGCAGAACAGCGTCGTCACCTTCGCGCCCGCCGGAGACGCCGCCGGCAAGGCCGTGAAGCTGTTCATCGGCGACTACGAGGGGCGCGTGACTCCCATCGCCGACACCGACCCTGCCACCCCGCGCGGCAACACCTTCTCCCTGGTGCCGGGGACGTACCGGGCCGTCGCCCAGGGGGCCGGGCTCGGAATGCAGCGGCTGACGATCACGGTGGCCAAGGGCCGGCCGGTCACGGTCGCGCCGGACCTGGCGCTCAACGTCGCCTCCTCGGCCAACGGCGCCACCGCCTCCGGTGACGGCGTCTACACCGGCCTGCTGATCGACGACACCGAAGCCACGAACTGGGCTTCGCTGAACTCTCCCGTCGCCGGCAAGCAGGTGACCGTGAAGCTCTCGGGCGCCGGCGCGCAGACGGTCGAGAAGGTCAACGTCAGCGCCCACCTGCACGGCGCGACGCCGGCGAACACGCTCGACCCGCAGACGCAGAACCGGTACACCGCCCTGCGCCAGTTCGCGGTCTACGCCTGCAACGCCGAGGCCGGCTCGGACTGCTCGGACAGCGCGGACTTCACCCTGGCGTACACCAGCCCGGCCGACGCGTTCCCCGGGCGTACGCCGCGGCCTCGCGCCCCGGAGCTGATCTTCCGGTCGTTCGACATCCCGACCACGACGGCGACGCACCTGCAGCTGCGCGTCGTGCACACCCAGTGCACGGGCGGCCCGGACTTCAACGGGCAGCAGGACAACGACCCGCGCGCCAACGAGGAGTGCTCGACGGGCAGCCCGCAGGCGCTGAACGTCCGCGCGGCCGAGTTCCAGGCGTTCACGCGCTGACGCTGTTCGGCTGAGGCCGGACCGCACACCAGAAAGCGGCGTCCGGTGTCGACATTCGGCACCGGACGCCGCTGGTCCTTCCTGGCACGCCTACTGCAGGGCGGCGGCCGCCTGCAGCTGACCGATGAGCGTGCGGGCGTCCGCGACGAGGCCCGCACGCAGCGAGCCGGCGTCGACACGGCGCTCCGCGTGCTCGACGAACTGGCTGAGCGCGCGCACCGCCTGAGCCGCGTCGCCGTCGGCCATCGCGTCCTGCGCGAGGTCGAGCTTGTTCCGCAGGTTCGTCGCGACCCCGCTGCCCAGCGCCGTCCGGAGCTCGGTGACGGCCGCGTCCAGGTCGCTGACCGCCGGCAGCTGCGGCGTCAGGATCGTGTCCGTGGCCCGGGCGTGCGTGGCCTGCTCGTACGCATAGGCGAAGCCGAGCATCTGCGGCTCGGTGAACGCCTTGCCCAGGAAGGACAGCCCCACGGAGATGCCCGAGGCGTTCTTCCCGGCGGGCACCATGACCTCCGGGTAGCCCGAGAGGCTGGCGAGCGCGCTGCCGCTGCCCGTGGCGAAGACGAGGGCGTCGACCCCGTTCGCGTCGAGCAGCGCGTCGATGCCGGCCCGCATGGCGGCAGGGCCCTCGGCCACGGCCTTGAGGTAGTCGGCGTCCTGCAGGGTGCCCCGCGTCGCCTCGCTGCGCAGCCGGTTGAGCACCGACGGCGCCATCCCGAAGCCGGGCTGCTCGCTGGCCGCGAGCACGTCGGCGTGCGACTGCACCGCGGCGTTCGGCCGGCGGCTGCGCAGGTAGTCCCCGAGCTGGGTCTTGAACTCGGTCTCGGAGATGAAGGTGTAGTACTGCCCCTGCAGGGACGTCACGGACGACGGAACGGTGATTCCGTCGACGATCGTGGCGCCGAGGCCCTTCATCGTCTCGAGCGCGGCGTTGATGGGAGCGGTGCTCGCGCCCGTGACGTACGTGCGCACCACGCCGATCCGCTTGCCGTGCAGCGCGTCGGCCCGGAGGTAGGACGTGTAGTCGGCCGGGACCTTGCCTGCGGCCGCGGCGGTACGCGGGTCCTCGGGGTCGACGCCGGCGATCGCGTTGAGCGTGAGGGCGCTGTCGGTGACGGCCCGGGTCATCGGGCCCGCGACGTCGAAGGTGAGCGAGAAGGGCACTACGCCGGCGCCGCTGACGAGGCCCATCGTGGGCTTGACCCCGGCGAGGGACTCCGCGCTCACCGGCCCGCGGATCGAGCCGAGCGTGTCGCTGCCGACGCTGAGCACCGCGAAGTTGGCGGCGACCGCGGCGGCGGGGCCACCGCTCGAGCCGGCCGGGGAGAGGCCGCGGCCGTAGGGGTTGCGGGTCTGGCCGTTGGCCGAGCTGTAGCCGGCCATGCCGCCGTGCGCCCACTCGTCGAGGTTGCCCTTGCCCAGGACGAGCGCGCCGTCGGCCTTGAGGCCGGCCGTGATCGCGGCGTCCCGCTCGGGCACGGACCCGAGCAGGGCCTTCGAGCCGGCGGTCGTCTGGATGCCGGCGGTGTCGATGTTGTCCTTGAGCACGACGGGGATGCAGTGCAGCGGCCCGACCTCGCCCTTGGCCTTCCGGTACTGCTTGTCCAGCGCCTTGGCCTGCTTCATCAGGTCGGGAGCGAGCGTGACCAGGGAGTTGATCCCCGGGCCGGCGTGCTCGTACGCGGCGATGCGCTGCTGGTACGCGAGCACGAGGCCCTGGCAGGTCAAGGACCCGTCGGCGAAGGCGGCGTGGATGTCGGCGACCGTCGTCTCCTCGACGACGAAGGGGGCGGGCGCCGCCTGCGCCGTGCCCGGCACGGCGGCGACGAGGAGGAGCGGGCTGGCGACGGCGGCCAGGACCGCGTGCGAAGTTCGGCGGGACGGTCTCACGGAAGCTCCCGGGAGGTGCTCTGCGGGCAGGTCCCGGCGGACGGTAGGAAGCGGCGGTGTCGCGGTTGTTACGCCGCTGTCACGGTTTCGCGAAAGCGGGGCCGAACCGGGCATCCGGGAGGCGCCTGACCCGGCAAGAGTGGCGACGTCGCGCCGATCCCGGCTTAGGGTCTCGGCATGAAGCGACGCTACTACTCCACACTCGCTGTGGCCGGTGCCGCGGTGATGTTCGGCACCACCCCGGCCCTCACCTCCGAGTACAGCCCGGGCTCGACCACCGGCCCCGACGCCTACTTCGAGCAGGCGGGCAACGGCGGCTACGACGCCCAGCACTACGACCTCAAGCTGAAGTACGACACCGCCACCAAGCTGCTGACCGCGACGGCGGACATCACCGTCAAGACGACGCAGGCGCTGGAGTCGCTCAGCCTCGACCTGCGCGACCTCTCGGTCTCGGCGGTACGGGTCAACGGGGTGCCCGCGACGTTCGTCAAGACGCCGCCGATCACGACCCACGGCTACCGGGAAGGTGGCGAGCTGATCGTCACGCTGCCCTCGCCCGTGCGCCGCCACAAGACGATCGAGCTGAGCATCGACTACGGCGGCACGATGGGCCAGCCGCGGGACAACACCAACACGCGCTACGGGTTCGTCGCCTTCGCCGACGGCGCTTTCGTGGCGAACGAGGCCGAGGGCGCCGCGACCTGGTACCCGGTGAACGACGTCATCGCCGACAAGGCGACGTACGACTTCGAGATCACGGTGCCCGAGGGCAAGACCGCCGTGGCGAACGGCCTGCTCGAGTCGCAGACCACCGCGAACGGCTGGACCACGTTCCGGTGGGTGGCGAAGGACCCGATGACGGCGTACCTCACGACCGCGTCGATCGGCGACTACGACCTCACCACGCAGACCGGCCCGAACGGCCTGCCGATCATCAACGCGGTGGACCGCAAGCTCACCGCGGCCGCGCGCAACACGACGAACGCGAGCCTCGCCCGACAGCCGGAGATCATCGCGTTCCTGAGCTCGAAGTTCGGGCCCTACCCGCTCGAGGCGGCCGGCGCGATCGTCGACAACGACTCGGTCGGCTACGCGCTGGAGACCCAGACCCGCCCGATCTACTCGGGCTCCGCGGGGCTCGGCACCGTCGTCCACGAGCTCGCGCACCAGTGGTACGGCAACAGCGTCTCCCCGACCAACTGGTCCGACATCTGGCTGAACGAGGGCTTCGCCGTCTACGCGACCTGGATGTGGACCGAGCACACCGGCGGCCGCACCACCCAGGCCTCGTTCGACGCGGCCTACGCTGCCGGGCCGACCAGCGCCCGCTGGGCCGTCCCGGTGGCGGCGCCCGGCGCGACCGAGATCTTCGGAGACGCGGTCTACCAGAAGGGGGCGATGACCCTGCAGGCCCTCCGGGTCAAGATCGGCGAGAAGGACTTCTGGCAGCTCATGCGCCGCTGGCACCAGCAGAACCGCTACGAGGACGCCACCACGGCGAGCTTCATCGCGATGGCCGAGAAGCTGTCCAAGCAGGACCTGACCAACTTCTTCGACGTGTGGCTCTACACCGCCGGCAAGCCCGCCGCCGGCTCCTGGTAGTCACCGAACCGCACATCCTGCGACGCCCGGCCGGGAGCTTCCCGGCCGGGCGTCGCCGTCCCCGGGTCAGGCCACCACGGGCGCCATCTTGAGCGCCTCCACGAAGCCGCGGTAGAGCTCGTCCTCGTCCAGCAGCCGGGCGTGGGTGCCGCGCGCCCGGACGCGGCCGGAGTCGAGCACCACGATCTCGTCCGCGTCGACCACCGTCGACAGCCGGTGGGCGATCGTCACCACCGCACCGCGCTCCGCGGCGTACCGGATGCCCCTGGCGATCGCGGCCTCCGTGAGCGGGTCGACCTGCGCGGTCGCCTCGTCCAGCAGCAGCACGTCGGGCAGGCGCAGCAGGGCACGGGCCACGGCGACCCGCTGTCGCTGCCCGCCCGACAGCGACGTCGGGCTCACGAGGGTGTCCAGCCCGTGCTCGAGAGCCGCGACCGTCTCGTCCAGCTGCACCGCGCGAAGAGCCGCCGCGATCTCCTCCTCCGACGCGTCCGGCACCGACAGCAGCAGGTTGTCGCGCACCGTCCCCGGCACGAGCGGGGCGTCCTGCTCCACGTACGCGAGCCGCGACCGCACCTCCCCCACGCCGAGCTCGGGGTAGGGCCGGCCGTCGAGCAGCACCAGGCCGGCTGAGGGCTCGAGGAACCGCAGCAGCACGGAGAAGAGCGTGGTCTTCCCCGCTCCGGACGGGCCCACCACCGCCAGGTGCCCGTGGCGCGGCACCTGGAGGTCGATGCCGGAGAGCACCTCGCCGCCGCCCTCGTAGCGGGCGCGCAGGCCGCGCACCTCCAGCACCGGGGCCTCGCGCGGCCCCACGCCGGACACCGGAACCACAAACCCCGCTTCTGCCGTCTGCTCCAGCTCCATCGCATCGGCCTCGCGGATCCGCTCGGCCGCGGCGAGCCCGGACTGCAACGACGTCACGTGCTGCGAGAGCTCGGTGATCGGGCCCATGAGCTGGAACGCGTAGAGCAGGAACGCGATCAGGCTGGAGACCTCGAGCGCCCCGTCCGACACCCGCGCGGCACCGACCGCGAGGATGACGATGACGGCCAGCTGCACCCCGGACCAGCTGATCGACCAGGCCACGGCCGAGGCCCGCACAGAGCGCAGGCTGTGGCGGGCCGACTCCTCGGCCAGCGCGACGACGCGGTCGGCCTGCCGGCCCTCCGCCCGGCTCGCCTTCACCGTCCGCAGCGCGCGGACCGCACCCTCGAGCTCTGCGCCCAGCCGGCCCACCGCGTCCTGCGACGCCTGCTCGGCCCGCGCGATGGTGGGCATGAGCAGCAGGAAGAGCACCACGACCACGAGCACTGTCGCGAGCGTGACCCCCAGCAGGACCAGGTCGAGCAGCGCCATGAGCACGAACGTGCCGACGAGCCCCACGACGGCGTTGATCAGCCCGACCACCGCCGACGAGGCCGCCTCCCGCAGCAGCACCGTGTCGGAGGTGACGCGGGTGACGAGCTCACCCGGCGAGTGCCGCGTGACGTCGCGGACGGTCGCGCCGAGGAAGCGGCGGACGAGCGACGTGCGCGCCGCCAGGACGACGCGCTCGGCCACGGTCCCCAGCAGGACCCACTGAGCGAGGCCGATGGCCGTGCCCGCGACCAGCAGGGCGAGCAGCCCGAGCACCGGCCCGGTCAGCCCGGCACGGGAGTCGATGGAGTCGAGCACCCACTTGGTCACCATCGGGGTGGCCAGCCCGGCGGACGTGGCCAGCAGCCCGAGCCCGAGGCCGGCCGCGAGCGCGCGGCGGTGCGGGCGTACGACGTCGCGGAGCACGGCGAGACGGGGAAAGCGCGAGGAGAGAGCCACACAGCCCAGTGGAACATTGTTGTTCCATTCCGAGCAAGCATTATTCCGCGACGGAACAGGACCGTACGATGCGGCCGTGACGTCGTCCCCGCCCGCCTCCGGAGCCCGCAGCCGCACCCGGCAGGCGATCCTCGACGCCGCGATCCGGGTCCTCGGCCGCCGGCCCGGCGCCTCGCTCTCGGAGGTCGCGACGGCGGCCGAGGTCGGCCGCACGACGCTGCACCGCTACTTCGCGAGCCGGCAGGAGCTGCTCGACGCCGTCTCCGTCGAGGCCCTCTCGGCGGTCGGCTCGGCGTTCGAGCGGGCGGGCCTGGCGGAGGGCACGGGGCGCGAGACGGTGCTCCGCGCCCTGCGCGAGCTGCTCGACCTGCGTGACGTGCTGACGCTGGTGTTCACCGGGATCTTCCTGGACCGCCCGGAGTGGCAGGAGGGCACGGAGCCGTCCGGTGAGCTCGTCGAGGTCGTGCGCCGGGGCCACGCCGACGGCAGCATCTCCCCCGCGCTGAGCGCGCTGTGGGTCGAGAACCTGCTGTGGTGCCTGCTCTACGCCGCGGACAGCTACGCGAACGTCACCGGGGGCTCACGGCACGACGCGCTCGCGATGGCCACCCGTTCCCTCGACGGGGCACTGCGCCCCGATCGATGACTGCACGGCGCAGGCCCCGCCTCCTCGATCCGAGGGGACGGGGCCTGCGCCTGTGCGGCAAGGGTCAGCCGGTGACGGACTTCGCCGCCGGTGCGGCCACCCCGATCTCGTTCTTCAGCGTCGTGGCCAGGTCGATGAGCGCGGTGCGGGCCGCCTCGGCGTCGACGCGCTGCTTCGCCCGGTCGATGAAGTTCTGCAGGTACGTCGCGGCGCCGGCGAAGTCGGCCGCCTCGTACGCCGACTTCGCGCGGGTGAGCCGGTCCGTCAGCAGCTCGGTCGTCGAGCCGTTGATGGTCCCGGCCGTCGACAGCTCGGTGATCCGGGCCGCGAGGTCGGCGAAGCCGGTCTCGATCGCCGACGGCGGCGTGACCTTCCACTCGGCCTGGCCGATGGTGTCCATCCAGCCGCGGATCTTCGCCGCGTCACCCGGTGCGAACGTCAGGCCCAGCAGCAGGAACAGACGCGCCTTCTGGGCGAGCAGGTCGTCGCCGGCGATGATGTTGCCGCTGCCGCCGGTCACCGAGCCGGAGCCGACGCGGGAGGTGCTGATGAAGACGACGCCCGCGTTGGCCGCCGCCGAGCGAGCGGCGCTCTGCGCCGAGGAGATGCCCCCGGCGCCGGTGCCCGCCGTGACGATGCCCTTGACCCCGGCGTTCGCGAAGGCGGTGATCGCCTCGCCACCGGCCTGCTGGTAGTTGTACACGATCTCGACACGGGGAAGAGCAGAAGCCGGCTTCGTGGAGAGGTTGAACGGGGTCATCCACTCCGACGGCGTGTCGCACGTGGCGACCCGGGCCGGGGCGCGGCCGACCTTGATGTAGTCGCCGTCGATCCAGCCGAGGCTGCCCATGCGGCGGGTCTCGAAGGTGTCCATGCGCGTCGTGTTGCCCTTGGTGACGTCACGCGCCGCGTGGAACTCGTCGTTGAGCATGAGGACGGTGCCGAAGCAGTACGTCGTCTGGCTCGCCGCGAGAGTGATCGCGTTGTAGAGGTTCGCCGGCCCGTCGGTGCCGATGACCTGGGGGCCGTCGATCGAGCCCGCGGCCCACGGCCGCATCGCGCCGGTGAGCACGACCGGCTTGCGGCTCTGCACGGTGAGGTCGAGCCAGTAGGCGAACTCCTCCATGGTGTCCGTGCCGGTGGTGACGACCACGCCGTCGGCCGTCTTGAGCGCGTTCTCGACCGCGAGTGTGAGCGCGTGGTACTGCGCGATCGTGTAGCCGCCAGAGCCGGCGTTGCCGAACTGCACCGTGGACACGTCCGCGACGTTGCCGATCTCCGGCTGCAACTGCGCGACCATGGAGGCGATCGGGATCCGGCCCGCGGAGTAGTTGGTGAAGCTGCTGCGCGACTGGGCCACGCCGGCGATCGTGCCGCCGGTCGCGACCACCGCGACCTTGGGCTTGGCGGCGGCCGCGGCGGTGACCGCGGCGTTGTAGGCGACGCTCTCGACCTGGACGGCCGAGCTGACGCCCGAGACGCTGGAGAAGGACTCCTGCACGACGGGCGCGGCGCCCCCGTTCAGCGTGCTGACCAGGACGGCGGCGAGGCCGGCGGAGACGAGCGGGACGGCAGTGGCACGGGCGCGGCGCGCCCAGGGGTTGGCGAACAGAGAGGGGGACGACACGCGAACCTCCGGGATCGGATCCAGGTTGCGCGCAGCTTCGTTCGGCCACGTTGCCGCTCCATTGCCTAGTGTTTCGCCCGCGTATCGTTCTGCCGCTCCCGGCCGTTGTTCTGTATCGATCCGAAGAAGCGCTGCCCCGGGCAACCACCGAGAGCCGGACGTTGTCGGGCGTACCCCTCGCAAGCCGACACGGGACGCCGAGCGCTCCGGCGCCGCCACCACCCCGTCCCACCCCGCCCGGGCCGACTGCCGGTCAACCCGGCAAGCTGGGGCGCGATGGACGAGCAGGAGCCGGACTACCGCTTCACCCTGGCCAACGAGCGCACTCTGCTCGCCTGGATGCGGACGGCGCTCGCCCTGCTCGCCGCGGGCGTCGGCGCGGTGGAGTTCCTCCCCCAGCCCGACGCCGCGTGGGTACGCACTGCCGCCGGCGTCGCCCTCGGGCTGCTCAGCGTGGTCGCCTCTGTCGGCGGCGTGCTGCGTTGGCACGCGGTCCAGCGAGCGATGCGTCGCGGGCTGCCGCTCCCGGTCTTCCGGCTGGCCTGGGTCTTCGCGGCCGCGCTCGCGGCGGTCGGCCTCGCGGTGAGCGCCATGCTGCTGCTCACCGACGCCTGATGGGCCTGCGGGAGGCCCCGCCGGGCGCGCAGCTCGAGCGGACCGCGCTGGCCTGGTCACGCACTTCGCTGGCCCTGCAGGGCAACGGCGCCATCCTCCTGCTGCGCCACCCGCCGTCGCTGGACCAGCCGCTGCACGCCGTGCTGCCGGCGTACGCGCTGCTGCTCTCGCTCGCCGCAGCGGTCGTCGGCCGGCGGCGCTCGGGGCGGCTGCTGCGCGAGCAGCCCGCGACGCTGCGCTCCGGGCGTGCCGAGTGCCTGCTGCTGAGCGCGGGGATCGCGGTCCTCGCCGTCCTCACCACCGTCAGCCTGGCGCTGGACGGCTGAGAGCTGCTCAGCAGGCGCGGCCCTACTCAGGGCGGCGGCGGCACTACTCAAGCCTCCACCCAGGCCTACTCACCTGCGTACCGCGTCGTATCGCCGGGGCGGCGGGGCTCTCGTTAACCCCCGGAAGGGCGGACAGCCCGCCCGAGAACGAGCCCCCACCGACCCGAAAGGCACTCCGATGCTCTCGCTGCGCAACCGCCTCGCCCGCACCGCCTTCGCCACCCTCGCCCTCACCGCTGCCGGCGCCGCGACCCTCACGACCACCGCCGCCCCGGCCTCCGCCTCCGTCAACTGCGCCGCCGACTGCATCCTCGGCGACATCACCCCGCAGGGCGTGCGCGGCGTCGAGATCTACGACTACGTCCAGACCACCGTCCCCACGACCCTGACCGTCAAGATCTCGAAGAACCTGTACGACCTGGAGGCGCAGCCGATCGCCTACACCAGCGGCGCCGGCGCCGGGAAGAAGACCAACCACTACTGGTCGCAGAGCAACCTCACGCCCGGGACGAACTACTGGTACTACGTGTACGCCACCGACGCCGGCGGCAACGTGCGCAAGGAGCTCGGCTTCGTCCACACCGCCGACCGCGAGGTCACGATCAACATCAACAAGATCACGGTGACCGACGACAGCGACTCCAGCGGCGCCGGGGAGTTCCGCGTCCACCTGCGCGTCGGGGACAACATCTCGGCCAGCCACTACGACGACGTCTCGGTCTCCTCCGGCGAGTACCTCAACCCGAACTGGACCGCCTTCTCCGACGGCGCCTCGGTGCCGGCGATGGTCGAGCTCGTCGACGACGACGAGGACTGCATCTTCGCCTGCCTGCCCACCGGTGGCACCGCGCCCAGCTGGGGCCAGGGCTCGAACTCGCTCGCGGACTGGGCGACCGCGAAGCTCTACTCGAACGCCTATACCGGCGAGCCGGAGCTCAGCAACAAGATCGTGGAGTTCTCCACCCCGGCCAACGCACCGGTCAAGTTCAAGGTCCTCGCGGCGGTGAAGGTCAAGTACTACGGCTACAAGGGCTGACGCGCCCGACGCCGGCCAGGCTCGACCCGGGCGACGTTCCCCGCAACGATCAGGGCTCCGGCCCCGCGACACCGTTCGTGTCGCGAGCCGGAGCCTCTGGTCATCGCCGTTCCGGGCCCCGGGTACGGGCGGAGGAGCGGGCGCGGGGCTGCGACAGGCTCGACTCGGCGGCCGCCACCACGGCGTCCGCGAGCCGGTCCAACGCGGGCGAGGACAGCTTCCACTGCTGCCAGTGCAGGGGCACGTCCACGGCTCCTCTCGGGTCCAGGTCCACGAGCGGCTCGGCCAGGCCCGCGGCCTGCAACTCGGGGACCATCCCCCAGCCCATGCCCAGGGCGACCGCGGAGACGAAGTCCGCCGAGGCCGGCACATAGTGCATCGGCGGGCGCGCCCGCCCGCGCGTACGCCGGCGGAGGAACGTGTGCTGCAGCGCGTCCCGTCGATCGAAGACCACGACGGGTGCCGCCCCGAGGGCCGACGGGGTCAGACCTTCAGGAAACCAACGTTCGGCGAACGCGACTGCCGCCATAGGGCGGTAGCGCATGCTGCCCAGTCGACGGACGCTGCAGCCGGGCACCGTGTCCGAGTCGTCGGTGATCGCCGCCACCACGCTCCCGTCCCGCAGCAGCCGGCTCGTGTGCGCCTGGTCCTCCCGGACGATGTCGACGACGACGCCCTCGGCCGCGAGCGGCGCGATGGCGGGCAGCACCCACGTCGCCAGCGAGTCGGCGTTCACCGCGACGGGCAGGGTGGCGGCAGTGGGCAGCCCGGCCAGCTCCGTGACCGCGTCGGCGACGAGCAGGTCGACCTGCCGCGCGAGCCGCAGGAGAGTCTGGCCGGCGGCGGTGAGCCGCACGGGCCGGCTGCGCACGACCAGGACGCTCCCGACGGCCCGCTCGAGCGCCTTGAGCCGTTGACTGACCGCAGAGGGGGTTACGTGCAGGGAGCGCGAGGCTGCATCGAGAGACCCTTCGGCCGCGACAGCGCTCAGGGCACGCAGCTGCCCCAGGTCGAGGTCCACATAAGCGACTCTAATTGTCGCACAGAAGAACGCGTTCGACTTCACCAGAGCCCGCCCGTAGCGTCGGCCGCGTGGACCCCTCGCTCCTTGCCGCCGCCTCCGGGCTCGGGCTCGGCCTGTCGCTGATCGTCGCGATCGGCGCGCAGAACGCCTTCGTGCTCCGGCAGGGGCTGCTGGGCCGGCACATCGCCGTGGTCGTCGCGATCTGCGTCCTGTCCGACGCCGTCCTCATCGCGCTCGGGGTCGGCGGCGCCGGTGCCGCCCTGGAGCGGGCACCACAGGTGATGGGCCTGGTCCGACTGGCCGGCGCCGCCTTCCTGCTCGGGTACGCCGCCCTCGCCGCGCGCCGGGCGCTCCGCCCCGGCAGCCTGAGCCCCCCGGACCGGCCCGAGCGCACCTCGCTCGCGGCGACGGCGACGACGTGCCTGGCGCTGACCTGGCTCAACCCGCACGTCTACCTCGACACCGTCGTGCTGCTCGGCACGATCGCCAACACGCACCCGGGCCGCGAGTGGGCGTTCGCCGCGGGCGCGGTGGCCGCGAGCACCGCCTGGTTCGTCGCCCTCGGCCTGGGCGCGCGAATGCTCCGTCCCCTCTTCGCCCGGCCGTCCGCCTGGCAGGCGCTCGACGCGGGGATCGCCGTGGTCATGGCCACGCTCGGCGTCTCGCTGGCACTGTCTGCCTGAATTCGGCCAGTTATGCCGAAGCGTGGAGGTCTTGACCGGTTCGTCGGCCACTGCCCTACTCCTGGCTGTCGGGGGCCGACCTGGCGCAACGGCGGCGACGCCCAACCCGCATCAGCCCCTCGCCGCCGACCCGGGCCCACCGGACGACGAGCGGACGACGAGGAGCAACCAATGGCGGTTGACGGCCAGGGCCCCACGGGGCGCACGGCTCCCCTCCCCCTCGCAGGCGCAGGCGGGTGCTGCGGCGGCGAGCACGCCCGTCACTGCTGAGCCGCCGAGCCGTGCTCGCGGTGGCAGCGGCCCTCGCGGCCGCACCGCTCGGGGCAGGCGCCGCGCAGGCGGCCATCCGCCCCCGGCGCATCACCCGCACCGGCCCGGTGCGCTACGACGACGTCGTGCCGGGCTTCGCCCGGGTCGCCGTCAACGCCACCGGCGCGCCGCTCGGCAGCGGCTTCGAGGGGCCGAACCCCTGGGGGTCCTACACGGCCTACCTCGCCTCGGTCAGCACGCTCGGCCACCGCACCTGGCGCATCGAGAACATGCTGGTCTCCCCGACCTTCACCCAGGGCTCGACGATGTGGCTCTTCGAGGGCTCCTCACGGGCACTGCTGGTCGACACGGCGCAGAACACGCCGGACGTCGTCGGGGTCAACGACCTCAAGACCGTCGCACGCCACCTGCTGGGGCACGACGACGACGGCACCCCGCGCGCGGACCCGGTCGACTTCGACGTCGCCATCAGCCACGGCCATGGCGACCACACCGGCAAGAACTACCTGATGAGCGACCGGACGGTCTACTTCCCGGAGGGCGACTGGCCGGCCAGCGCCCCGGCCTACTACGTCCCGACCAGGGAGGGCGGCGGCCCGTCACCGCGAGGCGACGGCCGCGCGGTCGGCACGTTCGACCTCGGGGACCGCACCATCCACGCGATCGACCTGCACGGCCACACGCCCGGGTCGACCGGCTACCTCGACGCCGAGAACCTGCTGCTCGCCACCGGTGACGCGCTCGGCTCGGCATACGTCTGGATGCACTTCGCGTCCGGGACGACCGAGCCGTACCGCCGGATGCTGCGCGGGATGCGAAACTTCCTGCGCCGGTTCGAGGGCATCGCCCTGCTGCCCGCGCACTTCTACCAGGTCAACCAGTACCCGCGGAACCTCCCGCCGGTCAACGGGCGGCCGCTCGACGCGGACTACGTCTCCGACATGCTCGAGGCGGCCAGCGGGCTGCTCGACGGGACCATCGCCGCCGAGCCCTACCGCACGGTCGGCCGCGAGGTCGGCTGGATCGGGTACGCGTCAGCCCGCATGACGTTCACCTTCGCCAACCTCTACCCGGGCGGGCCGTCCGGCGGCAGGGCGCCCGACGACGACTACCACGGGATGGCGATCCCGGGCACCTACAACGTGCCGGCTGCGCCCTCCGGCCCGTACGCCGCCATCGACAACATCAAGACCGGGCTGCTGATGATCCGCGACTCGGCCAACCAGTCGATGTACCTGGTGCGCGGCTCCGAGCGCGCGGTGCTCATCGGGTCCGGGCGCGGCACGCCGGGCCTCATGCACTTCGCACGCCGCTGGTCGCGCGGCACCGAGCTCGAGCTGGTGGTGACGAGTGACGACCCCGGGCAGATCGGAGGGCTGTCGCAGTTCCGCCACAACCACGTCCACCTCCCACGTGGTGCGTCGATCCCCACCACGGGCCTGACGTCGTACTCGTACGTCGGGCAGGGGAACTCGATCCCGCTCGGCACCGACGCGGCCGGTCGCCCGGTCGCGCTCGAGGTGCACGCGCTGCCCGGGCACTCCCCCACCGGCATCACGCTGCTCGACCCGGTCTCGCGGGTGCTGTTCTCCGGCGACGCGCTCGGGGAGCAGGGGCCGGGCGGCCTGGTGCTCGACTCCTCGCTGCAGGAGTTCGCCGCGGCGCTGGCGGCGTGGCGCTCCCGCACCGACGGCCGCTACGGCGTCGTCTACACCGCCCACAACCACCAGTGGCTCACCAGCCCGGCGTACGTCGACTCCGTCCAGGCCGCGGTGCTGGACGGCATCGCGCGGGGGCCGGCCGCGTACGTCCCGGGCCGCCCCGGCTTCCACACGCTCCGTTCACCGGGGGCGGCGGACGTCGTGGCGTACGTCCTGCTGCCGGCTGCGCGGCGCGCCCGCCGCTAGCAGCGCCCGGAGCACGGGGACGGCGGGCTGCTCGTACGCCGTCCCCGCGGCGACCCCGCCGCACAGCCGGTGTCGGGGATCCGTTCACGCGCAGTTCGACTCGCGGACAGGCGCTCGCCCTAGCTTGCGCGCCATGCGAACTCGCCTTCTTGCCTCGATGGGGCTGCTCCTCGCCCTCGTCCTCGCGGTGCCGCAGAGTGCGGCGAACGCCGCGACTCCGGCGCGCGCCGATGCCGCCACCCCCAGCGTGACCCCGTACTCGCTGCTCCAGATGAACCTCTGCCTGTCCGGGCTCGCCGGCTGCTTCGGCCGCACCCAGTACCCGAAGGTCGTCGACGAGGCGATCGAGAAGGTCCGGTCCGCGCAGCCGGACGTCGTCACGCTCAACGAGGCGTGCAGCGGCGACGTGGAGCGCATCGCCCGCGAGACCGGGATGGACTTCCGGTTCTCCACGGTGATCTACAACCGCGCGCAGCTCCCCTGCCGCAACCCCGGCGACCGCGGTGTCTTCGGCAACGGGGTGCTGACGAAGAAGGCGATCACCGCCGTCGAGGACCGCGCCTACACCGCGCAGCTCGGTGCCGAGGAGCGCCGCTACGTCTGTGTGACGACCGAGGACGGCATCCGCGTCTGCGCCACGCACCTCGCCGTGGGCGGCAACGCCGCCAACGCCGCGAACAACACGGCGCAATGCGCGGAGCTGGCCGCCGTGCTCGCCGCCGGCGCCCCCGCGAGCCCGCTCGGCATCGCCCCCACCATCCTCTCCGGCGACGTGAACCGCCAGGGCTCGTGCGCTTCCCCGGGCTACTGGACCGAGCGGGACTCGGCCGCCACCCAGCAGGTCGGGATCCAGCACACGTACGGCACGGCCGCCCGGCTCCTGCTGCCCGTCTCCACCGTGATCCCCATGGTCTACACCGACCACGACGCACTGCTCACCCGCGCGCTCTTCGCCCCGTCGCTGTCGGCCGGCATCGCGTACGTCTCCTCGGTGGCGGACGAGCTCGCCGCGACGCGCGAGATCCAGCCGAGCGCCGCCCGCGACATCGCGAAGCTGATCGACGCCGCCACCATGGCCGCCGACCTCGCGGCGTACGAGGCCGTGTCCGCGGTGCTGTCCGGGCTCGACTACTACGTGACCTCCGCCCGCCCGGCCAAGGTGAGCGCCGATGCCAAGTCCCAGCTGCTCGCGCTGCTGGGCAGCTGGCTCGGCCAGCCGACCGGCCTGCGCGCCTTCACGATCCAGCTCGCCGCCCAGGTCGACGCGGGCGCGGTCAAGGCCAGCACCGCCAAGCAGCTGCGCGCCCTGGTCGCCGGCAACGAGCTCGGCGAGCTGCGGGCCGCGATCGCGGACGCCAAGCCCGCCAAGGTGAGCGCCGCCGCCAAGCAGGCCCTGCTGCCGCTGGTCGATGCGGCCGCCCTGTCCGCCAAGGCCTGAGCCAGGCCGCCTGACGAGCCGTACGGCGGCGGCCGCCGCCCCCGTCCCGGGGCGGCGGCCGTCGCCGTCCTGCCCGGTCGAGCCGAGGCGGGAGGGGCGTCTCCCCGAACGCGACGAAGGCTTCCAGCTGTGCTGGAAGCCTTCGTGGAGCGACTGACCGAGATGAACCCGGTGGAGCTGAGGGGATTCGAACCCCTGACCCCTTCCATGCCATGGAAGTGCGCTACCAGCTGCGCCACAGCCCCGCACCGCGCGTTCGCGGCTGGAACAGCATACGTCACCGCTCGGGTGGCCTGCGGCGGCCCCCTACCCCTCTTCGGTGAGCACCGGCTCCGGCAGCGACCCGGCGTTGTGCTCCATGAGGCGCCACAGCCCCTCGCCACGCTCGCCGTCCTCGGTGAGCACCGACCAGTTGCAGTTGGAGAGCCCGCCGAGCGCACCCCAGACGCCGGACGGCAGCCCGATGAGGCTGGCCAGGGCCGTGCGCGCCGCGCCGCCGTGCGTGACCGCGACGACGGTCTCCCCCGGCCCGACCTGGGCCACGGCCTTGGCCAGCGTGTCGCAGGCGCGGGCCGCGACCTCCAGCCGGGTCTCGCCGCCCCCGGGGCGCACGTCCGGCTCCCCGCGGTGCCACGCCGACCACTCGTCGGGGAACTGCTCGGCAATCTGCGCCGACGTCAGGCCCTGCCACGCCCCGGCGTTGGTCTCCCGCAGCCCCGCGTCGGTCAGCACCTCCAGCCCGGTGACGGCGGCCAGCGCGGCGGCCGTGTCGGCCGCGCGCTGCAGGTCCGAGGCCACGATCAGCGCCGGGTCGAGCGAGGCGAGCATCCGGGCGGCCCGGCGGGCCTGGTCCACCCCGACCTCGTCGAGCGGCACGTCGGTCTGCCCCTGGAAGCGCAGCTGGGCGTTCCACACGGTCCGCCCGTGCCGCCACAGGATCAGCCGGCGACGGGCGCTCACGCGGGCGCCGTGCCGTCGGAGGCGGCGGGAGCGCCCGAGCGGCCCTCGGTCGCCTCGGCGGGCAGCACGATGGTGGGGCAGTCGCGCCAGAGCCGCTCGAGGGCGTAGAAGACCCGGTCCTCGGCGTGCTGGACGTGGACGATGATGTCGACGTAGTCGAGCAGCACCCACCGTCCCTCGCGCTCGCCCTCGCGGCGGGCAGGCTTGGCGCCCAGGTCGCGCAGCGCGTCCTCCACGGCGTCCACGATCGCGCGGACCTGCCGGTCGTTCGTGCCGGACGCGAGCACGAACGCGTCGGTGATCACGAGCTGGTCGCTCACGTCGACGGCGATGACGTCGTCGGCGAGCTTGTCGGCGGCCGCGACGGCGGCGGCGCGGGCGAGCTCGATCGCTCTCTCACTGGCTGGCAAGGGGCTCCTCGGGGTGCCGGACGGGGTCCGTGCCGCTGGCGCGGCACGCGGACGCCGGCGGGACACCGGCGTACCCCCTCAAGCGTGCCACCCCGCGCGAGCTCGCGGGCTCAGGCCTCGGGCGGGAGGCAGCCGGCGTTGCTGTAGAGCCGGTGCTTGGCGATGTACTGCACGACACCGTCCGGCACGAGGTACCACACCGGCTCCCCGCGGCAGACCCGCGCGCGGCAGTCGGTCGAGGAGATCGCCAGCGCCGGGATCTCCAGCAGCGAGACGCGGTCCTCGGGCAGCCCCTCGACGGTGAGCCGGTGCCCGGGCCGGGTCACGCCGACGAACGTGGCCAGCTGGAAGAGCTCGTCGGCGTCCTTCCAGGACAGGATCTGCGCGAGCGCGTCGGCGCCGGTGATGAAGTACAGCTCGGTGTCCGGGCCGCGCTCGGTCGCCAGGTCCCGCAGTGTGTCGATCGTGTACGTGACGCCCGGCCGGTCGATGTCGACCCGGCTCACCGTGAAGTCGGGGTTCGAGGCGGTCGCCACGACGGTCATGAGGTAGCGGTGCTCGGCCGCGGTCACGGTCTGATGGCTTTTCTGCCAAGGTGTCCCTGTCGGTACGAAGACGACCTCGTCGAGCCCGAACCGCCACTTCACCTCGCTCGCGGCCACGAGGTGCCCGTGGTGGACGGGATCGAAGGTGCCGCCCATGACGCCGATGCGCTTTCCCACGTCCCGCCTTCCTGACCGCCGGCCTCGCCCGCGCCTGCAGATGCGTGCTCAAGCCGCGGCGCCGACGCGCCGACAGGAAACCGTAGCGATCCCGAGGAGGACCTTCCGTGACAGCCGTCCACGTAGGCCGGCAGCCGGTGTACGACCGCTCCTTGCAGGTCGTGGGCTACGAGCTGCTCTTCCGTCCCGAGGGGCCGGCCGACACGGGAGCCGAGTCCGCTCCGGTTGCCGCCGCGTACCCGGGCACGGACCCCGGTGACGCGGCGACCACGCGGGTCATCGTCAGCACGTTCACCGAGTTCGGCCTCGAGCGGCTGGTGGGCCGCCGGCGCGCGTTCGTCAACGTCACCCGGGCCTTCGTCGTCGGCACGCTGCCGGTCCCGTTCGCGCCCGAGTCCGCGGTCCTGGAGCTGCAGCCGGGCATCCACGGCGACGACGAGGTGCTCGACGGGGTCAAGCGCCTCGCCGACCGGGGGTACGCCCTGGCCCTGGACGACTGGCGCGGCGAGCCCGAGCGGGCCGCCCTGCTGCCGTACTGCCGCTTCGTGAAGGTCGGCCTCGGCGCCGTCCCGGCCGAGGACCTGCCGCGGCTGGTCCGAGAGCTGCGGGCCGAGGCCGACGTCCAGCTGATCGCCGAGGGCGTCGAGCGGCTCTCGGACATGGAGCGCTGCCACGAGCTGGGCTTCGAGCACTTCCAGGGCCGCTTCCTGCTCCGACCCGACGTGGTGACCGCCCGCACGGTCTCACCGTCGGAGCTGTCGAGCCTGCAGCTGCTGGCCAAGCTGGCCGACCCCGAGATCGACCTGGCCGACATCGAGGCCGTCGTGCGCACCGACGTGGGGCTCAACTACCGGGTGCTCCGGGCGGCCAACGCAGCCGCCTCGGGCCCGGCGCGGCGCATAGAGTCGATCCGGGACGCGCTCGTGCTGCTCGGGATGCAGACGCTGCGCTCCTGGATGCTGCTCATGGTGCTGGCCTCGGGCAAGCCGGACGAGGAGAAGCTCCGGATGGCGATGACGCGGGCCCGCGCCTGCGAGATCCTCGCCGGCCGCGTGGGCGGCGCCCGCCCGGAGTCGGCCTTCATCGTCGGGCTGCTGTCCAGCCTGGACATGCTGCTGGGGCTGTCCATGGACGCTGTCGTCGAGCGGCTCCCGCTCGCCGCGGACCTGCACCTCGCTCTCGCCCATCGGCAGGGCCGGCTGGGCAAGGTCCTCGACGCGGTCCTCGCCCAGGAGGCGAGCGACGAGCGGCGCATCGCGTCCCTCGCCGACACGCTCCCGGTCGACGTGACCGAGCTGTCGCGGGCCTACCTGTCGGCCGTCACCTGGTCCAACCAGACCTGCGACGAGGTCCTGCCGGCGGCCTGACCCGCCGCTGACCTGCCGGGCCGTCCCGCGGCCCGGCGCCCGGGTCAGCGGTCGTGATTGAAAGCCATCGTGATCAGCAGTGCCACGATGAGGATGGCGAACGTGATCAGCCCGATCACGATGGGGTCGGCGGGCAGCTCGTTCGCGTGCTCCTCGGCGGCCAGCACGGCACTGCGCATGTCGCGCTCCTCGTCGTCGGGGTCGGTTGTCGCCGGCGCTGGGTCGTCACCGTCTCTCGACGGCGCCGACCCGGCGGGGTACGCCCCGCTGCGCCGGCGCCCATCGTGGCACAGCCCGCTCAGGGGCGGATGTGCCCCTCACCGGTCATGACGAACTTGGTCGAGGTGAGCTCGGTCAGCCCCATCGGCCCGCGCGCGTGCAGCTTCTGCGTGGAGATGCCGATCTCCGCCCCGAAGCCGAGCTCCCCACCGTCGGTGAAGCGAGTCGAGGCGTTGACCGCCACGCCCGCGGAGTCGACGGTCGCGACGAACCGGCGCGCGGCCTGCTGGGAGCGGGTCACGATCGCCTCGGTGTGGCCGCTGCCGTACGTCCGGATGTGCGCGACCGCCTCGTCGAGCGAGCCGACCACCTTGGCCGCGAGGTCGAGCGAGAGGTACTCGGCGTACCAGTCGTCCTCGGTCGCCTCGACCGTCTCGATGCCCGCGTCGGCCGCGGCCTTGGCCACCGCCTCGTCGGCGTGGAGCGTGACGCCCGCGTCGCGCAGCGCCGGCAGCGCGACCGGGAGGAACGCCTCGGCGACGTCCGCGTGGACGAGCAGCGTCTCGGCGGAGTTGCACACGCTGGTGCGCTGGGCCTTGGCGTTGAGCAGGATCTTCACGGCCATGTCGACGTCGGCCTCGGCGTCCACGTAGACGTGGCAGTTGCCCACGCCGGTCTCGATCACCGGGACCGTCGACTCCTCGACCACCGAGCGGATCAGGCCGGCGCCGCCGCGCGGGATGAGCACGTCGACCAGGCCACGGGCCCGCATGAGGTGCTTGACCGACTCGCGGGACTCGCCCGGGACGAGCTGGACGGCATCGCCCGGCAGGCCGGACGCGGCCAGCGCCCGCTGCAGGACCGCGATGAGGGCCCGGTTGGACGAGTACGCCGAGGAGGACCCGCGCAGCAGCGCGGCGTTGCCGGACTTCAGGCAGAGCCCGGCCGCGTCGACCGTCACGTTGGGCCGTGCCTCGTAGATGATCCCGACGACCCCGAGGGGGACGCGGACCTGGCGTACCTCCAGGCCGTTGGGGCGGACGAACCCGCGGACGACCTCACCGACGGGGTCGGGCAGCGCGGCGACCTCGCGCAGGCCCTGCGCCATGCCCTCGAGCCGCTCGCGGGTCAGCCGGAGCCGGTCGATCATGTTGGCCGGCGTGCCGTTGCCCTCGGCGCGGGCGATGTCCTCGGCGTTCGCGACGAGGATCTCCTCGGCGTTCCCCAGCAGCGCGTCCGCCATGGCCAGCAGCGCCGCGTCCTTGGGCCCGCGGGGCAGCGGCGCGAGCGCGACGCTCGCCTCCTTCGCCCGCCGGGCGACGGCGAGCACGGCCTCGCGCTCGTCGGTCGAGGTGTCGGGCTGGCTCGCGGTCGTGACGTCGGCGCTCACGGGTTCAGGGTACGGCGGCGCCGCCCCGGCCCGCCTCGCCTTTCCCCTGCGCCCGACGACGGGGTCAGAAAGGGGCGACCTCGCCCGCCGGCACGAGCGCCGGGGCGGGCGGCTGGGCCATCCGCCAGTGGTACGTGTCGCGGTCCACGACCTCGAGCCCGACGACCTCCCAGGCGGGGAGACCGGCGCTGGCCCGGTGCTCGCCCCACAGCCGCAGCGCGAGCGCGGCGGCGTCGTCGAGGCAGCGCGCCTCCTCCCAGTAGCGCACCTCCGCGCGGTCCCGGGCGAAGCGGGCCGAGAGCAGGAACGGGCGCTCCTCGGCCAGCCGGTGCAGCGCCTCCTCCAGCGCGGCCTCGTCCATCGGGTCGCCGCAGACGCTGAGCGTCACGTGGTACATCTCGCCCAACTGCTCCGGCCCGTCCGGCTGCGAAGAGGACGACACAGACGCCCAACCTTCCTGTGAACCTGCGCCGCGATCGGCCGGACTGCCCGAGCCGTCAGCGGCTCAGGACGACGAGGTCGTCGCGGTGGACGACCTCCCGCTCGTACGCCGGCCCGAGGTCGGCGGCCAGCTCGTGCGTGGAGCGGCCGAGCAGCCCCGGAAGCTCCGTCGCATCGAAGTTGACCAGACCGCGGGCGACGGCGTGGCCCTTTTCGTCCACTAGCTCGACGGGATCGCCGGCAGCGAACTCGCCCTCGACCGCGGTCACGCCGGCCGGCAGCAGCGAGGCGCTGCGCTCGACGACGGCCCGCACGGCACCGGCGTCGAGGCGGAGCCGGCCGCGCGGGGCGGTGGCGTGGGCGAGCCAGAGCAGCCGCGTCGAGCGCCGGCGCCCCCAGGCCGCGAAGACGGTGCCGACCGGGTCACCGCCCAGGGCGCGCCCGGCGTCGGCCGCGGCGGCCAGCAGCGTCGGGATGCCGGCGCCGGTGGCGATGCGGGCGGCCTCGACCTTGGTCACCATGCCGCCGGTGCCCACCCCGCTGCCCACGCCCCCGACGTCGACGTGGTCGAGCGCGGCGGCGTTCGCGACCTCCGGGATGAGCCGGGCGCCGGGGTTGCGCGGGTGGCCGTCGTACAGCCCGTCGACGTCGCTGAGCAGCACGAGGGCGTCGGCGTGCACGAGCTGCGCGACGAGCGCGGCGAGCCGGTCGTTGTCACCGAACCGGATCTCGTGGGTCGCGACGGTGTCGTTCTCGTTGACGACGGGCAGCACGCCCAGCGCCAGCAGCCGGTAGAGCGTGCGCTGGGCGTTGCGGTAGTGGCTGCGCCGGATGACGTCCTCGGCCGTGAGCAGCACCTGGCCGACGCGTACGCCGTGCTCCTCGAACGCCGAGGTGTAGCGGTGCATCAGCATGCCCTGCCCGACGCTCGCCGCCGCCTGCTGCGTGGCCAGGTCGCGGGGGCGCCGGGCGAGCCCCAGCGGGCTGAGCCCGGCGGCGATCGCGCCGGAGCTCACCAGGACGACCTCGGAGCCGGCCCGGACGCGCGCCGCGAGGGCGTCGACGAGCGCGCGCACCCGCCCGTCGTCGATGCCGCCCCCGCTCGTCGTCAACGAGGACGAGCCCACCTTCACGACGAGCCGGTCCGCGGTCGCGACGGCCTGCCGCCAGTCGGTCGCGCCGTCCTGCTCGACGGCCGCCGGGTCGGTCACTTGCTGCGCCGGCGCTCGGGCTCGAGCCGGATGTCGCTGCCGCGCGGCCCGTGCAGCAGCTCCGCGCCGGACTCCAGGGTCGGCTCCCAGTCGAAGACGACGGCGTCGTCGCCCGCCCCGATGACGACCTCGTCGCCGGCCTGCGCGCCCTGCTTGAGCAGCTCCTCCTCGACGCCGAGCCGGGCGAGCCGGTCGGCGAGGTACCCGACGGCCTCGTCGTTGGAGAAGTCGGTCTGCCGGACCCAGCGCCACGGCTTGTCGCCGAGCACGCGGAAGCGGTCGCCCTCGCGCTCGACGCGGAACTCCTGCTCCTTGTGGCCGCGCGGGCGCAGCACGATGCGCTCAGGCTCGGCCGGCGGGGCGGCGGCGCGCGCGTCGGCGACGAGCCGGGCCATCGCGAAGGAGAGCTCGCGCAGCCCCTCGCGCGTGGCCGCCGACACCTCGAGCACCTGCAGGCCGCGGGCCTCGATCTCCGCGCGGACCATGTCGGCGAGGTCGCGGGCGTCCGGCACGTCCACCTTGTTGAGCGCGACGATGCGCGGACGGTCGCCGAGCCCGCCGTACTCGGCCAGCTCGGCCTCGATCACGTCGAGGTCGGTCAGCGGGTCGCGGCCGGGCTCGATCGTGGCGCAGTCGAGCACGTGCACCAGCGCGGCGCAGCGCTCGACGTGGCGCAGGAACTCCAGGCCGAGCCCCTTGCCCTGGCTCGCGCCCGGGATGAGCCCGGGGACGTCGGCGACGGTGAAGCGCACGTCCCCGGCCTCGACGACGCCGAGGTTCGGCACCAGCGTGGTGAAGGGGTAGTCCGCGATCTTCGGCTTGGCCGCGGAGAGGGCGCCGACGAGGCTGGACTTGCCGGCGCTCGGGAAGCCGACGAGGGCGATGTCCGCGACGGTCTTGAGCTCGAGGACGACGTCCTGGGCCTCGCCCGGCTCGCCCAGCAGCGCGAAGCCCGGGGCCTTGCGCTTGGTCGACGCGAGCGCGGCGTTGCCGAGCCCGCCCCGCCCGCCCTGGGCGATGACGTAGCGGGTCCCGGCGCCGACGAGGTCGGCCAGGACCTCCCCGTCGAGCGTGGTGACGACGGTGCCGTCGGGGACCGGCAGCACGAGCGTCTCGCCGTTGGCCCCGTCGCGGTTGTTGCCCTGCCCCTGCTTGCCGCTCGTCGCGCGCCGGTGGGGGCCGTGGTGGTAGTCGAGCAGCGTCGTGACCTGCGGGTCGACGACGAGCACGATGTCCCCGCCGTTGCCGCCGTCCCCGCCGTCCGGGCCGCCGAGCGGCTTGAACTTCTCGCGGTGGACGGACGCGCAGCCGTTGCCGCCGTCGCCGGCGGCGGCGTGCAGCACGACGCGGTCGACGAAGGTCGTCATCGGGGCTGTCCTCTCGTTGGTACGGCACCGGCGCGCCCGGCCCTCCGGACGCGTACGCGTCGGGAGGCGGCCGGGGCACCGGCGGTGGAAAGGCGAAGGGCGGACCGGGAAAGACCCGGTCCGCCCTTCGACAACGCTGAGTGCTGCGGAGTTACTCCGCGGCGACGTCCGCCGCGACCACGGCCGGGACGATGTTGACGACGCGGCGCTCGCGCTTGCGGCCGAACTCCACGTGGCCCGGGACGAGCGCGAACAGCGTGTCGTCGCCGCCACGGCCGACGCCGTCGCCCGGGTGGAAGTGGGTGCCGCGCTGGCGGACGAGGATCTCGCCGGCCTTCACCAGCTGACCGCCGAACCGCTTGACCCCGAGGTACTGCGGGTTGGAGTCGCGGCCGTTGCGCGTCGAGGACGCGCCCTTCTTGTGTGCCATGGCGGGCCTACTTCCCGGTCTCGATGCCGGTGACGCGCACCTGCGTCAGCGAGCTGCGGAAGCCGCCACGCACGCGGTAGCCGGTCTTGTTCTTGTACTTGAGGATGTCGATCTTGGGCCCCTTGCGGTGGTCGAGGACCTCCGCGGTGACCGTGACGTTGGCGAGCGCCGCGGCGTCGCTGGTCACGGTCTCGCCGTCCACGAGGAGCAGCGGCTTCAGCTGGAAGGTCGACCCCGGCTCGCCCGCGACCCGGTCGAGGACGACGAGGTCACCGACGGCGACCTTCTCCTGACGGCCGCCGGCCCGGACGATGGCGTACACCTGGCGTTTCCTTCCCGCGTGAGACGGCCCGCACGGCTGCGGCGATGCCCCTGACGGCACCACCGCGCACGAGCGCGGGCAGGCACGCCGGAGGCGCACCGAGGGATCAGAGTACGTAGCGGCGTCCGGCACGGTCAAACCGGGGCGCGCGGAGTCGCGCCCGGGGAACGCGGGAATCTCGTCGGTGACCGCGGGCACCCGGCCCGCCACCGGGGACGGACACCAGCGTGAAGATCGCATTCCTGGGCCTGGGCCGCATGGGCCGCGAGCTCGCCCGGCACCTGCTCACCGAGCACGAGGTGACCGTGTGGAACCGCACCCCGGAGGCGGCCGACGGGCTCGTGGCCGAGGGGGCGCTGCGGGCCGGCACCGCCGCGGAGGCCGTGCAGGGGGCGGAGGTCGTCGTCACCGCGCTGTTCGGGGCCGCCGCGGTGCGCGAGGTCGTCGTCAACGCGCGGCTGCCGGTCCCGGCCGAGTGCACCTGGGTCGACGTCACGACGCTCTCGCCGGAGCAGGCCACGGAGTTCGCCGCCTGGGCCGCCGAGCACGAGGTCTGGTACGCCCACTCCCCCGTCGTCGGGTCGCTGGCCCCGGCCCGCGCCCGGGCGCTCGGCGTCCTGCTCGGCGGCGACCCGGAGGCCGTGCGGGTGGCCGAGCCGCTGGTGCGGCTGTGGGCCGGGCCGGGCCGGCTGCGGGTGTACGACTCGGCGGCCCATGCCGCGGCCGACAAGCTGGTGAACAACCTCGCGCTCGCGGTCGGCATGCAGGGGCTCGTCGAGGCACTGCGGCTCGGCCGGTCGGCCGGGCTGACCACCGACCAGGTCCTCGCCGCTCTCGACGGGTCGATGCTGACGCCGACGGCGAAGGCCAAGGGCGCGGCGGTGCGGGCGGCGGCGTACTCGGACACCCAGTTCTCCACCGACCTTCTGGCCAAGGACGCCCGGCTCATGCTCGACACGACGACGCTGCCGCTGCCCGCGCTGACCGCCGCGGCGACGGCCCTGCTCGAGGCGTCGCGGCGCGGCCACGGGGACGAGGACTTCTCCGTGATCGCGGCCGACGACGCGCGGTAGGCCGCTCGCTCCCCGGGTCTGGGGGCACGTCGGGCGCCGTCTCGCGCACGGCGCCCGGCAGCGGGCACGAGGGGGGGCCGGCCCCTCCGGGCGCACATCACCTCATCGGGCCGTCAGGCCCGGGCCCCGCCGTGCCGAAGGTTCTGGGACGGCTCTGCCCGGGCCGTCGGCAGCCGTCGCGCACGCGGCGGCCGGCCTGCCGACCGACGAGGACCTGTCGTGCCCCACCTGCTCCACCGGCTCCTGCAGGACCGCCGTGCCCGCGCGCTCGTGCCGATGCTGCTCGGCCTCGCCCTGATCGCCCCGGCCGCCGCCATCCAGGCGCCGCAGCTCGCCGACGCCGCGGCACGGGCGTTCGGCAAGAAGATCGAGTGGTTCGCCGCGCAGCAGCCGCAGAAGACGTGCAGCCCCAGCCCGAAGCCGGGGACGCTCAAGCTGGCCACCTGGCTGCAGAAGACGTACAAGGGCACCGGCAGCCTGGGGATCAGCCGCGCCTGCAAGGCCGGGGCACGCTCGGAGCACAAGGAGGGGCGGGCGTTCGACTGGAAGGTCAACGTCCGCAACGCCAAGCAGAAGTCGCAGGCGGCCGCCTTCCTCACCTTCCTCCTGGCCACCGACAAGCACGGCAACAAGGCGGCCATGGCCCGCCGCATGGGCGTCATGTACGTCATCTGGAACCGGAAGATCTGGTCCACGTCGAGCCCCAGCGTCTGGCGGCCGTACCACGGCGCGAGCGCGCACACCGACCACATGCACATCTCGCTCGGCTGGAACGGCGCGATGGGCAAGACCTCGTTCTGGTCCGGGCTGGTCGTCGACCCCGTGCTGCCGCCGGTCAAGGCACCGGTGAAGCCACCGGTGAAGGGGCCGGCCACGGCGACCCCGAAGCCGGTGCCCACGGCGAAGCCCACGGCCCGCCCGACGGCGCCGAGCGTGGTCGCGCCGACGCCGCCCGCCCCGGCCCCCGCGCCGACCCGGACCGTGCGCCCGACGCCGACCCCCACCCCGACGCCCACGCCCCCGCCGATCTGGCCGCCGCTGGTCGACCTCGGCGCGACCGGTCAGGCCGACGTCGACGTGCCCGTGCTCGGCCAGGTCACGACGACGGCGTTCTCGCTCAAGGCCGGCACGAGGTACCGGCTCGCCGTCAGTGGCACCTACCGCTACGGCACCGGCAGCTCGCTCGCGGACGCGACGTGCAACTGGCACCCGTACGATGACAAGGGCTGGTCCCGTCAGTCGACCTGGGAGTCCACCGGCACCGCACAGTTCGACCTCGTGGTGGACGGGCGCAGCGACTGGCGGACGCGCAGCGGCTCGACGAGCGCGTGCGACTCCGCCCACGTCTACTACATGGACTACACGCCCGCCGTCAGCGGCCCGCTGACGCTGCAGGTGCTCGACGACTACTACCCGGACAACGCCGGCTCCCTGCGCCTGTCGGTGATGAAGTCGGGTGCGTACGTCGGCAACCTCGCCGCACCGGTCCCGCCCGCGGCGCCCCTGCCCGAGGCCGACGAGCCCCGGCTGACCGACGGCCCGGCCGCGTACGTCGACAGCGTCGACGTGCCGGCCAACGGCGGCGTCGTCCGGACCGCTCAGGTGCTGCGGGCCGGCATCAACTACACCGTGACCGCCACGGGCGTCATCGACTTCGGCGAGGGCGAGTCCGACGCCGCGTGCCTGCGACGTGGGCAGTCGACGTCGTGGAAGCGGACGGCCTCCGTCGACCCGCTCCACCAGGAGCAGGCGTCGCTGGACCTGCACGTCGACGGCACCGTCCCTGGCCTCGGCCCCGTCGGCACCGCGGTCGGCAACTGCGCGGTGTCGACCCACACCTACACCTGGTCCTTCACCCCGACCCGCGACGGCCGCGCCCGGCTCCAGGTGTTCGACCCCGCCCCCGAGGACAACACCGGCGCCCTGCGGGTGACGGTCGAGCGGTCGACCGCGGTCCCGGCGCCCAGTGCCGACGGCGTGCCGGTCACCGGGGGGCCGACGCTGACCGACGAGACCGTGGCGCTTCCCGCCGACGCGACCGTCCCCGTCCGCACGGCCGGCACCCTGGTGCGCGGGGCGACGTACGCGGTGACGGTCAGCGGCACCTACGACACCGGCTACGGCCCGGCCGACGCGGAGTGCGCGTCGCGGGGCGGCCAGTGGCGCAACGACGTGGACTGGAACGCCGTGCGCAGGGCCGACCTGTTCGACCTGTACCTCGACGGGACCGACCCGGCCCTCACCGCCGCCGACGCGGACGCCGCGGGCTGCAGCGCGGCGCACGTGTGGAAGGGGACGTACACCGCGACCCGCAACGGGGCGCTGCGGCTCGGCCTGTGGGACGTCGACCTCAGGGACAACACCGGCGAGCTCACGGTGCGGGTCACGCGGGTGGTCAGCGGCGGCACTCCTGCGCCGACCCCGACCCCGACCCCGACACCCGCTCCGACACCCGCTCCGACACCCGCTCCGACGCCCGCTCCGACGCCGACGGCCGGCCCGACCCCGACGAGCACCCCGCGGGGGACCTGACCGCTCAGGCAGCCCAGTCGCCGAGGCCGCCCTCGAGGGCGCCCAGCGCCGCGTCCACCAGCGGCCACCGGGCGTCCTCGGGGCAGCCCTCGGCGAGCCAGCGCAGCGCGGCCGCGTTGAGGAAGCCGAAGAAGCCCCACAGGGCGTACTCGCGTCGGGTGCCGACGCCCGGCTGCAGCAGGCCACGCAGCCGGGCCACGTAGTCGGCGCGGGCGTCCCGGCGGATGGTCGCCGCGGGCTCCGGCTCCCCCTCGGACCGGGCGAGCGGCGCGAGCCACCCGCTGGGATGTCGGGCCACGTGCTCGAGGTACGCCAGCGTCGCGGCGCGCACCCGGTCCCGGGCCGGGACGGCCGGGGCCAGCTGCGCGAGGGCCTCCTCGTGGGCCGCGACGAGGTCGTCGACGGAGCGCTGGACGACCGCCGCGTAGAGCCCGGCCTTGCCCGCGAAGTAGCGATAGACCAACGCCTCGGACGCCCCCGCCGCCGCGGCCACCGGAGCGAGGGCCACGTCGTCGTACGGCGTGGCGGCGAACGCGGCGGTGGCCGCGTCGAGGATGCGCTCCTGCCGCTCGCCCGGGTCCAGCCGCTGGCGCGGGCTCCGGTCGCGTCGCACCCGGCGAGCCTACGCGCTGGTGGGGTAGCCTCACCCCATGCTTACTGAGCCCTCCTCACTAGCGTGGTGGCACGTCTACCCGCTCGGCTTCTGCGGCGTGCCCGTCCGGGACCCGGACGTGGCCCCGGCGCCGCGGCTGCGCCGCCTGCGCAACTGGGTCGACTACGCCGCTGGCCTCGGGGTCACCGGGCTGCTGCTGGGGCCGGTCTTCGCCGCCCAGACGCACGGCTACGACTCGCTCGACCAGTTCCGGGTCGACCCGCGCCTGGGGTCGGACGACGACCTCGACGCGCTCGTCAGCGCGTGCGGCGAGCGGGGCCTCGCCGTGGTGCTCGACGGGGTCTTCAACCACGTCGGCGACCGGCACCCGCTCGTGCTCGAGGCCCTGGCCGGCGGCCCGGACGGCCCGCGCGCCGGGCTGTTCCGCATCGACTGGGACGCGCCGGGCGGCCCCCGCCCGGAGGTCTTCGAGGGCCACGGCTCGCTGGTCGCGCTGAACCACGCGGCGCCCGAGGTGGCGGACTACGTCGTCGCCGTCATGACGCACTGGCTGCGCCGCGGGATCGCGGGCTGGCGGCTGGACGCCGCGTACGCGGTGCCGCCGGGCTTCTGGCGCGACGTGCTCGCCCGCGTCCGCGCCGAGTTCCCCGAGGCCTGGTTCGTCGCCGAGGTCATCCACGGCGACTACGCCGGCTTCGTCGGAAGCTCGACCGTGGACTCGGTGACGCAGTACGAGCTGTGGAAGGCGGTCTGGAGCTCGCTCACCGACCGCAACTTCTTCGAGCTGGACTGGGCGCTGCGGCGGCACGCCGGCTTTCTCGAGCGCTTCGTCCCTGCCACCTTCATCGGCAACCACGACGTCACGCGCATCGCGAGCAGGGTGGGGCCGGACGCCGCGGTCCTCGCACTCGTCGTGCTGATGACCACGGGCGGCGTCCCGTCGGTCTACTACGGGGACGAGCAGGCGCTCCTCGGCGTCAAGGAGGACCGGCTCGGAGGCGACGACGCGGTCCGGCCCGCCTACCCCGACAGCCCGCACGAGCTGACCGACGTCGGCGCGGGGATGCTCCAGGCGCACCGCGAGCTGCTGGGCGTACGGCGGGCGCGCCCGTGGCTCTCGACGGCGCGCACCGAGACGCTGGCGGTGAGCAACACGGCGTACGCGTACGCCGCCCGCCCCACCGACGGCGGGCCCGGGCTGCGCGTCGAGCTGGACGTCAGTGGCACCCCACGCGCCCGGGTGTGGGCCGAGGACGGGGCGGAGCTGTTCGCCTTCGGCGGGTGACGGGATGGCCCGGGGCGGAGGCCCCGGGCCACGGCCTTCTCAGCTGGACTTGGAGCGGCGGCGGCGGCGCACCGGCCGGCCGTCGTCGAGCGGCTCCACGTCCTGTGCCGGGTCCGGCCCCGCGGTCGCGAGCAGCGAGGGCTGGACCGCGCTCTCCTCCGCGGAGGCGCCGTTCGCGCTTGCGGTTTCGGCGAACGGCGCTTCGGCGTTGCCGGCTTCGGCGTTCTCGGCCTCGCCGGCCGGCGCGGCGGCGTCACCGGACGAGCCCGCGCTGCGCGGGGCCTGCGCGGCACGGGTGGCGCGCCGGCTGCGGCGAGGGCGGGGAGCCGGCTCGACCGGGTCCTCGGCCGCGACGGGGTCCTCCGCCGCCGGCGGCTCGATCGCCGAGCCACCGTCCGCAGCCGCAGTGCCGGGCTCGGCGTCGGCCGGCGCCGCGAGCAGCGCCGGCGACGGCGGCGCTCCCGGGGGCACGACGACGCCGCGGCGCTGGCGCCGGCCCCTGTCCTCGCCCTCGGCCGGCGCCAGGGCGACCGGCTCGACGTGCCCGTTGTCCAGGTGGAGCCGGACGCCGCGGCCCTTGCACGCCTCGCACGGCTCGGAGAACGCCTCGAGCAGCCCGGACCCGACACGCTTGCGCGTCATCTGGACCAGGCCCAGCGACGTCACCTCGGCGACCTGGTGCTTGGTGCGGTCGCGGCCGAGGCACTCGAGCAGGCGCCGCATCACGAGGTCGCGGTTGCTCTCGAGGACCATGTCGATGAAGTCGATGACGATGATCCCGCCGAGGTCGCGCAGCCGCAGCTGCCGGACGATCTCCTCCGCGGCCTCGAGGTTGTTCTTGGTGACCGTCTCCTCGAGGTTGCCGCCCTTGCCGATGAACCGGCCGGTGTTGACGTCGACGACGACCATCGCCTCGGTCCGGTCGATGACCAGCGAGCCGCCCGAGGGCAGCCAGACCTTGCGGTCGAGGGCCTTGGCCAGCTGCTCGTCGATGCGGTGCGCGGCGAACACGTCTCCGGTTCCGGTCCAGCGCGAGACCCGGTCGACCAGGTCCGGGGCGAGGCCACGGACGTACGGCTCGACGGTGTCCCACGCCTCGTCACCGGCGACGATGAGACCCGAGAAGTCCTCGTTGAACAGGTCACGGACGACGCGGACCGTGAGGTCGGCCTCTCCGCGCAGCAGGGACGGGGCGCTGGCCGTGGCGGCCTTGCGCTCGATCTCCTCCCACTGCTCCTGGAGGCGCTCGACGTCGCGGGCGATGTCCTCCCCGCTGGCCCCCTCGGCGGCCGTGCGCACGATGACGCCGGCGTTCTCGGGGACGACCTTCTTGAGGATGGACTTGAGCCGCGAGCGCTCGGTGTCGGGCAGCTTGCGGCTGATGCCGGTCATCGAGCCGTTCGGGACGTAGACCAGGAAACGGCCCGGCAGGCTGATCTGGCTCGTGAGGCGGGCGCCCTTGTGCCCGATGGGGTCCTTGGTGACCTGCACGAGGACGGGGTCCCCGGACTTGAGCGCCACCTCGATGCGCTTGGGCTGCCCCTCCAGCCCGGCGGCGTCCCAGTTGACCTCGCCGGCGTACAGCACCGCGTTGCGGCCCCGGCCGAGGTCGATGAAGGCCGCCTCCATGCTCGGGAGGACGTTCTGCACCCGCCCCAGGTAGACGTTGCCGACCATGGTGCCGGTCTCGCCCTTGTCGACGTAGTGCTCGACGAGCACGCCGTCCTCGAGCACCGCGATCTGCGTCCGCTGCCGCGTCTGCCGAACGATCATCTTGCGGTCGACGCTCTCGCGGCGGGCCAGGAACTCGGCCTCCGTGAGCACCGGCACGCGACGACGGCCGTGCTCGCGGCCTTCCCGGCGGCGCTGCTTCTTCGCCTCGAGGCGGGTCGAGCCGCGCAGCGACTGCACCTCGTCCTCGTCGTCGCGGGACCGACCGCGACGGCCCTCCCGGCCCTCGCGGACCCGGACCACCGTGCGCTCGGGGTCGTCGGCGGTCGCCGGCTCGTCGTCCGAGCCCCCGCGACGGCGACGGCGACGGCGACGGCGCGAGCCCCCGGCGTCCTCGTCGCCGTCGGCCTCGCCCGTCTCCTCCGGCTCGTCCGCCGCGTCCCTGTCCGGCTCCTCGTCGGCGGGACGCTCGGCAGGCTCCTCGCCCTCGGCCTCGCCCGCCTCGGGAGCCGTGTCGCCACGGCGGTTGCGACGGCCGCGGCCACCCCGGCGACGACGGCGCCGGCCCTCGCTGGGCTGCTCGTCGTCGGCCTGCGCCTCGGCGTCCTCGACAGGCTCCTCGTCGTCGGCGTGCTCGGCCTGCTCGGCCTGCTCCGCCTCGGCGGCCTGCTCGAGACCGTCCGCGGCGTCGGCATCACGCTCGGCCGGCTCGTCCGTCGCCTCGAGGTCGCCCTCGGCCGGCGCCACGTCCTGACCCTCGGCCGCCTGCTGTGCGGCGAGCGTTGCCGCGGCCTCGGCGGCCGCCTGCTCCGCTGCCAACGCGGCCGCCGCAGCCTTCTTGGAGACCCGCCTCCGGCGAGGCGCCGGCGCCTCGGCGTCCGGGGTGTCGGGGTCGGCCGTCGTGCCCGTCGCGTCCGGGGTGTCACCCGGGGACGCGGTGTCCGGCACGATCGCGGGCGCGACGTCCGTCGCGGGGGCTGCAGCCTTCTTGGTGGCCCGGCGGCGCCGCGGCACGGCGGGCTCGGGCGCGTCGACGGCCGGCTCGGTCGGGGCCTGGAACAGCACGGCCGGCGGCGAGGCCACCGCAGCGGGCTCCGCGGGCTCCGGCACGGCGGCGGGCAGCTCGCCCGGCTCCGCGACATCGGGCGTGGGAGCCTGCGCGACCTCGGACGTGGCAGCCTCCACGGCGAGGGGCGCCGGAGCCTGCGCGACCTCGGGCGCGGCAGCCTCCGCAGCCTTCTTCGCCGTCTTGCGGGTACGCCGGCGCGGGGCGGGCGCGTCCTGGGCGGCGGGTGCCGCGGCGGCGACGGGTGCCGCGTCGGCGGCGGGTGCCGCCGCGTCCCCGGTCGCGGGGGCCGCTGCGGCGTCGCCCGGCGAGGCCGAACCCGCCGTCAGCGTGGCGCCGTCCGGGGTGCTGGCGCCATCGGGGGCCGCTTCGTCGGCCGGCGGCGCCGCCGCAGACTTGCGGCCGGTCGTCTTGCGTGCCGCGGTCTTGGCGGGGGCCTTCTTGGCCGCCGTCTTGCGAGTGCGCGCACGCGGCGCGGGCGCAGCCTCGGCAGCCGCATCGCCGGCGGCGTCGGGCGCCCCGGCGTCAGCCGCAGTGCGGGCAGAGCCCGGTGCGGCACCGGAGTCGTCAGGCGCAGCCGCGCCGCCACCGGAAGGCCCCTCATCCGCGGCGCGGGCCGCGGGCGCGTCCGCTGCGGGGCTCGCGTCCGCGCCGCCCTGCCCGGCGGGGGGCTCCCCCTCGGTCTCCGGCGCAGCGACGGGCGGCCCGGCAGGCCTGCTCGCCGCTCGCCGGCGGCGCGGGCGCGGCGGCTCAGGGCTGCCGGCGGCCGGGCCGTCGCTCGTACCGTTGGCGCCGGCCATGCCGTCGCCTGCTGTCTCTGTGTCGACCATGAACGGCCGCTCCTGTCCACCCCCGGGCGCCGTGGGGCGCCGCACAGGGGCGCGTCGTGCCGCCGGCGAGCCGGCGGAAGCCTGTTCGGACGCGCGTGCGGCGTCGGCTCCCCCGGCGACGGTCGTCGCTCAGACGGTGCTCGAAGTACCGGACGCGCCGACGACGTCCCGGTCGAGGGCGAGCGGGTCGCCCACGGTGCCCGTCGCCTCGTCCAGCGGCCCCTGCGCCAGCCGCACCGCACGAGGCGGCTCCGGCGGCACGAGGTCGGCCACGGAACGGAGTCCGGACAGAACGTCGTCGGGTCGCACAGTCGGGTTTCCGTGCCGTACGACCACGTCGAGTATCGCACACGGCTCGTCGCCCGCCTCGTTGCGCGCCTCCGGCGTGCCGTCGAGACCCTGCGTCGAGGGCAGCACGCCGAGCCGCGCCACCGCGCCGCGCGCGTCGAACGTACGCACGCCGTCCTTGGTCAGCCGGTCCACGAGCACCTCGGAGCCGACGAGAAACGCCTCCGCCGCCAGCTCGGCGGCGGCGAGCGGCACGCCCGGGAGCTCGATGCGCCAGTGGGAGGCCTCGAGCCGGTCGGCCAGCGCGCCCGGCGTCGCCTCGACGATCTCCAGGATGTCCAGGCCCGGGGCGAGCGCGGCGTCGAGCGCGCGGCGTACCGGCTCGATCTCGACCCGCGCCTGCAGGCCGACCTCGACGTACTCGGCCTCGCTGGCCGTCCCGGTCGGGGCCGCCCCGGCGTAGGAGATCTTCGGGTGCGGGGAGAAGCCGGCGGAGTACGCGACCGGCACCTCGGCGCGGCGCAGCGCCCGCTCGAACGCGCGCTGGAAGTCGCGGTGACTGGTGAAACGCAGCCGCCCGCGCTTCGCCCAGCGGATGCGCAGCCGCTGGACGACGGGAGGCGGCGGCGGGCCCTCCGGCGTACGCGCCAACTCAGCGCCCCACGGGAGTCAGCGGGAGCAGCGTGCGACCGGTCGGCCCGATCTGGATGTCGGTGCCCATCTGCGGGCAGACGCCGCAGTCGAAGCACGGGTTCCAGCGGCAGTCGTCGACCTCGACCTCGTCGACCGCGTCCTGCCAGTCGTCCCAGAGCCACTCCTTGTCCAGCCCCGAGTCCAGGTGGTCCCAGGGCAGGACCTCGGCCTTGTCGCGCTCGCGGGTGGTGTACCAGGAGACGTCGACCGGCTCGTCGACCAGCGCCGCGTCCGCGCACGCCATCCAGCGGTCGAAGCTGAAGTGCTCGCTCCAGCCGTCGAAGCGGCCGCCGTCCTCGTAGACCGCGCGGATGACCTTGCCGACCCGGCGGTCACCGCGGGAGAGCAGGCCCTCGACGATGCCCGGCTTGCCGTCGTGGTAGCGGAAGCCGATCGCCTTGGCGTAGTCGCGGTCAGACCGGATCGCGTCGCGCAGCTTGGCCAGGCGGGCGTCGGTCGTCTCGTGGTCGAGCTGCGCGGCCCACTGGAACGGCGTGTGCGGCTTGGGCACGAACCCGCCGATCGACACCGTGCAGCGGATGTCGCGCTTGCCGCTCACCTGGCGGCCGGTCTCGATGACCCGCTTGGCCACGCGCGCGATCGCGACGACGTCCTCGTCGGTCTCGGTCGGCAGGCCGCACATGAAGTAGAGCTTCACCTGCCGCCAGCCGGCGCCGTACGCCGCGGCGACGGTGCGGATCAGGTCGTCCTCGGTGACCATCTTGTTGATCACCTTGCGCATGCGGTCGGTGCCGCCCTCGGGGGCGAACGTCAGGCCGGAGCGGCGTCCGTTGCGGGTCAGCTCGTTGGCCAGGTCGATGTTGAACGCGTCGACGCGCGTGCTCGGGAGGCTCAAGCTGGTGTTGGTGCCCTCGTAGCGGTCGGCGAGCCCCTTGGTGACCTCGGCGATCTCGGTGTGGTCCGCGCTCGACAGCGAGAGCAGGCCGACCTCCTGGAAGCCGGTCGCCTTGAGCCCCGCGTCGACCATCTCGCCGATCGTCGTGATCGAGCGCTCCCGGACGGGGCGCGTGATCATCCCGGCCTGGCAGAAGCGACAGCCGCGCGTGCAGCCGCGGAACACCTCGACGCTCATCCGCTCGTGCACGGTCTCGGCGAGCGGGACCAGCGGCTGCTTGGGGTACGGCCACTCGTCGAGGTCCATGACCGTGTGCTTGCTGACGCGCCACGGCACGCCGGGCGTGTTCGGGACGACGCGACGGATGCGGCCGTCCTCGAGGTACTCCACGTCGTAGAACCACGGCACGTAGACGTTGCCGGTCTTGGCCAGCCGCAGCAGCAGCTCGGGGCGCCCGCCGGGGCTGCCCTCCGCCTTCCACGCGCGGATGATCTCGGTGATCAGGAGGACCGCCTCCTCCCCGTCGCCCAGCACCGCGGCGTCGATGAAGTCCGCGATCGGCTCCGGGTTGAACGCCGCGTGGCCGCCTGCGAGCACCACCGGGTGCGACTCGTCGCGGTCCTTGGCCTCGAGCGGGATGCCCGCGAGGTCGAGCGCCGCGAGCATGTTGGTGTAGCCGAGCTCGGTCGCGAAGCTCAGGCCGAACACGTCGAACGCCCCGACCGGGCGGTGCGCGTCGACGGTGAACTGCGGGACGCCGTGCTCACGCATGAGCGCCTCGAGGTCGGGCCAGACGCTGTACGTCCGCTCGGCCAGCGTCGCCTCGCGCTCGTTGAGGACCTCGTACAGGATCTGCAGGCCCTGGTTGGGCAAGCCGACCTCGTAGGCGTCGGGGTACATGAGCGCCCACCGGACGTCGCAGGCGTCCCAGTCCTTGACCTGTGCGTTGAGCTCGCCGCCGACGTACTGCACGGGCTTCTGCACCCGCGTCAACAGGGGCTCGAGCCGCGGGAAGACGGACTCGACAGGCATGGGCGCGTACCTCGAGAGCTCGGGGGCGAATCGTCCTAGGCTAACCCGCGGTTCACGGTCGGGCGGTCGCGCGGGCGGCGGGGTGGCGACGAGCCGCCTCCTGCCCGCGGTGATCATGGGCACTTCAGCGCGACACGCCCGGTGTGCCGCCGACCTGGACATGATCACCGCGTGGACGAAGGCCCACTCCTCACGGTCGGGACCGTCGAGGCGACGTACGCCGGTCGGGTCGCGTCCGCCCGCGTGAAGCGGACCATGTCGTACCCGCGGGTCAACAGCTCGTCGGCACGACGCCGGTCCCAGCGCACGGAACGCGGTTGGTCGCACCGGCCCCGTCGGCTCACCGAGGAGCACCCGCCCGGCACGCCGTCGCCAGGCGAGGTCGCTGACGGCCAGGAGCATGGCCACCTCGTCGCGCACCTCGAGCGGAAGGTCGTCGAGCGGCACGCCGCCGTCCACCCAGGCCAGACGTACGCGGGACTCCAGGGGGCTCGCCGCTCTGCCGTCCGCCAGTGGCAGCAGCGCATCGAGGGCGACGCAGCCTCCGCGACCGGAGGGCGCGGTGGCCATGGTCGCCAGGTCGACACGGGTGATGAGCCCCTTGCGCCGCGGGGTCCAGCAGCGACAGCGCTTCGGGACGGGCCGCTTCGGGAGCTGCGTCCATGACCGACCGCGCGAGTGCCATCCGCCCGGTCACCAGCCCGTGCCGGCGCTCCGCCGATGTGTACACCGCCCGCTCCGCCTCGCCCATGACCCGACGTTTGGGGCAGCGCCGCATCGGCCCGAGCGTCGAGGGCGATCTGTGGACGGGCAGGCCGGTCTCCTGGGCTGGGGACAGTGGTGCGGGTGAGCCTGTGTTCGGAGCCGTTCGCCCCGCCGAGCGGGGTGATCACGGGCAACTCAGCAGGGGCCGACGGCGTGTGGCGCTGACTCGCCCGTGACCACCGCGACGTGCCGAGCCGCCCGGACGACAGAGGCGTCAGGCCCGGGCGCGCCGTCAGTCAGGCAGCAGCGAACGCCGCACG
Source organism: Motilibacter aurantiacus (assembly GCF_011250645.1). NCBI lineage: Bacteria > Bacillati > Actinomycetota > Actinomycetes > Motilibacterales > Motilibacteraceae > Motilibacter > Motilibacter aurantiacus. The sequence continues at coordinate 262,363 of NZ_JAANNO010000003.1, forward strand.
TGCACGTTCTGCAACAGGCCGACGGCCATGAGGTTCGCGAACATCGACGACCCGCCGTAGGACACGAACGGCAGCGGCACGCCGGTGACCGGCATGATTCCGAGCGTCATCCCGATGTTCTCGAACGCCTGGAAGGAGAACCAGCAGACGACGCCCACCGCGGCGAGCCGGCCGAACAGGTCGTCCGCGTGCCACGCGATGCGGCAGGCCCGCCACAGCACGAGCCCGAGCAGGCCGATGAGCAGGATCCCGCCGCGGAAGCCGAGCTCCTCCCCCGCCGTGGTGAAGATGAAGTCGGTCTGCTGCTCGGGGACGAAGCCGCCCTGGGTCTGCGGGCCGTGAAACAGCCCGTGCCCGGACAGCCCCCCTCCGCCGATGGCGATGACGCCCTGGGAGACGTTGTACGCCGCGCCGCCGGGGTCGTCGCCGGGGTTGACGAACGCGGTGAGCCGCTTGACCTGGTAGTCGTCGAGCAGCCCGGCCTGCACGACGGCGAAGGCCACGACCGCGGCCGAGACCAGCAGGCCGACGACCCAGCGCGCCCGGGCCCCCGACACCGCGATCATCCCGATGACGATCGACGAGACGACGAGTGCGGTCCCGAGGTCCGGCTGCAGCATGATCAGCGCGAGCGGGACGGCGGCCCCGACGAGCACGAGCAGCACGTCGGAGTCGCGCGGGGAGTCCTCGGCGTCGCGCTTCTCCGACAGCAGCATCGCCAGGCCGACGACGAGCGCGACCTTGGCGAACTCCGACGGCTGCAGCGAGAACCCGCCGGGCAGCAGGATCCAGGAGTGGGACCCGCGGATGGTCGCGCCCAGCGGCGAGAGGACGACGAGCAGCCCGACGATGGACAGGCCGTAGACGATCGGGGCGTACATCCGCAGCGTGCGGTAGTCGAACATCGCCGCGCAGACCCCGAGCGCCGCGCCGATGACGATGTTGAGCACGTGCTTCTTGAGGTACCCCTCGGGGTCACCGCCTGCGTCGAGCGCGGCCTGACGGGTGGCGGACCAGACCAGCAGGGAGCCGACGACCAGCAGCCCGGCGACCGCGGTGGTCAGGACCCAGTCCACGCGGCGCAGCGGCCCGTCCCGGTCGAGCAGCGTCCAGGCGGCGCGCCCGTTCCCACCACGCGCGCCGCCGGCGTACGGCGCCGGCGGGTACGCGCTCATCGGCCGGCGCCGGGCGACGGCGCCGGGCGGGGGGCACGGGCCGGCCTGCGCGGCTTGACCGCCGTGCGCGAGGTGGTGGCCGGCGGCAGGACGCTGCCGTCGGCGGCGATGCGGGGCAGGCCCTTGGGCGGGGCCGCGCCCTTCTGCAGCGCGGTCGCAGGCCGCACGGAGGCGCCGGAGACCCCGAGCAGCTTCTCGTAGATCGCGCGGACCTGCGGACCGGACGTCCCGGAGCCGGTACCGCCCTGGGTCACCATCATCACGATCGCGTACTGCGGCTCGTCGGCCGGCGCGTACGCCGCGAACCACGAGGTCGACTGCTTGCCGAAGACCTCCGCGGTGCCGGTCTTGGACGCCACGGGGACCTGCTCGAGCGGCCAGCCGCGGAAGACGCCGGCGCCGGTGCCGGTGCTGCTCACCTTCGTCAGCGCGCGCTGCAGGAACTGCAACGTGTCCTTGCTGACCGGCAGCTTGCCTGCGCTCTCGGGCTTGAACTGCTTGACGACCTTGCCGTCCGGCCGCATCACGGCCTTGGCGACCTGGGGGACCCAGAGCGTGCCGCCGTTGGCCACGGCGGCGTAGACCCGCGCCATCTGCAGCGGCGTCACGAGCACGTCGCCCTGGCCGATGGCGAAGTTCGCCTCGTCCCCGGGGCCGTAGCGCCAGCCGTCCGTGCAGTTCTCCTTGGCCAGCTGGAGCAGGAACGCGGCCCGCTCGCGGTCCTCGACCTCCGGGTAGCCCTTCTTCGCGCGCACGCAGGCCGCGGCCTTCGTGGCCTCCCAGTAGTCCCGCTTCCACTCGCGCCCGGGGATGCGCCCGTCGGCCTCGGCGGGCAGGTCGACGCCGGTCGCCTTCCCCAGGCCGTAGCCCTTGGCGGCCTGGACGAACGGGTCCCTGGCGTCGCTGCGCTGCTCGTAGCCGCCGAGCCGGTTCCACACCGTGTCGGCGAAGTAGTACCAGTTGGTGTCGCAGGACACCTCGATCGCGCGCTCGAACGAGATGACGCCGTACGCCGCGGACTCGTAGTTCTTCTTCAGGTGGTTGCCGACGTTGTACGTGCCCGGGCAGTCGTACGACCGGTGCACCGAGAATCCGGCGTCCACCGCAGCGGCTGTCGAGACGGCCTTGAAGATCGAGCCGGGGGCGTACTCGCCCTGGGTGGCGCGGTTGAGGATCTTGTAGTTGCCCGCGGCGCCGGTGATGTTCTCGTACTCGGACTGGCTGATGCCGCCGACCCAGATGTTCGGCCGGTACGACGGGTAGCTCGCCATCGCCACGACGCCGCCGGTGCGCACGTCCATGACCACCGCGGACGCCGAGTCGGCGCGGAACGTCGCACCGCCCTTGTTGGGGTCGCCCTTGGTGCGCGCGCCCTCGACGGCCGCGACGAGCGCGTCCTCGGTCGCCTTCTGCACCTTGGCGTCCAGATGGGTGACGACGTAGTTGCCGGGGGTGGGGTCGGTCTCGCTGATCGTGCCGGTGACACCGCCCTGGGAGTCGACGGCCAGCTGGCGGATCCCCGGCGTGCCGCGCAGGTAGGCGTCGTACTGCTTCTCCAGCCCGGCCCGCCCGACCAGGTCGCTGCTCTGCAGCGGGCGCCCGTCGGCCTTGGCCTGCTCCACCTCCTCCTCGGTCACCGGGCCGAGGTAGCCGACCGCGTGCGCGGCGTTGGCGCCCACGCCGCCGCCGGCGTAGTCACGCACGCTCTGCTGCTCCGCGGTGACGCCCGGGAAGTCCTCACGCCGCTCGAGGATCTGCTGGACGGCGTCCATCATCGCGTCGTCCTCGCCGTCCGCGACCGGGATCGGCTGGTACGGGGAGCCGTTCCAGCACACGCTGCGGACCGCGTCCGGCGCCCCGCACACCGTGGTGCGGGCCTTGAGGTCGGCGTACTCGACGTCGAGCACCGTGGCCAGCCGGGTGAGGAGCGCCTTGCCGCCGTCGCTCTGGCGCAGCAGCTCCGTGCGGCTCACCGACACGACGAGCGCCGTCCGGTTGCGGGCGAGCGGGCGGCCGGCGACGTCGACGATCAGCCCGCGGGTCGCCGGGGTCACGACGTCGCGCACGCGGTTGCTGGTCGCCGCGGCCTCGTAGGTGTCGCCGCTGTGCACCTGGAGGAACCAGAGCCGCCCGCCGAGGGTGGCGATCAGCGAGAGCACCAGGACCTGCAGGACGACGAGGCGCAGGCCGGAGCGCTGGTTCACCGGGCAATTCCTTCACTGGCTGGCGGGAAGAGACGCACGTCGACTCCGACGACCTGCCCGGCCGGGCCGTTCCCGAGAGGGCGCGCCTGCGGCGGCCCGCGAGGGGCAGCTCTAACGTCGGAAGTCTGGTTCGGGATCGATGCGTCGTGCCAGCCCCCCGACGACGGGGACGACGACCGCCGTCAACACCACATCGTAGATGACCGAGGACGTCATCAGCCCGGGCACACGCGGCCAATCGACCCCTTCGTCCCCCACGAGGGCGGCCAGGGCGGCGTAGCCGAGCACCGACGCGGCGCTCGCCAGGGTGACGGCGAACAGCGCGACGACCGGGGTGTCGTCCGCGTCCTCGAACAGCCGCCCGACGGCGTAGCCGAGCAGCAGGAAGACCGCCGCCCAACGGCCCGCGCCCCCGTCGGACGGAGGCGCGAGGTCGAGCAGCAGGCCGGCGGCGAAGCCGACCACCGCGCCGTCGAGCGGCCCCCAGCGCAGGGCGAGGGCGACGACGACGAGCAGCACCACGTCCGGCGTCGAGCCGGGCAGCCCGAGCGGCGCGAGAGCGGCGAGCTCGAGCACGGAGGCGCAGAGCAGCAGCAGCGCCGCCAGCCCCACGCGCGGCAGGCTCACCCCGCCGCCCGCGTGCCCGGGGTACGAGCGGGGCCGGCGCCGGCCTGCCGGCGCCCCGCCGCCGGGCTCGCCCCGGGGGTCGCAGCCGGGACGCTCCCCCTCGCTTCTCGCTCGCCGGGCAGGACGACCGCGACCGTGTCCAGATGGGCGAAGTCGACTGCAGGCGTGACCGTCGCGCGAGTGGTCAGGGTGCCGGGGGCGCGGCGGACGTCCGCGACCCTGCCGACCAGCACGTCCGCCACGAGCGGCCCGTCCCCCACCGAGCCCACCGTGACCAGCGCGGTCCCGGGCTCGAGCGGCTCGGTGTCGTAGATCGTCAGCGCGAGCGGCTTGCCCTCGCCCTGGCCCTCGACGAACCCGGTCGCGCCGGTGCTCCCGACCCGGACGCGGGCGACGAAGTCGGGGTCGGTGGCCAGCAGCACCGTCGAGGTCGAGCGGGCCGTCCCCTTGACCCGGCCGACGAGCCCGTCGCCGTTGATCACGGTCGTGTCGTCACGGACCCCGTCCTGGCTGCCGACGTCGAGGGACGCGGTGGTGGTGAACCCCTGGGCGCGCGACAGCGCGGTGACGCGCGCCGCGACGTCGGGGAACCTGCGGACCGTGGGCTGGCGGGCCAGCGCGTCGTACTCCGCGAGCCGGCGCAGGTCGTTCTCCCGCGTGGCGGCGTCCTGCCGCAGCTGGCGGTTCTCCGCCTCGAGCCGGCTGATCTGCTCGTCCTTGGCACCGAGCTCGCGCAGGTCGTCGACGAGGCCGGTCACCGGACGGACCGCAGCCGACACCCCCGCCTGCACGGGGCCGAGCACGTCGGCCACCGCGGAGCGGACGTGGCCGATCGGCCCGCCGCCCGAGGTCCGGTCGTCGAGCATGACGAGGGTCAGCGCGGTGAGCAGCAGCAGCACGAGGACCAGGCGGGTACGCCGGGTGTCACGTCCCATCGGGCCCTGCCCAGGGTGCTGCGCTCACCAGCGCACGGTGTCGCGCCCCGTCAATGACGTGGCTCGGACAGCAGGACCTGCTGGAGCTCCTCGAACTCCTCCACGCACTTGCCCGACCCCATCGCCACCGAGTCCAGCGGCCGGTCGGTCACATGGATCGGCATGCCGGTCTCGTGGCGCAGCCGCTCGTCGAGGCCGTGCAGCATGGCGCCGCCGCCGGCGAGCACGATGCCGCGGTCCATGATGTCGCCGGACAGCTCCGGCGGGCACTTGTCCAGCGTGGTCTTCACCGCGTCGACGATCGCGTTGACCGGCTCCTCGATGGCCTTGCGGACCTCCTCGGCGCTGACCACGATCGTCTTGGGCAGGCCGGAGACGAGGTCGCGCCCGCGGATCTCGGCGTTGGGCTCGTCCGGCAGCGGGAACGCCGACCCGATCGCCATCTTGATCTCCTCGGCGGTGCGCTCGCCGAGCATGAGGCTGTATTCCTTCTTGACGTACTGGATGATCGCGTTGTCCAGCTCGTCGCCGCCGACGCGGATCGACTGGCTGGTCACGATCCCGCCGAGCGAGATCACCGCGACCTCGGTCGTGCCGCCGCCGATGTCCACGATCATGTTGCCGGTCGGCTCGTGCACCGGCAGGCCGGCGCCGATCGCCGCGGCCATCGGCTCCTCGATGATGTAGACCTTGCGCGCGCCCGCCGCGTAGCCCGCGTCCTTCACCGCCCGCTGCTCGACCCCGGTGATGCCGCTCGGGACGCAGACGACGAGGCGCGGGTGGGAGAAGCGCCGCCGCCGGTGCACCTTCTGGATGAAGTAGCGCAGCATCTTCTCGGTGGTGTCGAAGTCGGCGATGACGCCGTCCTTCAGCGGGCGGATCGCGACGATGTTGCCCGGGGTGCGCCCGATCATCTTCTTCGCCTCGGCGCCCACGGCGAGGATGCCGCCGGTGCCGGTGTTGATGGCGACCACGCTCGGCTCGTTGAGCACGATGCCGCGCCCCCGCACGTAGACGAGGGTGTTGGCCGTTCCGAGGTCGACGGCCATGTCACGGCCGATGAAGCCCAGCTTGTTCGCCATGGAGTGTGGGGCGGCCTTCCGGGTCGCGGGCGTTGGTTGCGCAGTTCTGCCGTCCGCTGACGACGCTGCCATGCTAGCCCGGCTGGGTGACAGCTCCAGGGCCCCGACGGGCCGGGTGTGGACGCGCGCTCGGGCACCGCGCCGGCTGTGCGTCAATCGGCTCGAGGGCCTCCTCGAGGAGGCCCGGAGGGGCGCTCCGGCAGCGACCCGCGCAGGGCGTCACTGCCGAGGCGCACGTCGACGCGGTCGCGCGGCCGGGCCGGGCCGGCACGTGTCAGAGCGACGGGAAGTAGATCCCGATCTCGCGCTGGGCCGACTCGGGGGAGTCCGAGCCGTGGACGATGTTCTCGATGACCTTCTTGCCCCAGTCGCGCGAGAGGTCACCGCGGATCGAGCCGGGCGCGGCGACGGTCGGGTCGGTGGCGCCCGCGATGGAGCGGAAGCCCTCGACGACCCGCTGGCCCTCGACCACGGCGGCGACGATCGGGCCGGAGGTGATGAACTCGAGCAGCGGCTCGAAGAAGGGCTTGCCCTCGTGCTCGGCGTAGTGCCGGCTCGCGGTCTCCCGGTCGAGCTGGCGCAGCTCGAGGGCGACGAGCCGGTAGCCCTTGGCCTCGATCCGGCGCAGCACCTCGCCGGTGAGGCCTCGGGCGACGCCGTCGGGCTTGACGAGGACCAGGGTGCGCTCGATCTGCTGCGTGTCGCTCACGCCGCCGGAGCCTAGCGAGCGCCTGCGGCCGGCTCGACCCCGGCCGACGCCCGGGCGGCCCGCTCGACGCGGGTCGACAGCACCATGAAGCCGAACCACATCGCGGCGAACACCGGCCCGAGCAGCCACATCGCGGGCACGACGAAGCCCGTGGCGACGATCGCGACCTGCAGCAGCGAGCCGAGGCCGTACGCCCACCGGTGCCGCAGCAGGCCGGTCACCACCAGGCAGGCCGCCGCGAGCGCCAGCCCCGTGGCGACGACCGGGCCGGTGGGCAGGTCGGAGAGGTTGGCTGCGACCAGCATCGCGAAGAAGACGACGAACGCCTCGAAGGTGAGGACGATCGCGGCGAGGGAACGGCGCACCTGCTGAGCCTACGGCGCTCCCGGGCGTGCGGCACGGCCGCTGCCCGCCGCAGCGGCGGGGCTGCTCCCAGCCACCTCCCAGGTTGCCCACATCAGCCGCTCACACGCCTGCCGGACAGTGCTCGCAGTCGAGCAGCCGGGGGTTGGAGGCGTCATGCGCACGGTCCGAGCAGAGTTCCGGGATCCAGGGGTGCCGCGGTGAGCCGTCGCCTGCTCGTGATCAACTGCGTGCTCGCGCTGGCGCTCGTCGCCTCGGGGATCGGGGCGTACTTCCTGGTCAGCGGGCCGGCCGAGGCCGAGTCGGGGGACGTTCGCACCGCCCGGGTCGCCCGCGCGACGGTGACCTCGACGGTCTCCGCAAGTGGCAACGCGGCCTCGGCGGCGACCTCCGAGCTGAGCTTCAGCAGCAGCGGCGAGGTGACGGCGCTGCGCGTGAAGGTCGGCGACGTGGTCGACGAGGGCGAGGTCCTGGCGACGATCGACACCGCCGTCGCCGAGCAGGCCGTCGCGTCGGCCAACGCCCAGCTGGAGTCCGCGCAGGCGCAGCTGGAGACCGTGCAGCAGGGCCAGAGCGACGCCGAGGCCACGAAGGACGCGCTGGCCGTGGAGTCGGCCCGGCTGGCGGTCGAGAGCGCGCAGTCGGCCCTCGCCCAGGCGAAGGAGCAGGCTGCGCTCGACGCGGAGCAGCAGGCGCAGAACGTCGCGGCCGCCCAGAGCGCGGCCAAGTCCGCGTCCGCGTCCGCGTCGAGCGTGAGCCGCAGCGCGGCCCAGCCCTCCCCCGCCTCCTCGGCCGGCAGCGGGAGTGGCTCGTCCGGGTCGGGCAGCTCGTCCGGCACGGGCGGGGCCGGCAGCTCCAGCGGGGCCGGCAGCTCCAGCGGGTCCGGCTCCACCGGCTCCGGCACCTCCACCGGGACGTCCGGCGCGTCGTCCGCCGTCGATGCCGTCACCGCCGCGAAGCAGCAGCAGGCGCAGTCCGCGCTCGCGAACGAGCAGGCCGTCACCAAGGCCGAGGAGCAGCTGGAGTCCGCACAGAACACGCTCGCGCAGCAGAAGGCCTCCGCTGCGGCGAACGCCGAGGGGCCGACCGCCGCCGAGGTGGCTTCCGCCGAGGCGGACGTGGAGTCCGCCCGGTCCCAGGTCGAGCAGGCGGAGGAGGCGCTCGAGGGGACGACCCTGCGCGCTCCGCACACGGGGACGGTGACGCAGGTCAACGGCAAGGTCGGTGACGAGGTGTCGGCCGGGTCGACGTCCTCGACATCGGGCTCCGGGTCCGACGGCACCTCCGCAGCGGGTGGCACGGCCGGTGCCGGCGGCACCACGACGTCCGCGTCCTCGTCGGCCGCGTCGTCCTCCGGCGCGTTCCTCGTCGTCAGCGACCTCGCGGCGCTCGAGATCACCGCGGACGTCGCCGAGGCGGATGCCGCCTCGGTCGAGGTGGGGCAGGCGGCGAGCGTGACGTTCTCGGCCACGGGCACCACCGTCGACGGCACCGTGACCGCCGTCGCCCTCGAGGGCACGACCAGCAACAACGTCGTGCAGTACCCGGTCACGGTCCGCGTCGACGCCGCGCCGGAGGACGTCCGGCCCGGTGCGTCCGCGAGCGTGACCATCACCACCGGGAGCGCTGACGACGTGCTGGCCGTCGCCAGCAGCGCGCTCACCACGGTGGGCAACCGCTCCACCGCGACGGTCGTCCGCGACGGCCTGCAGCAGGTCGTCAGCGTGCAGACCGGCCTCGTCGGCAACACCACGACCGAGGTCACCAGCGGCCTGGCCGAAGGGGACACCCTCGTGCTGCCGACGACCACGAGCGGCACCACGGGCACCACCGGGTTCCCCGGCGCCGGCCGCGGGCTCACGGGCGACGGCTTCGGGGCCGGGGGCCGGTCGTGAGCGCGCGCCCCGTCGTCGACCTGCGGGCGATCACGAAGACCTACGGCGAGGGGGAGACGTCCGTGCACGCGGTCGCGGGCGTCGACCTCGTGGTCGAGCGCGGCGACTACGTCGCGATCATGGGCGCCTCGGGCTCCGGCAAGTCCACGCTGATGAACATCATCGGCTGCCTGGACGCGCCGTCGTCCGGTCGTTACCTTCTCGACGCCGTCGACGTGCGGCGGCTGGTCGAGCGCCAGCTCTCGATCGTGCGCAACCGCAAGATCGGCTTCATCTTCCAGTCCTTCAACCTCGTCCCGCGCACCAGTGCGCTCGCCAACGTCGAGCTCCCGCTGGCGTACGCCGGGGTGAAGCCGGCCGAGCGGCGGCCGCGGGCGCTGGCCGCGCTCGAGCAGGTCGGGCTCGCGGACCGGACGACGCACCTGCCCTCCGAGCTGTCCGGCGGCCAGCAGCAGCGCGTCGCGGTCGCGCGGGCGATCGTCACCGCCCCAGTCCTGCTGCTCGCGGACGAGCCGACCGGGGCGCTGGACTCGCGCAGCACCGCGGACGTCCTGGCGCTCTTCGACGAGCTCAACGTCTCCGGCCGCACTCTCGTCATCATCACGCACGAGGACGAGGTGGCCGACCGGGCCAAGCGCGTCGTCCGGATGCGCGACGGGCTGGTCCAGTCGGACGTACGCCGTTCGCCGGTCGCCGGGCCGCCGCCCGGGCCGTCGGTCGTGCTCGCGGCGGCCGCGTCGTGAGCCTGCGGGAGAGTGCCCGCTTCGCCGTGCGCGGCGTGGCGGCGAACAAGCTCCGCTCCGCCCTCACCACGCTGGGCATCCTCATCGGGGTCGCCGCCGTGATCATCCTGGTCGCCGTCGGCACGGGGTCGAGCAGGGCGGTGGCCGACTCGATCAGCGCCCTGGGCAGCAACGTCCTGACGGTCAGTGCGTCGGCCGGGGGCACGGGCGGGCGCGGCGGGGCGGGCGGCTTCGGCGGTGGAGGGTTCCCGGGAGCACCCGGCGGTGCGGCGGGCGGCACCGGCGTGGACTCGGGCACGCAGACCCGCAACGCCGCGTTGACGCTCGAGGACGCGCAGGCGCTCGTGGACGACGAGCTCGCCCCCAGCGTGCTGTCGGTCGCGCCCGTCGTGTCGGCGTCGTCGGTCACCGCGACGTACGAGGGCGCGACGCACACCGTCTCCACGTTCACGGGGACGTCGCCGAGCTACCTGCGGAACGACAACGACACCCTGCAGGCCGGGTCTGCCTTCTCCGACTCGGACTACTCCGAGCGCCGCCGAGTGGCCCTGCTCGGCGTGACCGTCGCTCAGGAGCTGGTGGGTGGCACGGGGCTCGAGGCGGTCGGCAAGACCGTGCAGTTCAACGGCGTGGAGTTCACCGTGCTCGGGGTGCTGGCGGAGAAGGGCAGCACCGGCCCGCAGGACTCCGACGACCGGGTCATCGCGCCGCTGCCGGCGGTGCAGGACACGCTCACCGGCTATGGCAGCCTGAACAGCATTTCGGTGAAGGCCACGTCGGCCGACACGGTTGATGCCGCGCAGAGCGAGGTGGCGGCGATCCTCAACGGCCGGCACCGCGTCACGTCGGCGACCGCCGACTACACGATCCGATCGTCGGCCTCGGCCCTCTCCGCCGCGACGTCGAGCAACCAGACCTTCACCGTCCTGCTCGCGTCGGTCGCGGCCATCAGCCTGCTCGTCGGCGGGATCGGCGTCATGAACATCATGCTCGTGACCGTGACCGAGCGGACCCGGGAGATCGGCATCCGCAAGGCCATCGGCGCCGGCAAGGGCGACATCGTGAGCCAGTTCCTGCTGGAGGCGGTGCTGCTGTCGGTCCTCGGTGGCCTGGGCGGTGTCGCCGTCGGCATCGTCGGGTCGAGGTTCGAGATCGTGGGCGTGCGGCCGGTGGTGGCGCCGTACTCCGTCGCCCTCGCCTTCGGCGTCTCCGTCGCGGTCGGCCTCTTCTTCGGCCTCTACCCCGCCAACCGCGCCGCCTCGCTGCGGCCCATCGACGCCCTCCGCTACGAGTGACCCCGGGAAGGACGATGCAGGAAAGCCCCCTCGACAGGCTGCTCGGCGGCGACGAGCCCCGGACTGCCGCCACGAGCCACCCAGCCGCAACAGGCCCCCAGAACGCGACGAACGCGACGTGCGCGACCGCCGCCTCGGCCCCCCGGGACGCCCGGGACGCCCGGACCGAGGTCATCGACACCCGGGAGATCGCCGCCGCCCCGGCGGAGGACGACCTGAGCGAGCTGCTCGCCAGCACCGGCCGGCGACGGCTCGCGCCCGTCACCGCGGCCCTGCTCGGCGGGCTCGTGCTCGTCGGCACCTTCACCGGCGGCGTCCTCGTGCAGAAGCACTACGGCGACGACGCGGCCGGGGCGGGGCCTGCCGGGTTCGCGGCGGGGGGCGCCGGTGGGCAGGGCGCGCGGAGCTTCGGCGGGTTCGGCCAGGCGCCGGACGGCACCGGCACCAGGAGCGGCAACGGCGCGGGCAGCGGCACGGAGGCAGGCGCCGCGGCGCCGGGTGCGGCCGCGGACGCAGCTGATGGGGCCGGATCGGCCGGCACCGGGGGCCCCGGCACCGCGGACGCCTCCACGCCGGCCGTCGTCGGCCAGGTCGTCTCCGTGCAGGGCGACACGCTGACCGTCAAGAACTTCGCGGGCAAGACCGTCACGGTCAAGGTGCCGGAAGGCACCGCGGTCACCAGCAGCTCGAGCGTCGACCTGTCGCAGCTCGTAGCCGGCACCTCGGTCTCGGTAGCCGGGACCACCGCCGACGACGGCAGCGTGACCGCAAGCTCCGTCACCAGCCGGCCCACCGGCTGACCGAAGCATCTCCCAACACTCCTTCAGCGAACGGAACATCTCTGATGCGCACCTCGGCCCTGCTCGCCGCCCGGGCGGTCGCCGCCGCAACCGTCCCGGTCTCCGTCCTCGCGCTCGCCGCGTGCGGCGGGGGCGGCTCCTCGTCCGGCACCGACACCGCGGCAGCGCCGGCCGCCTCCAGCGCCGCAGACGGGGCGGCCTCTCCGGACGGAGCGGGCATGCCAGGCAGCGGGCGCGGTGGCTTCGACTCCGAGCAGTTCACCCCGATCCGGGACTGCCTCACCGCCGCCGGCATCTCCGTGCCGACGCCGACGGCCCGCCCGGACCTCACGCCCGGCGCCGGATTCACGCCGCGCCCGGACATGACGGCCCGCCCGACGGCCCGGCCGACCGACTTCCCGACCGGCTCCCCCGGGCAGGATGGCCGCGGCTTCGGCGGGGGCATCGGCGAGGTCCTGCAGGACCCGCAGGCGCAAGCCGCGATCACCGCGTGCGGCCTCGAGGTGCCGAGCTTCGGGTCGCGGGGCGGGGCGACTCCCGCCGCGCCGCAGAGCGGGTCGTCGCAGAGGTGACGCCGAGTCGTTGACGCGAGCCGACGCCGACCGGAGCTGACACCGCCCCGCCGAGCTGACACTGCCCCCACGAGGCGACACGGCGTCGCGCAGCTCAGCGCCCGGCCGCCCCCAGCAGCCCCCGCGCCTGCGCCACGGTCACGATGCTCCCGGTGACGAGCACGCCGGCCCCACCGAGCTCGCCCTGCTCCTCGGCGAGCGCGACGGCCGTGTCGATCGCGTCGTCGAGCCGTGGCACGACCTCCACGCGGTCCGCGCCGAAGACCCCGACCGCGAGCGCGGCCAGCTCGTCGACGGGCATCGCACGCGAGGTGGCGGCCTCGGTGACCACGACCTCGGCGAGCACGGGCTCGAACGCCTCGAGGATGCCGCGTACGTCCTTGTCGGCCATGGCGGCGACCACGCCCACGAGGTGGGTGAACGCGAAGTCCTCGGGGATGGCCGCGGCCGTCGCCCGTGCACCGGCCGGGTTGTGCGCGGCGTCCACGAGGATCGTCGGGGACCGGCGTACGACCTCCAGGCGGCCCGGCGAGCTCACGCCGGCGAAGGCCGAGCGGACCACGTCCATGTCGAGGGTGTCGGCCCCCCCGCCGAGGAACGCCTCGACGGCCGCGAGCGCCACAGCGGCGTTCTGTGCCTGGTGGGCGCCGAACAGCGGCAGGAAGAGGTCCTCGTAGTCGCCGCCCAGCCCGCGCAGCGACACCTGCTGCCCACCGACCGCCTGGGTTCGCGTCAGCACCCCGAACTCGAGCCCCTCGCGCGCAACCGTGGCGCCCGCCTCGGTCGCGCGCCGGAGCAGGACCTCCGCGACCTCGACCTCCTGCTGGGCGAGGACGGCGATCGAGCCTGCCTTGATGATGCCCGCCTTCTCGGCTGCGATCTCCGGGGCCGTGGAGCCGAGGAAGCGCTGGTGGTCCACCGCGACGGGTGTGACGACCGAGACCTGCCCGTCGGCCACGTTGGTCGCGTCCCACTCCCCGCCCATGCCGACCTCGACCACCGCGACGTCGACCGGCGCGTCGGCGAAGGCGGCGTACCCCATCGCCACGAGCACCTCGAAGAACGACAGCGTCGGGCCGCCGGCCTCCTTGCTGCGCGCGTCGACGAGGTCGAGGTAGGGCGCGATGTCGGCGTACGTGGACACGAAGCGCTCTTCGTCGATCGGCTGGCCGTCGAAGGAGATGCGCTCGCGCACCGAGTGCAGGTGCGGGCTGGTGAACCGCCCGGTCCGCATGCCGAAGCCGTGCAGCAGCGCCTCGACCATGCGGGCGGTGGACGTCTTGCCGTTGGTGCCCGTGACGTGCACGACCGGGTACGCCCGCTGCGGGTCGCCGAGCAGCTCGACCACCGCGCGGATGCGGTCGAGCGACGGCACGAGGTCGTGCTCCGGCGTCCGCGCGAGGATCGCTGCCTCGACCTCGCGCATCCGGGCGGTCAGCGCCTCCCGTGCCTCACTGCTGGTCACGCGGACCGCCTCTCCCTGCCTCGACGCTGATCATGCGAAGGTGGCGAGTTTTACAGGGCGCCCGCTGTGGACAACTCGCCACATCTGCATGATCAGCGGGGGGCGTCAGGCCGAGGGCAGCGACGCGAGCTGGGCCTCGATGCGCTCGATGTCCGCCTCGGCCGCGGCGAGCTGGGCCTTGACCTTGTCGACGACGGGCGGCGGGGCCTTGCCGAGGAACGCCTCGTTGCCGAGCTTGCCCAGCGCCTTCGACCGCTCGGTCTCGGCGGCCGCGAGGTCCTTCTCCAGCCGTGCGCGCTCCTTGGCGAAGTCGACCGAGCCGCGCAGGTCGAGCTCGACGACGACGCCCGCGATCGGCAGCGCCGCGCTGGCGCTGAACTCCTCGCCCGCCTCCGCCAGCCGGGTGAGGGAGCGAACCGCCTCCTCGTGCGCCGCGAGGGCACCCTCGGAGAGCCCGGCCAGCCGCGCCGGGACCCGCTGCCCGGGCTTGAGCCCCTGGTCGCTGCGGAAGCGGCGGACCTCGGTGACCAGCCGCTGCAGCTCGGCCACCTCCGCCTCGGCGGCGGGGTCGTCCCAGCGCAGGTCGGCCGCGGGCCATTCGGCGATCACGATCGACTCGCCGCCGGTCAGCGCGGTCCAGAGCGCCTCGGTCACGAACGGGACGACCGGGTGCAACAGCCGGAGCAGGCGGTCGAGCACGTGCCCGAGGACCAGCTGGGTGACCTCGGCCTCCCGGCCGCCGTGGGCCAGCGGCACCTTGGCCAGCTCGACGTACCAGTCGCAGAGCTCGTCCCAGGCGAAGTGGTAGAGCGCGTCGACCGCCTTCGCGAACTGGTAGTCCTCGTAGTAGCCGTCGACCTCCGCGATCGTCGCGTGCAGCCGGGACAGGATCCAGCGGTCCGCCGCCGACAGCTCGGCGGCGTCCGGCAGGTCGCCCACGCGGGCGCCGTTGCGCAGCGCGAACCCGCCCGTCACCTGCCAGAGCTTGGTGCAGAAGTTGCGCGAGCCCTGGACCCACTCCTCGCCGATCGGCACGTCGGTGCCGGGGTTGGCGCCGCGGGCAAGGGTGAAGCGCAGTGCGTCCGAGCCGTACGCGTCCATCCACTCGAGCGGGTCGACGGCGTTGCCGAACGACTTGCTCATCTTCTTGCCGAACTTGTCGCGCACCATCCCGTGCAGCGCGACGGTCGTGAACGGCGGCTCGCCGTCCATCGCGTAGATGCCGAACATCATCATGCGGACGACCCAGAAGAACAGGATGTCGTATCCGGTGACGAGGACGGAGTTCGGATAGAACTTCTCCAGCGACGGCGTCTTGTCCGGCCACCCGAGGGTGGAGAAGGGCCAGAGGCCGCTGGAGAACCACGTGTCGAGGACGTCCGGGTCCTGCGTCCAGCCCTCGCCGGGCCGCTCGTCGTCCGGGCCGACGCAGCGGACCTCGCCGTCGGGGCCGTACCAGACCGGGATGCGGTGGCCCCACCAGAGCTGGCGGCTGATGCACCAGTCGTGCATGTTGTCGACCCAGCCGAAGTATCGGGACTCCAGCTCCTTGGGGTGGATCTGCACCCGGCCGTCGCGGACCGCGTCGCCCGCAGCCTTGGCCAGCGGCGCGACGTCGACGAACCACTGCAGCGACAGCCGCGGCTCGACCGTCGTGCCGCACCGCGAGCAGTGGCCGACGGCGTGGACGTACGGCCGCTTCTCCGCGACGATGCGGCCCTCGGCCCGAAGCGCGGCGACGACGGCCGGGCGCGCCTCGTAGCGGTCCATGCCCTCGAACGGGCCGTGGACCGTCACCCTGGCGCTCTCGTCCATCATCACGATGTTGGGCAGCCCGTGACGCTGGCCGATCTCGAAGTCGTTGGGGTCGTGGGCCGGGGTGACCTTGACCGCGCCGGTGCCGAACGCCGGGTCGACGTGCTCGTCGGCGACGACCGGGATGCGCCGGTCGGTCAGCGGCAGCACGACGGTGCGGCCGATGAGGTGCTGGTAGCGCTCGTCCTCCGGGTGCACGGCGACGGCGGTGTCACCGAGCATCGTCTCCGCGCGCGTCGTCGCCACGACGATCGACTCGTCCCCGTCGCCGTAGCGGATCGAGATCAGCTCGCCGTCGTCGTCGGTGTGCTCGACCTCGATGTCGGAGAGCGCCGTGCGGCAGCGCGGGCACCAGTTGATGATGCGCTCGGCGCGGTAGATCAGGCCGTCGTCGTAGAGCCGCTTGAAGTGGGTCTGGACCGCCCGCGACAGGCCCTCGTCCATCGTGAAGCGCTCGCGCGACCAGTCGACGCCGTCACCCAGCCGGCGCATCTGGCCGAGGATCCGGCCGCCGGACTCGGCCTTCCACTGCCACACCCGCTCGATGAACGCCTCGCGGCCGAGGTCGTGGCGGGACAGGCCCTCCTTGGCCAGCTCGCGCTCGACGACGTTCTGGGTGGCGATGCCGGCGTGGTCCATGCCCGGCTGCCAGAGCGCCTCGTAGCCCTGCATGCGGCGCCGGCGGACGAGCGCGTCGATCAGCGTGTGCTCGAACGCGTGCCCGAGGTGCAGGCTGCCGGTGACGTTCGGCGGCGGGATGACGATGCAGTACGGCTGCTTGTCGCTCGCCGGGTCGGCCTCGAAGTAGCCGCGCTCGACCCAGCGCTCGTAGAGCACGCCCTCCACCTCGGAGGGGACGTACTGCGAGGGGAGCTGCTCGGCGGGCTGGGGCGCGGTCGACGTCACCTGAGGAAGTCTAGGGAGCCGACGGCGCCTTGCCCCAACCGGTTCTCGGCGGGAGGACGCGGACCGGGTACGCCGCGGTCAGGCGCTCTTCTCGCGCCGCTCGCGCTTCGGGGTGGGGGCCGAGTCGCGGGGCACCAGGGTCGGGTTGACGTGGGAGAGCACGACGTCGCGGTCGATGACGACCTTGGCGACGTCCTTGCGGCTCGGCACGTCGTACATCACCGACTGCAGGACCTCTTCCATGATCGCCCGCAGCCCACGGGCGCCGGTGCCACGCAGGATCGCCTGGTCCGCGACCGCGCTGAGGGCGTCCTCGGTGAACTCGAGCTCGACCCCGTCGAGCTCGAAGAGCTTGCGGTACTG
The DNA here is from genome assembly GCF_011250645.1 of Motilibacter aurantiacus. Taxonomy (NCBI): domain Bacteria; kingdom Bacillati; phylum Actinomycetota; class Actinomycetes; order Motilibacterales; family Motilibacteraceae; genus Motilibacter; species Motilibacter aurantiacus. The sequence goes on from NZ_JAANNO010000003.1 coordinate 279,312, forward strand.
CTTGAGCAGGGCGTTGCGCGGCTCGGTCAGGATGCGCATGAGCGCTTCCTGGTCGAGGTTGTGCACGCTGGTGAGGACCGGGAGGCGGCCGATGAACTCGGGGATCATGCCGAACTTGAGCAGGTCCTCGGGCATGACCTCGCCGAACGAGTCCTGCCGGTCGATCTCGGTGTTGCTGCGCAGCTGGGCGCCGAACCCCAGGCCCTTCTTGCCGGCGCGCGACTCGATGATCCGCTCCAGCCCGGCGAACGCCCCGCCCACGATGAACAGCACGTTCGTCGTGTCGATCTGGATGAACTCCTGGTGGGGGTGCTTGCGGCCGCCCTGGGGAGGCACCGAGGCGGTCGTGCCCTCGAGGATCTTCAGCAGCGCCTGCTGCACGCCCTCACCGGAGACGTCACGGGTGATCGAAGGGTTCTCGCTCTTGCGGGCGATCTTGTCGATCTCGTCGATGTAGATGATGCCCGTCTCGGCCTTCTTGACGTCGTAGTCAGCGGCCTGGATGAGCTTGAGCAGGATGTTCTCGACGTCCTCGCCGACGTAGCCGGCCTCGGTCAGCGCCGTGGCGTCCGCGATCGCGAACGGGACGTTCAGCATGCGCGCCAGCGTCTGGGCCAGCAGCGTCTTGCCGCAGCCGGTGGGGCCGAGCAGCAGGATGTTGGACTTGGCCAGCTCGACCGCGTCGTCCCGGCCGTGCTTGCCGCTGGCGCTCTCACCGGCCTGCACGCGCTTGTAGTGGTTGTAGACCGCGACCGACAGCGCCTTCTTGGCGGTGTCCTGGCCGATGACGTACTGGTCGAGGTACTCGAAGATCTCGCGCGGCTTGGGCAGCTCGTCCCAGCTGAGCTCGGAGCTCTCGGAGAGCTCCTCCTCGATGATCTCGTTGCACAGGTCGATGCACTCGTCGCAGATGTAGACGCCGGGCCCGGCGATGAGCTTCTTCACCTGCTTCTGGCTCTTCCCGCAGAAAGAGCACTTGAGCAGGTCGCCGCCGTCGCCGATGCGTGCCACGCGGTGCTCTCCCTCTCGTCGCGCCCGGAGCCGAGTACTCCCGGCATCAGCGTCCCGGGCTGCCCGGGCCGCTCCCCCGGCAGGTGCCGGAAGCGTCCGGGGCCGTGCCTCCCGACGGTACCCCGTTGAAGGCCCGTTGTGGGCGGACCTGGGCGGAGCCGTCGCGCGTCGTGCCTGTCGCCGCGACGGTGGGCCCGCCAGCGAGCCGTGGGCACGCCCCGTCGCCGCAGCGGGCCCCACGCGCCGCGCAGCCGGCCGCGCCCCGCTGGCCCACCTTGTCGGCCCCCGCCGTCGTGACCTGAGCCTTCCAGAGGGACAAAGCCCCCCACAAGCGCATTGTGCCGGTCGGACGGCGCCGCCCGGCCCGCGGAGCGGGCGCGGGACGGCGGCCGTGCCGGTCCGGCTCAGGCGCGGGTCGTCAGGACCTGGTCGATCAGGCCGTACTCGAGCGCCTCACCGGGGGTCAGGATCTTGTCGCGCTCGATGTCCTTGCGGATCTCCTCGATGCCGCGGTTGCCGTGCTTGGCCAGCGTCTCCTCGAGCCACTCGCGCATCCGCAGGATCTCGCGGGCCTGGATCTCGATGTCCGAGCCCTGGCCGCCGCCCTCGCTGTAGGGCTGGTGGATGAGGATGCGGCTGTTGGCGAGCGCGTAGCGCTTGCCGGGCGCGCCGGCCGCGAGCAGCACGGCCGCGGCGCTGGCCGCCTGCCCGAGGCAGGTCGTCTGCACGTCGGGCTTGATGAACGTCATCGTGTCGTAGATCGCCGTCAGCGCGGTGAACGAGCCGCCCGGGGAGTTGATGTAGATCATGATGTCGCGGTCGGGGTCGGCCGACTCGAGCACCAGCAGCTGGCTCATCACGTCGTTGGCGACGGTGTCGTCGATCGCCTGCCCGAGGAAGATGATGCGCTCCTCGAACAGCTTGGTGTAGGGGTCGAGCCGCTTCCAGCCGTAGGACGTCCGCTCCTCGATCTGGGGCAGGACGTAGCGGCCGGAGGGCGTGTACAGGTCACTCATCTGAGTTCTTCCTCGGTCGCGGGGTGGGGGCTCAGGCCGTCGGGCCGTCGTCGGTGCCCACCTGGCGGGCGTGCCGGACGACGTGGTCGACGAAGCCGTACTCCTTGGCCTCCTCCGCGGTGAACCACCGGTCGCGGTCGGAGTCGCGCTCGATGGTCTCCACCGGCTGCCCCGTGTGGGACGCGATCAGCTCGGCCATCTGGCGCTTGGTGTGCAGCATCTGCTCGGCCTGGATCTTGATGTCCGAGGCCGTCCCGCCGAAGCCGCCGGACGGCTGGTGCATCATCACGCGGGCGTGGGGCGTGGCGTAGCGCTTGCCCGGCGCGCCGGCGCAGAGCAGGAACTGGCCCATCGAGGCGGCGAGGCCCATCGCGACGGTGGCGACGTCGTTCTCGACGTACTGCATGGTGTCGTAGATCGCCATGCCCGCGGAGACCGAGCCGCCGGGCGAGTTGATGTAGAGCGTGATGTCGCGGTGCGGGTCCTCCGCGGCGAGGAGGAGCATCTGCGCGACGATCGCGTTCGCGTTGGAGTCCTCGACCACCGAGCCGAGCACGATGATGCGCTCGCGCAGCAGCCGGTCGTAGACGCGGGCGTCGAGCCCGGCCTCGGGAGCGGAGGTGCTGGCGTAGGGGGACGTGGCGGCCATCGCGGCGTGCACGATGCCGGGCACGACGAGCGGGCTGCCCTGCCCGCCTGGGGTCATTGCTGCGGTCACTGCGGCTCCCTCGCACTGAATTCGAACGGCTGTCGCCGCCGACCGGGGATCTTCTCTACCGGCACCGACACTAACCGTGGCCGGGGCCCTGCTCGTCCCCGGCTCAGGCGTTGTTCGCCAGCGGCTTATGGAGGGTGCACGGCCGCTACATATACCGGGCGAACCGGCTCCGGAAATCGCCGGGCCCGCACTCGTGCGCAACGCGAAGCGCCCCCGGCAGAGGCATCGGCCGGGGGCGCTGGGCGTGCTGACGCCGGTCAGGCGTGGCTGTGCCCGTAGTGCTCGTGGTCGGGCGTGCGGCCGTGCTGGTCGGGGTTCTCGCCGTCGGCGCCGTTCTGCGCCATGAGCGCCGCCATCTCCGCGGCCGACGGCGTGGCCGGCCGCAGGTCCTCCAGGTCGACCGGCTGGCCCTCGGTGTCCGTGATGGTCGCGGCCGAAAGCAGCGCCGCGAGCGCCTTGCCGCGGACGACCTCGCTCACGAGCAGCGGCACCTGGCCGTTCTGCATGAGCTGCTGCGCGAACTGCTCGGGGGCCATGCCGTACTGCTGCGCCCGGCGGACGAGGTGCTCGCTGAGCTCCTCCTGCGAGACGCCGAGCTGGTCGCGCGTCGCGATGGCGTCCAGCACGAACTGGGCCTTCACGGCCTCGCGGGCGCGCTGCTCGACCTCGCTGTCGAAGTCGGCCTCCTCGCGCTCCTCGGAGGTGAGGAACTGCTCCTTGGTCATGCCGGCGGCCTCGAGCTGGTGGCTCAGGTCGTGCATCCGGGCGTCCACCTCGGCCTTGACCACGCTCTCCGGCAGCGGGAGCTCGATCTGCTCGAGGAGCGCCTCCAGCACCTTGTCGCGGGCCTGGACACCCTGCTCGAGCCTCTTCGAGCGCTCCAGCCGGGTGCGCACGTCGCCGCGCAGCTCCTCGAGCGTGTCGAACTCACTGGCCATCTGGGCGAAGTCGTCGTCGGCCTCGGGCAGGTCGCGCTCCTTGACCGAGGCGACCGTCACGGTGACCTCGGCGTCCTCGCCCGCGTGGGGGCCGCCGGCCAGCGTGGTCGTGAACGCGCGCGACTCACCCTCGGACAGGCCGACGATCGCCTCGTCGAGGCCCTCGAGCATGCCGCTGCCGACCTCGTAGGACTGGCCCTTGGTCTCGAGCTCGGGCACGTCCTCGCCACCGATCGCGGCGGACAGGTCGATGGAGACGAAGTCGCCCTGCTGGGCGGCGCGCTCGACGCCGCGCAGCGAGCCGAAGCGCTCGCGCAGGCTCGTGAGCTGCTCCTCGACCTCCTCGTCGGAGACCGTGACCGCGTCCACCGTCGCCTGCACGCCGGCGAGGTCGGGCAGCTCGACCTCGGGCCGCACGTCGACCTCGGCGGTGAACTTGAGCGGCTGGCCGTCGGCGAACTCGGTCACGTCGACCTCGGGCTGGCCGAGGACCTGCGTGCCGCTCTCCTGGACCGCCTGCCCGTAGAACTTCGGCAGTGCCTCGTTGACGGCCTCCTCCAGCACGGTGGCGCGGCCGAAGCGCTGGTCGATGATCCGCGCGGGGATCTTGCCGCGACGGAAGCCGGGGATCGTCACCTGGCCGGCGATCTTCTTGTACGCCGAGTCCAGGCTGGGCTTCAGCTCGTCGAAACCGACCTCGACGGTGAGCTTGACCCGCGTCGGGCTGAGGGTCTCGACGTCGGTCTTCACTGCTGGGCTCTCCTCGCGGGGTTCGGGTGTCGCGGCTGGTGCGCACGGCCGAGCCGCTCCGGCACGGCGTCCGGAGGACCGGAGCCGGGCGGAGCGGCGAAGTCGGGGCGGGGAGAGTCGAACTCCCGATCTCCTGCCCCCAAAGCAGGCGCGCTAGCCACTACGCTACGCCCCGCGGCGCGCATGGCAGTGTAGGGCCTTCCGGGGGTGCACAGGTCCCGCGCTCCGGTCCGCGCCCTCCCCGGTGCCGGTGCTGCCCGGGTGCCGCTCGGGTGCTCGTCGCGCGCCGCTCCCGTCCCGCGGCCGGGGCTCGTGCACCGGCCGCCCAGCTCATGGGGCATGCTGTCCCGTGCAGGGGCTGCGCTCCCGCGGCGCCGCGCGTCGGACGACGCCGGCTCCGCGAGCCGTCCCCGCTGCGGGTGTAGCTCAATGGTAGAGCTCCAGCCTTCCAAGCTGGCCATGCGGGTTCGATTCCCGTCACCCGCTCTCCTGCCCGCCCCCGTCGGGGCGCGGGCCACCCGTTCAGCCGTGCTCGACGTCGGTGTTCTCCGCGGCGCCCCAGCCGTGCCACCGCTCGATCCGGATGCGGGCGCTCACCCGGCCCCGGTCCCGCGTCGGGTACGCCGCTCCGGTGTAGTGCGTCGAGAGCCGGTCGATGTCCGTGAGCCCGGCGTCGTCGTACATCTGCACGACCCGGCCCTGGATGCTGACGTGGGTGTACCAGTCGGCGGAGTCGAGCACGGTGAGGCTGACCCGGGGGTCGCCGCGCAGGTAGTCCAGGCGCTTGCGCCCCTCGTCCATGTTGACCAGCAGCTCGGCGCCCTCGTCCCCCTCCTGCAACAGGTACCAGGTGGCGACGGAGACCGGCTGCCCGTCGGGGCGCAGCGTCGTCACGACGGCGGGGTTGGGCTTGCGCAGCAGCTCGAGGACGGTGGCGGGCAGCGGGGGCTTCGGCATGGCCCGACGCTACCGAGGCCGGCAGCGGCCCGCGCGCCGGCGGTCGGCTCGGGAGCGGCCTGCGGCTGCCGACGGGGTGGCACGACGGGGGCGCCAGGACGCCTCCCGCACGGCCTCCGCCGCGTGGGGCGCCGCACGATCACCCACACCGGCTCCGGCTACATGTCCTACGCGAGCAACCCGATGGCCGGCTGGACCGGCGGCGACGCGTACTCCTCGGGGCGGGGCCCGCCCGAGCCGGTCAGCACGGGCACCCGGCGGATGAGCGCTCCTCCGGCCCCGGCGGGGGCGCGACGGTCACGTGGGACGAGGCGCACGAGAACGCGACCGTGTCCACCGGTAGGCCCGAGTGGTACTGCACCGTCGCCGGCAACGTCCTCGCCCCCGGGTCCGGGCCCTGGTACTACAGCAACGTGAGCCCGGCCGTGTCGACGACCTCGCCCGCTGCTCCCCCGGGCTTCCCCGGCCCCGCCGCGGGCTTCTGCCCCACCCGGGAGGAGCTGGCCGCCGCCTCGGCGACGCAGGAACGAGCGAGCGGCCGTCCCGCCGCGGCTGCCACGATGCCCTCGTGGCCGACACGCACTCCTACGAAGTCCGGGTGACCTGGCAGGGCGACCTGGGCACCGGGACCTCGGGATACCGGGCGTACAGCAGGGACATGGAGCTCTCGGCGGACGGCAAGAGCCCCGTCGCGGCCTCGTCCGACCCCGCCTTCCGCGGCGACCCCGCCCGCTGGTCCCCCGAAGACCTCTTCGTCGCTTCGCTGTCCCAGTGCCACCTGCTGTGGTACCTGCACCTCTGCGCCGACGCGGGGGTCGTCGTCGCGGGCTACGTCGACGACGCGGGCGGGACGATGCAGCTGGGCGACGACGGGTCGGGGCGGTTCACGGAGGTCGTCCTCCGCCCGCGGGTGACCGTCGCGCAGCCGGCGCAGGTGGAGGCTGCGCTCGCGCTGCACGCCGACGCGGCGCGCATGTGCTTCCTCGCCAACTCGGTCGCGTTCCCCGTCCGGCACGAGCCGGAGGTCGTCGCGGCGCTCGACTGAGCCCGACGCCCGCGAACAGCTGCCGCGCGCCCTGCGCGGGCGGGAGCATGGCTCCATGTTCCCCGGCGACGCCGCCCTGCCGCGCCCCGCGCTCACCGTCGTGATCCCCGCGTTCGACGCCGAGGCGTACGTCGAGCAGAGCGTCCGCTCCGCGCTCGCGCAGGAGAGCGTCGACGTGTCCGTCGTCGTCGTCGACGACGGCTCGGCCGACCGCACCGCCGCCGTGGTGGCAGGCATCGGCGACCCGCGGGCACGCCTCCTGCGGCAGGCGAACGCCGGGCCGGGGGCGGCGCGCGACGCGGGGGCGCGGGCCGCGGCCACCGCGTACGTCGCATTCCTCGACGCCGACGACGTCCTGCTGCCCGGGTGGGCCGCGGCCGTCTGCGCGGCCCTGGACGCCGGCGCGACCGTCGCCGTCACCGACGCCTTCGTGTTCTGCGGCGACGAGCGGGCCGAGCTGACCTACTACCAGGAACTGCCGTTCCCCCACGAGGACCAGGCGGCCCAGATCCTGCGCTACAACTTCGTGCTGACCACGGCGGCGGTCCGGCGGGACGCGCTGCTGCAGGTCGGCGGCTACTCGGCGGCGGGCGTGGGTGTGGCCGAGGACTGGGCGTTGTGGCAGGCCCTGCTGCTGGCCGGGGGCTCGGTGGCGCTCGTCCCCCGGGTGCTCAGCGGGTACCGGCGCGGGCACGCCTCCCTCAGCAGCCGCGTGGAGCGGATGAAGGCGGACGAGATCCGGCTGCTGCGCCGCCGGCGCCGGCAGGTCCGGCACGACCGGGCCCTGTCGCGGGCCGCCCGGGAGGGGCTCCGGGTGCTGCGCGGCGACCGGGCGATCCACCGGGTACGCCGGCTGGCGCCCGCCGCGCCGCGCCGCGCCGCGCTCGCCGCGACGGCTGCGGCGTGGTACTTCCCCCACCGCCGGCACGCCAAGGCCGCGGTCCTGCTGGCCCTGGCGCCCGAGCGCGGCCGCCGCTACGTCGCCACCCGCATCTGAGGAACCCGGCCCACGCACCCGGGCCGAGGCCTAGGGTCGTGCCGTCGGCGCACGCCCCGCAGCGGAGGGACGACGAGGTGAGGATCGGCCTGGCCGTCGGCCACTTCGACCCCCAGGTGGGGGGCTCCGAAGAGGTCGTCAAGCGGCTCGCCACGGGCCTGCGCGACCGCGGCCACGACGTGGTCGTGGCGACGGGCGCCGACCCGCGCCGGGACGCGGCCCGGATGGTCGTGCCGGTGCACGAGTTCGCCCTGCGTGGCAACACCGTCTACGGGGTGAGCGGCGACGGCGTCGCCTACCAGGAGTTCCTCCGCGCGACCGACCGCGACGTCTGGCTCTTCTACGCGGCGCAGATCTGGTCCACCGACCTCGCGCTCCCGGTGCTGGACGCGATCCCGGCCGCGACGGTCGTGGTCCCGTGCGGCTACTCGGGCCTCGACGTGCCCGACTACGCCACCTACTTCGGCCGCCTGCCGGCGCAGCTCGCCCGGGCGGACGCGCTGGTCTACATGTCGAAGGCCTACCAGGACTGGGAGAACGACGAGCGTGCCGGCCTGGGGAGCCGGATGCGCCTCATCCCCAACGCCGCCTCGGACGAGGAGTTCGCAGAGGCACCGGCCCGCACCGGGCGGCCGGACGGCGGGCGGCTCGTCCTGTGCGTCGCGAACCACCTGCCGGACAAGGGCCACGACGCCGTGCTGGACGCTTTCCGCCGGTCCGCGGGCCCGCGCGACCGCCTGGTCATCGTGGGCAACCGGTCCCCGCAGCGCAGCGAGCTCGGCGAGTGGGCGCGCTGCCGATGGGCCGCGCTGCGCGACCGGCGGGTCACCCTCGCCGAGGGCGTCCCGCGCGCCGAGGTCGTGCAGCTCTACAAGGACGCGGACGTGTTCCTGTTCGGCTCGCGGATCGAGTGCGCTCCCCTCGTGCTCATCGAGGCGATGGCCGCCGGCCTGCCGTTCGTGACGACGTCGGCCGGCAACGCGCGCGACTACGCCGACGCCGGGATCGTGACCGACGAGGCGGGGCTGGCCGACGGGCTGCGCACGCTGCTGGCGGACCCGGCGCTTCGCGGACGGCTCGGCGCCCGCGGGCGCGAGCGCTGGACGCAGCAGCACCGGTGGAGCGACGTCGTCGACGCGTACGCCGCGCTGTTCGAGGAGGTCGTGGACGGCCGCGCGGCGGCCGCCTCGGCCGGACCGGTGGTGCCGGGCCCCCGCTAGGCGATCAGAGCTGGACCGGGACGAGCAGCAGCGAGCTGGCCATGCCGACCGTGCGGCGCAGCGCCCCGACCGCGTCGTCCTGGATGGGCGGGACGTGGCGCAGCGCCCACAGGATGTGCGACTGCGCCCAGGCCGCGTCGCGCGCCTTCTCGATGCTCCAGTTGCACACCAGCGTGACCAGCGGGGAGACCCGGCGGTCGACCTCCGCCGCGAGGCCGTCGAGGAACGAGCGCCGGATGTCGGCCTCGACCCGCGCCAACAGCTGGTTGATGCGGTCGTAGTCCTCCTCGACCACGTCCTCGCGCGGGGAGCGGCCCAGCTGGCGGCAGGTCTGGACCACCGCGAGCGGGAGGTCGGCGTTGATGTGCGCGTTCATCCCGGCGAGGGCGAACTGGATGGGCTCGACCCCGTTGCGGTCCCGGGCGTCGAACAGGGGCGCCCACGCCTTGGGGAAGGACTTCCCCCGGGGTGCGTCGACCGCCTCGATGAACAGCCCGGCGAAGACGACGTCGAGGCGTTCCATGAACTCGGGGTCACGGAAGAAGCCCTTCCGCAGCTCGTCCCGGACGAGCTCGGTCACCTGGAGGTACATCCGGGTGAAGCAGTCGACGCCGTCCCCGTCGGGCAGCGTCGAGGCGATGGTGTGCAGCCGCGCCACGACCTCGTCGATGCTCGTGCCGCTGCCCTGGGTTGCCGTCATGGGCACAGTCTGTCGAGTCCGGCGGGCCGAGGCCAGCACTTCGCCGGCCCTGCGCGACGTGGGGCAAACCCGCCGCGACCTGCCCGCGCCGCCGCTAGGGTCTCGATCGTGGGCGAGCAGCCGGGCGCGGTTCGGGGGGCACTGTGCCGCGCCCCGATGGCCCCGCGAACACGCGATCGGCTCGGACGGGGCGGGCGCCGATGACGCAGGAGACCGTCATCTCGCCGAAGCAGCGCATCCGGATCGACTGGGCCGAGCTGCACAGGTACCGCGAGCTCTTCTACTACTTCGCCTGGCGTGACCTGAAGGTCCGCTACAAGCAGTCGGTGATGGGCGTCGGCTGGGCGGTCTTCCAGCCGCTGGCGACCATGCTCGTGTTCACGCTCTTCTTCCACGAGGTGGCCGGGATCGGGTCCGGCGACGTGCCGTACACCGTCTTCTCGTTCAGCGGCCTGCTCTACTGGAACCTCTTCAGCACGGGGCTCCTGCGGGCGAGCAACTCCCTGGTCGACAACCAGGGGGTCATCACGAAGATCTACTTCCCCCGGGTGATCCCCGTGGTGTCCTCCACGATCGTCGCCCTCGTGGACTTCCTGGTGGCCTTCGTGCTGCTGGTGGCGCTGATGGCCTACTACGGGATCGCCCCGGGCGTCGCGGGGCTGCTCTTCCTCATCCCCTCGATCCTGCTGACGATGGCGGCCGCCACCGGGTTCGGCCTGCTCTTCGCGACGCTCAACGCGAAGTACCGCGACGTCAGGCAGGCCCTTCCGTTCTTCGTGCAGACGGCGCTCTTCGTCACGCCGGTCATCTACCCCATCGCGCTCGTCCCGGACAGCTACCAGTGGGCGCTCTACCTCAACCCCATGACCGGGGTGCTCGACGGGTTCCGGGCGTGGGTTCTCGGCGAGGGCGAGGTGAACGCGGCGCTCATCTGGCTCGGCGTGCTCACCACCGCAGTGGCCTGCGTGGCCGGCCTCGCGTACTTCCGGTCCAGGGAACGCGAGTTCGCGGACTACCTATGACAGCCGCCATCGAGATCCGGGGCCTGTCCAAGGTCTACCGCCTCAACCACGAGCTGGCCGCGCGGTCGGGGCCGGGCACCATGGCCGAGTCCCTGCTGCGGCTGGCCCGCCGGCCGGTCGACGTGCTGCGCGGCGACCGGGTCGAGCACGAGCAGTTCTGGGCGCTGCGCGAGGTCGACCTCGACGTGCAGCCCGGCGAGGTCGTCGGCATCATCGGCCGCAACGGCTCCGGCAAGTCCACGATGCTCAAGATCCTCTCCAGGATCGTCGAGCCGACGGCCGGACGGGCGGTGCTGCGCGGCAACGTCGCGAGCCTGCTGGAGGTGGGGACGGGCTTCCACCCGGAGCTGACCGGCCGCGAGAACATCTTCTTCAACGGCGCGATCCTCGGGATGTCCCAGCGCGAGGTCCGGGCGAAGTTCGATGCGATCGTCGACTTCGCGGAGGTCGAGCAGTTCCTCGACACCCCGGTGAAGTTCTACTCCTCCGGGATGTACGTCCGGCTCGCGTTCGGTGTCGCCGCGCACCTCGAGCCGGACATCCTCATCGTCGACGAGGTGCTCGCCGTGGGCGACGCGCAGTTCCAGAAGAAGAGCCTCGGGCGGATGAGCCAGGCCGCGCGCGAGGGCCGGACGGTCGTCTTCGTCAGCCACAGCATGGCCACCGTGCGCAGCCTCTGCGACAGGGGAGTCCTCCTGCACCGCGGCCGGGTGCGCTTCGACGGCCCGGTCGACGACGCCGTCATGGAGTACGCGTCCCTCAACGCGGAGATGAGCTCCGAGCTGCCGATGGCCGACCGCCCGCGGCCCGACGACCTGTCGCTCGACGCCCGCTTCGTCGGGGTCGACCTCGTGTCCGGGAGCGCGCAGTCCGTCGACTCCGGCAAGCCCATGCGGGTGCGGTTCGAGGTCAGGGCCGATCGCGACTTCGACCGTCCCGTCGTCCTGCACTTCGCGGTGTTCGACCTCAGCCAGATGGTGCTGCGCTTTCACTCGGAGTTCCGCGAGGAGGGGTTCCTGCTCCGCCGCGGGGTGAACGAGATCGAGTGCGAGGTGGAGCCGACCGCGCTGACCGAGGGCGACTACAAGATCGACTGCAGCATCCTCTACCCGGGCAAGGAGAGCCGGCACATCGACGTGGTCGAGAGCGCGCTGTTCTTCACCGTGTCCGACATCGGGCGCGGCCCGCTGCACCTGAGCCAGCGAGAGGCCGTCTACTTCACCGACTCCACGTGGTCCTCGCCGGGGAAGGTCGCGCTGTGACGGAGCAGTCGCTCGCGGCCTTCCTGCGGATCGCCGAGCGGGCCCTCGGCGGCCGCGACCGCATCCGCACCGTCCTCGAGCTCGGGGCCCGCGACTGCGAGGAGACGCTGGCCTTCTCCCGCGCCCTGCCGCAGGCCCGGGTCCATGCCTTCGAGTGCAACCCCGCCACGCTGCCCGAGTGCCGGCGCAAGGTCGCAGGGAACCCGCGGATCAACCTCGTCGAGCAGGCGGTGTCCGATCGCGAGGGCGTGATCTCCTTCTTCCCCATCGACCCCGACCGGACCCGGACCACCTGGGAGGACGGCAACCCCGGGGCGTCCTCGCTGTTCCGGGCCAGCGGGAAGTACCCGGTCGAGACGTACGTCCAGCGCGAGATCGAGGTGCCGACGACGAGCCTGCGGGCCTTCCTCGCCGCGCAGGGGATCGACCGCGTGGACCTGATGTGGATGGACATCCAGGGGGCCGAGCTGCTCGCCCTGCGCGGGCTCGGCCCACGCATCCGCGACGTGGCTCTCATCCACCTCGAAGTGGAGTTCCTCGACATCTACGAGGGGCAGCCGCTCTTCGGGGAGGTCAAGAGCTTCCTCAACGCGAACGGCTTCCTGCTGCACGCCTTCACCACCATGGGCGAGTTCGCCGCCGACGCCGTCTTCGTCAACAAGGGCCTGCTGCCCGCCCGCGACCGGCCCGGCGCCCTGTTGCACGACCGGTCCCTGCTCTACCGGGCCCGCTCGCTGCCCGGGCACGTCGAGCGGGCCCGGGCGAGCCGGCCCGTCCGGCTCGCCCGCCGGGCCGCTCCCCCCGCGGCCCGACGGCACTACACCCGTTACCGCGACTTCGCCCGGCTGGACGTGGCGCGGACCGGCAGTGCGGCCCTCACGGCGCGCCGGGCACTGGAGCTCGGCTGGCTGGAGCTGGGCAAGCCGCTGCTCGGGGCCGACGTCAACCAGCGCCGACAGGTCCCCGCGGGCCGGCCGCTGAGCGTCCTGGTGCCCGCCGCGGGGCGGGACGTCGACGTCCTCGACGCGGTCCTCGCCAGCCTGCGCGCCAACCTCGCACACCCGGTCAAGGGCATCCATCTGGTCACCGACGACACCTCCGGGCTCCGGGCGCTCGCCGGCCGGCACGGCTGCATGCTCGTCGACGAGGAGGCCGTGGCGCCGCTGCCCCGCAGCGGGATCGACTACACCGTGGACGGCGTCGACCGCTCCGGGTGGCTCCTGCAGCAACTGGTGAAGCTGCGTGCGGACGAGATCACCGGCGACGACCGGGTGCTGGTGTGGGACGCCGACACCGTGGCGGCCCGACGGCAGGCCTTCACCGCCGGGCACCGGACGGTGTTCGACGCCTCCGACGAGTACCACCGTGCCTACGACGTGGCACTGCAACGGCTGCTCGGCCACGGCCGGGCCTCGCGGCTCTCGTTCGTTGCCCACCACATGCTCTTCGAGGCCGACGTCCTGCGCCGGCTCCGCGCGGACCTCGAGGCCAGGAGCGGGCTGCCGTGGTACGAGGCGGTCCTCGCCGCCGTCGTGCGCGACGACGCCTCCGGCTTCTCCGAGTACGAGCTCTACGGCAACTACTTCCTCCGGTCGCGGCCGCGGGAGGCGCTCCGCACGTACTGGTTCAACGCGGCGGCGCCGCGGGCCGAGGCCGACCGCGTCCAGGAGGCGCTGGCACGGCTCGGCCCACGGGCCAAGACGCTCAGCTTCCACCACTACCACTCCGCCCCGGTCCCGGAGACGGCGACGGAGACGGCGCCGGAATGATCGCGACCCGGCTGGTCGGCGGGCTCGGCAACCAGATGTTCCAGTACGCCGCCGGCTTCCGCCTGGCCCGGCACCACGGGGTGCCCCTCCGGGTCGACACCAGCTGGTTCTCCAGCCAGGAGGCCCAGGGGTCTGACACGCCGCGGACGTACGCCCTCGGCTGCTTCGCCCTCACGGCCCGTCCCGACCGGCTGGCCGCGCTGCGGCACTCGCGGTGGGGGCGCCGGGCCGGGCTCGGCCGCCGGGTGCTGCGCGAGACGTCGTTCGCCTTCGACCCGAGCGTGCTCGACGCCCCCGACGAGGTTCTGCTCGACGGCTACTGGCAGAGCGAGCGCTACTTCGCGGACGTGGCCGGCCCGCTGCGCCGCGAGCTCACCTTCGCCTCGCCCCCCACGGGCCGCAACGCACAACTGCTGGCGGAGATCCGGTCGCGGCCTGCGGTCTCGGTCCACGTGCGCCGGGGCGACTACGTCAGCAGCCCGGCGACGAACGACTACCACGGCACCTGCTCCCCGGCCTACTACGCGGCCGCGCTGGAGCACGTCACCGCCGCGGTGGGGGACGCGCACTACTACGTCTTCTCCGACGACCCCCCGTGGTGCAAGGAGAACCTCGACCTCGGCGTGCCCACGACGTACCTCGACCACAACCCGCCGGAGCGCGGCTTCGAGGACCTGCGGCTCATGGCGGCCTGCCGGCACCACGTCCTGGCCAACAGCTCGTTCAGCTGGTGGGGCGCGTGGCTCGAGGACGAGCCCTCGCACGTCGTCGTGGCGCCGGGGACGTGGTTCCGGGACGCCTCGATCGACACCGGCGACCTGCTTCCCCGCCGGTGGGTACGGCTCCGGTGACCGGGCGTCCGCCGGTCGTCTCCGTGCTGCTGCCGGCCTACAACGCCGAGCGCTTCGTGGGCGCGGCGGTCCAGAGCGTCCTCGGGCAGTCCTTCACCGACTTCGAGCTCATCGTCATCGACGACGGCTCGACGGACGGCACGCTCGCCGCGTTGAGGGCCTTCGACGACCCGCGGGTCCGACTGCTGTCCCGGGAGAACCGCGGCCTCGTCCCGACGCTGGTCGAGGCGGCGGGGCTCGCGCGCGGGACCTACCTCGCCCGCATGGACGCCGACGACGTGTCGCTGCCGGGACGCCTGCGCCGGCAGGTGGACTTCCTCGACGCCCATCCGGGCGTCGCCCTAGTGGGGACCGACTACACGGTCCTCGACACCGCGACCGGGCGGTCCTACGCGCCCGGCTTCCTCGCCCACCCCGACGACCTCAAGGTCGCGCAGGTCGTGGGCAACCAGTTCGCCCACGGATCGGTCATGGTGCGTGCGGACGTCTACCGGGCGGTGGGCGGCTACGACCCCGAGCGGCTTCCCGCGGAGGACATGGACCTCTGGAACCGGGTCTCGCGGGTCGCCGGCATCGCCAACCTGCCCGAGCGCCTGTTCGTCTACCGCGACAACCCGGCCGGCATCACGAGCACGTCCACGGCGGTGCAGCGCACCACCGCGCTGGAGCTCCGGGACGAGGCCTTCGCGCACCTGCTCGCGCACCGGCGCGACTACCGGCTGGCCGGCTACCACCCCCGTTCGACGGGGCGCAGCCTGCGCGACTACCACGAGCGTCGGGCGATGGTCCTGCGCGACCTCGCCCATCTCCACGTGCACGCCGGGCTCCGCCTGCGTGCCGTGCCGCTGCTGCTCGGCGCGGTGGCCCTGGCCCCCTGGGTGTCGAAGACCTACCGCTGCTTCGCGGGGCTGGCGAGCCGGCGGCTGCTGCGCCGCTGGGCGTACGAGCACCTCTAGCTAGGCCGGCTTGAACGCGCGCACCGCGACGGTGACGGGGTACTGCGGGTCGACCGTCGCCAGCTCGTGCGGGCGCAGCTCCTGCGCCGCGAGCCCTTCGACGAAGGCGACCGCGGAGAGCACGTTGCCCCAGTGGCGCACCTCCACGAGGTCGGGGGCGAACGCCTCCTCGAACAGGAGCCGCGCGGACCGTGGCGTGAGCGACCAGTACCACGTCTCGGCCCACCGGTCCTCGCTGACCGGGCTGATGCCCGGCACGGTCGCGAGCACGGTGCCGCCGGGGCGGAGGATGCGGTGCAGCGTGCGGACGGCCGCCGCCATGTCGTAGACCAGGTGCAGGGTCTGGGTCAGGACGATGCAGTCGAACGTGTCCGAGGGCAGCTCCGGGGCATCGGCGAGGTCGGCCGCGAACGTCGTCCCGGGCATGGAGGCGTCGACGTTGAGCACGTCCGCGCGGCTCACCCGTGAGCCCCCGAACCGCCGGGTGTACGACGGGTCCCCGACCTCGAGCACACGGCCGCGGACGTTCTCGGCGTTCTCGGCGAGGAAGCCCTCGATGTAGTGCCGGTCCACGGGGAGCCCGCGCCCGTAGCCGAAGGAACGGCTGATCGGCTCGGTGGACGCGAGCGAGCCCAGGCGTACGAGCCCGGGACGGCGGGGCCGGGCCAGGCGCCGCAGCTGCAGGGGGACCGACGGTGGGAGGCGGCGTACGGCGGCGCGCCCCGCCCCGCGCACCCGGGAGACGACGGTCGGCCCGGCGGCGGCAGGAGCGAGGGCGGCGTCGAGCGCCTCGCGCAGCTGCGCGTCGTCCCGGTGCGGGCTCGCGGCGACGTAGCCGGAAAGCCATCGCAGGAACTGCTCGCGCCCTGTCGCCTCGATCTGCGCGGCCCGGGGGTTGGCCGCCGTCGTGTGCGAGCCGGCGTGCTGGCGGTAGCGAGAGGACACCTGGCCGCTGACGACCGCCGTGACGTGCAGCTCGAGCTTGGAGAGCAGGACCTGGTCCTCGTAGGCGCCGCGGAAGCTCTCCTCCGACCCGCCGACCTCCCGCAGCGCGTCCGCCCGCACGAGCAGGTTGCAGATCGGGGTGCTCACGGCCCCCCAGCGCAGGACGCTGCGCAGCAGCAGCGGCGGCGGCAGCACGCTGCCCGGGGCGAACGGCAACGGTGACAGGAAGTCCTCGTCGCCGGTTCCGTCCCACCAGTGGAGCGTGCGCCCGCAGACCATGCCCGCCTCGGGGTGCGCCTGCAGGAGCGCCACGTCGCCGGCCAGATGACCGGGCTCCCACACGTCGTCGGCGTCGAGGAAGGCGACCAGCTCACCTCGCGCCTCCCGGACCCCCAGGTTGCGGGCCGCGCTCATGCCGCGGTTCACGTGCCCCGGGTGCTCCACGACGCGTACGCGGCCGGGGTACTCCTCGGCGAAGGCCCGGGCGGCCGCCGAGCTCCCGTCGGTGCTGCCGTCGTCGACGAGCACCAGCTCGACGGCCGGGTAGGTCTGGTCGAGCACGCTGTGCACGGCCTCGTCGAAGAACTTGCCCGGGTCGAGGAAGATCATCACGACCGAGACGAGCGGGACGTTCACGCGGGCAGCCTTCCGAGGGTCAGCCCCGCGGAGCGGAGCGAGCGGACGATCGCGGGCAGCGCGGCGATGGTCGCGGACCGGTCGAGGGCCTCCGGCGCCTCGGGCTGCTCCACCCAGTCGTGCATCAGGACCACGTCGCCGGACCGGGCCGACGACCCGACCGCGGCGACGTGGGCCGCCGTCGTGCCGGGCACCCAGTCGCGCGGGTCGACGGTCCAGAGCCAGGGCGGCATGCGCCGGGTGCGCAGGAGCAGCGAGCTGGCGGGCGTGAGCTGCCCGTGCGGGGGCCGGAAGAGCGTCACCGGCGCCCCGAGGGCCTGCTCGACCTCCGCGTGCCCGCCGAGGTACTCGTCGGCGAGGACGCGCGCTCCCAGCTCGTTGGGGGTCGGATGGGTACGGCTGTGCGAGCCGACCGCGTGGCCCTCGGCGGCGATCCGCCGCAGCAGGCCCGGATGCGCCCGAGCGTTGGCGCCGGTGCAGAAGAACGTCGCCCGCACCCCGAGCTCGCCGAGGACGTCGAGCACGAGGTCGGTCGACCCCGGGTGCGGCCCGTCGTCGAAGGTGAGGGCGACGCAGCCGGGCGAGGCCCGCCAGCGCGCGCTCGCGACCACGTGCTCGGCCGCCGTGAGCCCGACGTACGCGCGGTGTTTCGCGCTGCGCGCGGCCCGGGCGGCCAGCGCGGCTGCCCGCGCGGCCCGGCCCACGGCCGGGGCGGCCCAGGACGGCGCGCTCACGCCGCCGGCCCCTCGGCCCCGAGCACGGCGGCGGGCGCGGCTGCGGCGGCGGGCCCCTTGAACGCCCGCACCGCCACGATGACGGGGTACTGCGGGTCGACGGGCTCGAGCTGCTCGGCCCGGAGCTCCGACGCGGCCATGCCCTCGATCTGCGCCACGGCCGCCAGCACGTTGCCCCAGGCGCGCACCTCGACCAGCGCGTCCCCGAACACCTCGCCCACGAGCCGCTCGGCGGCTGCCGGCGTCAGCGACCAGCACCAGTCCTGCGCCCATCGGTCCGCCGCCAGCGGGGTGATCCCGGGCACCGTGAGCAGCAGCGTGCCGCCCGGGGCGAGCACCCGGTGCAGGGTGCGGACGGCCGCCCGCATGTCGTAGACGAGGTGCAGTGTCTGCGTCAGCACGATGCAGTCGAAGGCGTCCGAGGGCAGCTCGGGGGCGTCGGTCAGGTCGGCGACGAACGTCGCCTCCGGGTTGCCCGCCTCGACGTGCAGGACGTCGGCACGGCGCACCCGGTCCCCGCCGAACCGGCGGGTGTAGGAGGGGTCGCCGACCTCGAGGACGCGGCCTCGGATGTCGAGCGCGGACTCGGCGAGGAAGCGCTCGATGTAGACCCGGTCGACCGGCTGGCCGGCCTCGCCGGAGCGGCCCCGGTCGTAGCCGAACCAGCGGCTCAGCGGCTCGGTGGAGCGCAGCGAGCCCAGCCGGACCAGGCCGGGCCGGCGGGGGCGGACGACCCGGCGGGCCTGCTGCCGCACCGGGGAGGGAACCCGCTGCCGGACGGCCGTTCGGACCCGGGTTGCCCGTGCCGGTGGCCCCACCGCCGCGGCCGCGGCCGCGACGGCGTCGGCCAGGTCCCCCGGCCCGACCTCGTCCGCGACCCGGCGCTGCAGCCACTGCAGGAATCGCGCCCGCGCCGTCCCGGGGCGCAGCTCGTACTCCCCCGCCGACGCCGCGGCAGCGGTGGCGGACGCCGGGTGGCGCCGGTAGCGCGCCGTGAGCGCACCGCTGATCACGGCCCGGTGGCGCAGCTGGAGCTTGGCCAGCAGGACCTGGTCCTCGAACATCCCGCGGAACTCCGGCTCCGAGCCGCCGACGGCCCGGAAGGCGTCGGTGCGGACGAGCAGGCTGCAGATCGGCGTGCGCACCTCCGGCCGGCGCATGAGCGCGGCGAGCAGCTGGGGCGGGTCGACCACTGTCCCGGGCGCGAAAGGAAGCGGCGTCGGCACGTCGCGCCGGCGCTGCTCACCGGGAGCGGGCGGGCGCCAGGAGTGCCACACCACGGCCCGCCCGCAGACCATCTGCGCTCCCGGGGCCGCCTGCAGCAGGGCCACCTCCCCGGTCAGGTGCCCGGGCTCCCACACGTCGTCGGCGTCCAGGAAGGCGAGCAGCTCACCCCGCGCGTCGGCGGCGCCGGCGTTGCGCGAGGCGCTCATGCCGAGGTTCGCCCCACCCGGGTGCTCGATCACCCGCACCCGCTGCGGGTGGCGCGCGGCCAGGTCGCGCGCGTGCCGTCCCGAGCCGTCGGTGCTCCCGTCGTCGACGAGCACCAGCTCGACGTGCTCGTACGTCTGGGCGAGGACGCTCTGCGCCGCGTCCTCGAGGAACTGGCCGGCGTTGCGGAAGATCATGACGACCGTGACGAGCGGGTCGGTCACGGCGCCTCGACCCCGACCGTGGCCGGCTGCCGCCGGGGCGAGGCCTGGCGCTGCAGCGGCAGCAGCCACGGCGCGGCCTCGGCGGCGTACTCCGGGTCGGTGTGCGTCTGCTCGCGGCGGTCCCAGCGGCGCCGGCGGAAGCCGGGGGCGACCATGCCGATGACCGTGCTGGGCAGCATGTGCCGCAGCGGCACGATGCCGGCGAGCACCAGCTGGGTGTGGAGCAGGGCCGCGTCCCGCCGGCGGCCGGCCCGGACCTGCTGGCGCAGCATCCACTGCAGCAGGTGCTGCTCGTCGATCTCGACCTGCGCGCCCTCGGCACGGCCGAGCGCGCGCAGCTTCGGACGGAGCACCTCCAGCTCGGCGAGGAGCCGGAGCCGGTCGTGGGACATGCCCTCGGAGTGGTCGACGTAGGTCACCAGCGGCGCGTCGACCACCGCGATCGGGGCGGCCAGCGCCAGCCGGACCCACATGTGCCAGTCGGCGAAGATGGAGAGCTCCTCGTCGAAGCCTCCGAGGTCGAGGACGAGCCGGCGGTCCGCGAGCACGCCGCTCCCGCCGCCGGTCACGTGGTTGCGGCGCAGCAGCGTCCGCCCCAGGTCGGGGGCCGCCGACGGGCAGAACTGCGTGTAGAGGATGCGGAAGCTCCCGTCGACGATGACCGCGCCCCCGTTGCACCACCGGGCACCGGGCGTGCGCTGGACCGCGTCGAGCTGCAGCTTGAGCTTGGTCGGCGACCACACGTCGTCGTCGTCCATCCAGGCGACCCAGCGCCCGCGGGCGAGCTGGGTGCCCGCGTTGCGGGCGCGGGACACCCCCGAGCCGCGCGGGCGCCGCAGCACCCGCAGCCGTGGGTCCTCGACCGCCGCGAGCACCCGGGCGGTGTCGTCGGTCGAGCCGTCGTCGACGACCACGACCTCGAGCGACTGCGGGACGTCGAGCACCTGGCCGAGCGCTGCGCCGAGCGCCCGCGGAAGGATGGAGGCACGGTTGCGGGTGGGGATGACCACGCTGACCAGCGGCTCCGGCCCCGCGGTGCCGTCCCGCGGCGTGGCCGGCAGGGTCACGGTCCGTGCGTCGTGCCCGTCGCTCATGCGTCCCGTCCGCTCGTCGACGACGTGCCGCCCGGTCTCTCAGGCGGCTCTCAGGCAGTGCGTTCGAGCAGGCTAGGACGCGGACCGGGCCCGGTGTGGGCGAACGTTCGGAACGGAGTGCCAGTTTTCGAGCGAGCAGGCAGGAAGTGCGCGCGACGGTCGCGAACCGTGTCGAGACAGCAGCAGATCGTGAGAACGGTGCCTAATGCACCTTTCTTACGCTGGCAGCGGCGGGAGGCCCTCGCCCTGCTCGTAGGCGCTGATCATCGCGATGCGGCGGGCGTGCCGACCGCCCTCGAACCCGGTCGCGAGGAAGACCTCCACGAGCCGGATCGCCTCCTGCTCGGTGGTCTTGCGGCCGGCCAGGGAGATGACGTTCGCGTCGTTGTGCCGCCGGGCGAGCGAGGCCGTGT